>CAYRDE010000006.1:0-40455 GCA_964422935.1 uncultured Oscillospiraceae bacterium | reverse complement strand
TGCGGATGCAGTCCAGAACCCGGTCCTTCTTCACCCGGTCGCAGGCCTCCCGCAGAGAGACGTGGGTGGAGACGTGAACCACCCGCAGCTCCTCATGGGCCAGCATCATGGTATACTTGTCGGTGCCGGTGTAGTGGGCGTAGATCTCGGTGTGACCGGAGTAGTGGTGACCAGCCATGTTGATGGCTTCCTTAGAAAGGGCGTTGGTGACGGTGGCGTGGATGTCCCCAGCCATAGCCAGCTCGATGACCTTCTTGACGTACTGGAAGGCAGCCTCACCGCCGATGGCGCAGGCGCCTACCTTGAAGGGCTTCGGCTCTGCCAGGTCGGAGGTGTCGGGAATGCTCTCGGTGGGCACCAGGCCCAGATCCATCAGGTCGATGGTGCCATAGGTGTACTTGCCCTCGGCGGGGGTCTTGACCACGTTCAGGTCCAGCTTAATGCCGTTTACCTTCTCGGCAACCTTCAAGGCATAGCGCATGGAGGTCTCGTCGCCCACAACCAGGGGCTTGCAGCGGTCATACACGGCGGCATCCGCCAGGGCACGGACGGTGATCTCGGGGCCGTTGCCAAAGGGGTCACCCATGGAAATGCCCAGAATGGGTTTGAACATAATGGTTTCTCCTTTTATACTGAATTTGAATTAGTGCAGATCGGCGGTTTCCTTCAGGACGGCCTTCAGCTCTTCCACGCCCTCGTCGCAGAGGTAGTTGAAGGGACGGCGGCAGTCGCCTACGCTGTAGCCCATCATGCTCACAGCCTTCTTGATGATGGTGTTGGGGTTGCCGAACTTGAAGACTCTCTGGATCTTGGCAATTTCTGCCTGTGCAGCCTCTGCCGCCTCCATCTCCCCTGCCATGAAGTGGTCGTAGATGGAAGCAACGGTGGCGGGCCACAGGTTGGCGCGACCGGCGATGCCGCCCTGACCACCATTCTGGAGGCAGAAGAGGATGTTGCCGTCGTTGCCTGCCAGCACGGAGAAATTCTTGCCCACATCCCGGGTCTGATCAATGTAGGCCTTCAGGTTGTCACGATCGCCGGAGGAGTCCTTGGCACCCATAATCACGTCCACGTCCTTGGCAAGCTTTGCCACGGTTTCGGGCAGCAGCTTATTGCCGGTACGCATGGGGATGTTATACAGAACAATGGGGATGTTCACATGCTTGGCGACCGCCACATAGTGGTCGTACAGTTCCTTCTGGCTTGCCAGAGCGAAGCTGGGGGTGATGATGGACAGCACGTCCGCGCCCAGCTCCTCAGCCCGCTTGCTCATGTAGATGGTGTCGGCGGTGGAGATGCAGCCGGTGCCGGCATAGACGGGAACACGGCCCTTGACCTGGTCGATAACGGTTTCCAGAACCTCTTCCTTCTCCTTCAGGCTCAGGATGTAACCCTCGCCGTTGGTGCCGAAGGGGAACAGGCCATGAACGCCGCCGGCGAGCATCCGCTCTACCTGATTGCGCAGCTCCGCATGGTTGACGGTCTGGTTCTCATCATTGTTCATGGGGGTCAGAATGGGAGGAATGATGCCTTTGATCTCGCAGTTTTTCATGTGATATCGCTCCTTATGTATTTTTTCTTGGGGAGGGACACACCCTCCCCGGCGGAATTACAGAATTTCCTGGTACAGGGCTCTGGCGTCTGCGGGGGTCAGGGTGATCATGTTGTTCACCAGCAGCCGCTGGACGGACATACCGGCCTCTACCAGACCCTCCAGATCCTCGGCAGGAACGTTGAACTCCTTCAGGCTGGT
Source organism: uncultured Oscillospiraceae bacterium (assembly GCA_964422935.1). Classification (GTDB taxonomy): domain Bacteria; phylum Bacillota; class Clostridia; order Oscillospirales; family Oscillospiraceae; genus Faecousia. The sequence continues at coordinate 38,702 of CAYRDE010000006.1, read as the reverse complement.
GGGAATATCCAGGTGCTTGACAATGGATTCCATCTTCGCGATCATCCAGGCGGCCTTCTCGTCTACGGTGGAAGCCTTCTCCTCCTCGTGGCAGCAGCGGTCATAGGCCAGAGCCAGCCGAGCACGGAAAGCGGGGTCCTTAGCGTTGAAGCGCATGACAGGAGCCAGCAGAATGGCGTTGGACACGCCGTGGGCGATGTGGTACTTGCCGCCTAAGGGGTAGCTCAGGGCATGGACAGCGGTGGTGCCGGAGGCGGTGATCGCCAGGCCGCCGTAGTAAGCAGCCATCTGCATCCGGTTCTTTTCCGCCATGGCCTCGGGATCGTCGCAGGCCTTCTCGATGTTGTTCAGGATCAGGTCGCAGCCTTCCAGCGCGTACATGTCGCTGAAGGGGTTGGCCTTGTTGGAGGTGAAGCACTCAATGCAGTGGGCCAGGGCATCCACGCCGGTAGCTGCGGCAATCTTCCGGGGCAGGTTCTTGATGAGCCGGGCGTCCAGAATGACGTAGTCCGCAATCATGTTCTCGTTGACGATGCCGATTTTCAGCTCCCGCTCAGGCACGCCCACAATGGCGTTGGGGGTGACCTCCGCGCCGGTACCGGCGGTGGTGGGGATCAGCACGATGGGTACGCATTTCTTTGCCATGCCGGGGTTATCCAGCAGCTCCTTGACGCCGTATTCATCGGTGACCAGCACGCTTGCCAGCTTTGCCGCATCCATGACACTGCCGCCGCCGCAGGCCACGATCAGGTCCGCGCCGCTGACCTTGAACTGGTCCACAATGGCCTGTACCGCCATATAGGAAGGTTCCGGGGGCAGCTCGTCCAGCACATAATAGTCCACTCCGGTGGTCTTGACCACATCCTCAGCCAGGGTAAACAGTCCCAGCTTCCGCAGGCCCTTGTCGGTGAACATAGCAACCTTTTTGGCATTCAGGGTCTTAATGATTGTGGCAATGTTGTCCATTGCGTTCTCGCCGCCGTAAACGGCGTGAGGCATTTTCAGATTGTAGCTTGTCAGCATTGTAAACCACTCCTAAAGAAAGATTTTATTTCGCGTCCCGGGCACCCTCGCCGGAGGTGGGGTTGTAGACACCATAGCGTTCCCGCTTTGCGCCCATCACATCCGCCTCGGTGAAGCTGACATACTTGACAGCCTTCCGGGTGAAGGCGGCGTAGGTCAGGTGCAGCCGACCGTCGGCGCTCTGCATGATGTAGGGATACTCATACTGCTTGTTGTTGGTTTTGTTCTCGTCACCGATGTAGCCCTCACCCCGCTCCATCCAGCGGATCATGGGGAAGGTCAGGCCGCCATCCTCGGACAGGGCCACGGCAACGGGGCAGCGCAGACCGGGCCAGGCGCACTTGCTGCGCATATCCTCGGAAACACAGGTGGGGTTGTAGGCAATGGCGATCCGACCGGACTGGGTACGGATGGCGCTGATGGAGGAATTGTTGTTGGGCAGTACCGTGGGCTTGGGCTCAGACCAGCTGTCGCCCCAGTCAAGAGACTCGCTGCGGTAGATGAAGTCCGCCTCCCGGCTGCGCATGAAAGCCACCAGGTGTCCATCATCCAGCTCCACCACAGTGGGATGGACTCTGCCGTTGGACTTGGGCATCAACACCTGCTTCCAGGTCTTGCCCTGATCGTCGGATACACGGAAGGCGGAGGGGTCACCAGCCAGACCATCCACCGCGTCGGTGCAGATCCAGGTGCCGTAGATCCAGCGACCGTTTTTCAGAACCTGAATGGGCTGACGGGAGAAGGTGCCCTCCTCGGGGAAGATAGTCTCGTAGGCGCCCCAGGTCTTGCCGCCGTCAAAGGACTTCTGGCAGCGAACCTGAGAGGTGAACTGCATGTTGTCCTTGCCGGGAACCCGGCCCAGCTGGGCGGTGTACATGCACCATACGGCGCCGTCGGGACCCATAAACAGGGAGGGATTCTGCTCGGAACGGGTGGGATCGTTGGAGACGTTCACAGGCTCCTCCCACTTATCCGCCCCCTTGGGGAGCCTGGCGCAGACGATGTGGATATCGGCGTCCCCTTCAAAGGTACCGGCAAACCAGCAGCACAGCAGGTCGCCGTCAGGGGTTTCCACCATTCCGGGACCATGGCAGGTGCGCCAGGGGCCGGGAGGGATGATGGCTTCCACGGTGCCCATCTCCGCGTTGCAGTAAACCTGACCATCCATGGTCAGACCGGGCAATACAGGGTAGTTCATAATCTGTTCCTCCATTTTTTATTGAAACCCGAAGGTTATGCTTTTGTCAGCCTGGCAGCCAAATCTGTCAGCAGCGTCTCCTTGCCGAAGCCGCCGGATTTGGAGATCACATAACGGGTGATCCCCTGATAGGTAAACCGGGAAAGCACCACTCCCGCGTCCATTTCGCCCAGTGGCTCAATCTCATGGACCCCCATGTAATTCATGCACTGCAGCAGGGTGTCTCCGCCGGTAATCAGCAGGGTGCCCACCGCCTCGTGAGAGAACAGGCGGCTGACCAGATAGCCGATGGTGCCGGACACTGCCCGACGGATGTCCTGGATGTCCATGCCGAATTTTGCGGCGTAATCCGCGGTTTTCTGGTTGCTGCTGGGATCGTTGGTGTCCAGAATCCGGTGGGGATTGGCCTCCAGCATCCGGTAGAGTCCTTCCATCGCTTCCTCCCCTGCCGGGGTCTGCCAGTAACCGGTGCCCAGCTTCTGCTCCGGTTCCAGCTGCCGGTGAAGGAACCCCCGTTCCCTGGCGTAGGCAACCTGAGCCACTGTGATGGGATTGACGCTGCCGCAGATTACGGTGAAATTCTCTCCCAGAGCGGGAATGCTTCTGGGTTTCCCGGTGCCCAGGCCCAGCAGCTCCGGAAGCACCGCCGCAAATCCGGCACAGCCAGCCAGAATGTGAAGCTTTCCCGCTGCCTTCAACTGCATTCCGGCTTCCCGAAGGTCCTCCAGTGAGGAGGCATCAAAGACCCATATACCCTTTTCCTGTGGCACAGGCGCTTCGACAGTGAGCGGCGGATAACTGACTGCCGGGAGATCGGATTGGAGGGCAATCAGATCTGCCACACAGGAGCAGGTCACCGGCTCGAAGGGGTCCTTTCCGAACACGCTGTCGGCAACGGGTACGTCCTGAATGTAGTGAACACCCTTTACGGTATTGCGCCCCATCTGGGGGAAGGCCGGCAGGAAGGGCAGGCTCTCCTCCCCGGAGTTTTCCAGGGCCGCCGCCAATTCTGCCCCCACGTTGCCACGCAGGGCGGAGTCGGTTTTTTTATAGATGTGGGGAATTCCCAGGGCTACCGCCTGGGCCGTGTAATCGCCCACAATGCCCGCCGCCTCCGGAGCCGTCAGGTGTCGGGTTTCCGCGTCCACAACCAGGACCTCACAGGTTCCTGCAAATTGGGAAAGCGAAACGTTTTGACCGGTGATGACTCTGGTAACTGCACCGGTGGTCGCGAATTGAACGCCGGTGTCCAGTGCACCCGTGAAGTCATCTGCGAGGATCAGTAGCTGCGTCATAGATATTCACCTGTCTTTCTGTGTTGTCTGTTGAATTGTGCTTTTATTATAATTTTGTAAACAACTTTTTTCCAGTTAAAATGGCGGATAATTGTTTCAAATCGGAACTAAATGTGAATGATTAAAAAAATCTTGAATTTATTTCGTTTCATATTGAACCGAAAGTAAAAGAAGCACTGGACAGAATTGTTTCATTGTGGTACAATCGTAAAAAATACGGGTGATTTTTTGGTAGAGGTGACAAATATGAAACAGGAGTACACACAGGCACGGATTCTGGGGATTGCCCCCTATGAGGGCATGCAGGCGGCTATGGAGCGGGCAGTGGAGAATAACCCTGACATTCATCTGGACGTCTTTATTGGCGATTTGGAGGAGGGCATTGCCGTTGCCCGGGAACATCAGTCGGCGGATTACGACTGCATTCTCTCCAGAGGCGGTACCGCCCAGATGATACAGCAGGTCACGGACATTCCCGTGGTGGAAATTCCCGTGTCGGTCTACGATGTTCTCAGGACCATACATCTGGCGGAAAACTATGTGGAACAATATGCCATCGTGGGCTTTCCGAATATCACAGAAACTGCCCATACCCTCTGCGACCTTCTTAAAAATCCCGCCAGCATTGTGACCATCCACAGCGCAAAAGAGGTCCGCCCTGTGCTTTCCCGACTTCAGGCCGCCGGATACAGAATGATTATCGGCGATATGGTCACCAACACAACGGCCCGGGAGCTTGGGATGAACGCGCTTCTGATTACCTCCGGTGTAGAGAGCCTCCATGGTGCCCTGGCACAGGCCGTCTCTGTCAGCCGCAGCTTTCGCCGTCTGCGGCAGGAAAACCTGATTCTCAGCAAGGTTCTGGGAGAAGAGACCGGAAGCCTCCTGGTACTTAAGGAGGACGGACAGGTTTATTATCCACAAAACGCAGATCCCTCACCGGAGTTATTGACCATCCTGCGGGAAAAAATCCCGGAGATTCCCCAGCATGGTACGCTGCAGTTTTATCACAACCGGTCCGGAACCCTTTACCGGGTTGTGGCGCAGCTGCTACCAACCAGCGAGGCTAAACACTACCTGTTCCACTACACCTCCGCCCAAATTCCGGTGCGCTCCGGGAAGAGCGGACTGTATTCTCTGAGCAAAAATGAATGCGAGTATTTATTCAGCAAAAGCTTCTATTTCCTCAGCGGCGCACTGGGTGAGCTGGAGCCGAAAATTCTGTCTGTTGCCGCCACCCGGAAGCCGGTGATGATTCTCGGTGAGGCCGGCACCGGCAAGGAGCAGATTGCCTCCCTTCTGTATCTCCGGAGTACCCAAAGCAGCAAACCCTATGTGGTAATAGACTGTGCCATGGCAGCGGATAAGGCCTGGGACTTCCTGCTGAACCACTATAGCTCCCCTTTAAACGACAACGGAATCACCCTTTTCTTTCAGAACTTTGAATCCGCTCCGGAGCAGCGGTCCCGGGATCTGATGGCTCTCATTCAGGCCAGCAATCTGGCAGGGCGGAACCGCCTGCTTTTTTCCTGCACCTTTCCAGAAGGAGGCAGCCTTCCGGATTCCGTCGCAAAGCTCACCCAGCAGCTGGCCTGTCTGATTCTGACGCTGCCTACGCTTCGCAGCCGGCAGGATGAAATTCCGTCTCTGGCAAGCCTGTATCTCGGCAACCTGAATCTTGAGCTGGGAAAGCAGATTTCCGGCTTTGACGCCCATGCCATTGAGCAGCTGCGCCGGTACCGCTGGCCCGGCAACTACACCCAGTTCAAGCGGGTAATCCAGGAGCTGGCCACGATTACGGATTCCTATTACATCCGCAACACGGATGTGGCGGAAATTCTCAGCAGAGAGCGGTCTCTATCGGTTCCCGCCCGGCAGGAGGAAACCAGCCTTCCGTCTCTGACGCTGAAGCAGATCATCCGGCAGGCGGTGGAGCAGGCCCTTCGGGAAAACGACGGCAATCAAACAGCCGCCGCGCACCAGCTGGGCATCGGACGCACCACCATGTGGCGCTATTTAAATAACGAAGAATCGTAAAAGATCAAAAAATTGACAAGTTTCTTGCCGAAACTTGTCAATTTTGCTTTTCGATTGCAGGCGACGGGAAACAAGGCCATACTTTCTGCGGCAGTCAGACGTAAATGATGATGAGACCCGTCAGCATTCCAATAATGGTAGCAGCGGCAGGGAGCTTGGAGCGCCACATGAGAATGGATTCCGGCAGCAGCTCGCCGAATACCACATACAGCATGGCACCGGAGGCAAAGCTCAGGGACAGGGCCAGCGCGAAGGGGCCCATAGTTCCCAGGCTGTAGCCCAAAAGCGCGCCCAGCACGGTGGGAAACCCGGTCAGCGCCGTGGTCACAACGGAGCGCAGCTTAGGCATTCCTCCGGAGATCAGGGGCACAGCCACCGCCATACCCTCCGGGATATTGTGGACGCCGATGATAATCGCCATGGTAAGGCCGCCCCGGTTCAGCTCAGCCTGACCTGCTGACCGGGCAAAGGACGCGCCGATCACCATTCCCTCGGGCACGTTGTGCAGCGCAATCGCCGCCGCCATCACCAGACCTGCCAGGAACAATCCGCTGCGGGGCTGACGGCCCTCCCGATGCTCCTTTAAATGGTTTGCGTGGGTCAGCTCCTCCAGGGAGTCAGCGGTACGGGGATGGTTTTCGTCAATATGGGCAACCTCATGGTTGGTATTATCGTCAATCCAGGAGTTGAGCAGAGCGATGACAACATAGCCCAGCAGGATGCCCAGTACCACCAGCCACACATTGGGGCTTTCCTGATCCGTATGGAGCGCTTCCGTCAGCAGATCAAAGCAGACCACCGAGGTCATTACCCCTGCCGCAAAGGACAGCAGCAGACTGACCGTCTTGCTGGAATCTTTGCGGAACAGGCAGGAAATCAGACCGCCCAGGCCTGTTCCGCCCATACCAGCCAAAGCCGTTATCCAGATGATATTCCATATCATGTTTCTCTAAGATCCTTCCCTGAAAATTTTTCTTTGGATATTCTATCACCCATGCGGGATTCTGTCAATTTCCGCAGACCGACAATTTTCGATTTTTTCGAACCGGAATGGATCTTGGATGCTGCCCCAGGACTCAGGCGCCGGATCAATTTTCATTTTTTGGATTGCAGATTTCTCGTTCTTAGGCTATACTATAACATTATTCAACGATTCCTGCAAAGGGGGCGTGTGCTATGTCCAGGAACAACGGTGGAAAATATCTCTCTGTGGTCCAGCTCAAAAAGCGGGGATGGACTAAGAAATGCATTGCCGGACTTCTCCCAAAGCCCCGCTATTTCGGCGATAGGAAGGTTCCCGTTTGGGCTAAGAAAGACGTGCTGGCGGCGGAAGCAACCCCCCAGTTTGCGGCGAGCCGCTCTGAGGGCTGGGTACCTCCATCCAGATCCCCCACCTGTGCCGGATCTGCCCGCGACGCTCTGCTTAAGGCCTGGAATCAAGTAAAAAGCAGGGAAACGGATCAATCCCGGGACTGGCTTCTTGCCGGATACTACCACACCGCCATCATCGGTCACATCATCAGCGCCGAAAAGAAGAATTCAGGTTTCAGTATGTCCCAGGCCATATCCCGGCTCCAGGAATTTCTTGCCCTGGAACATCACTGTGACAGTGCCCGTGTGCCGGAGATTCTGAAAAACTTCATCCGTACCGTTCCCTGGATTGGGGAGGACCTCACCCAGCCCCTCAGCGTCCAGGTTTGTGCGCGTTACCCTTTTGTACTGGCGGCTATCGCGCAGCAAGTGATTTCTGATTTTACCGCCGCACAGCCGGAATCTGACGTGGATGCCCTGCTGGCGGCAAAGGGCTTTCCTTCCAGGCTTCTGTTTGCGGAGGGACTCGGCAGCGTGTGGTCGGTTTGGTATGTGCCGCAGGCCATCCGTACAAGCCTGTCCCTGCTGATTGCCCTGAATCCGAAGGATGAATATCCGGAGGCCCGGGCAATGCACCGGCATTTTATTGTGCACCTGGGCGGGACAAACACCGGGAAAACCTACGCAGGGTTTCAGCGGCTCAAGCAGGCCAGAAGCGGTGTGTATCTGGCCCCGCTGCGGCTGCTGGCTCTGGAGGCCCAGGAGACCTTGCTTCATGCCGGAGTGGATTGCGGCTTGACCACCGGTGAGGAGGAGGACTGGCGGGAAACCGATACCCATATGGCTGCCACTGCCGAAAAGCTGGATCTGAAACGTTACTGGGACGTGGCTGTCATTGATGAGTGCCAGATGATTGGGGACCTTCAGCGCGGGCACGCATGGACCCGAGCCATTCTGGGTGTCCTGTCTCCGGAAATCCATCTGTGTGCCGCGCCGGAAGCAAAGAACCTGCTGGTGCAGCTGATTGAGAGCTGTGGTGACAGCTATGAAATCGAGATCCATCGCCGAACCACGCCGCTGATGTGCATGGACCATACCATGGACCCTCAGCGAATTCAGCCGGGTGATGCCCTGATCACCTTTTCCAAGGTTGGCGTCCTCAGCGTAGCGGAGGAGCTGCGGCAGCATGGGAAGGAACCCGCAATCATTTACGGCGCTCTCCCCTATTCTACGCGGCGCAAGCAGATGGATGGATTTCTGGCCGGTGAGATGGAATATATTGTGTCCACCGACGCCATCGGTATGGGACTGAATCTGCCCATCAGACGGATTATTTTCATGGAAACGGAGAAGTTTGACGGCATCGAGCACCGGGAGCTGAAGCCTGAGGAGATCAAGCAAATCGCGGGCCGGGCAGGACGGCTGGGTATGTATAACAAGGGATTTGTTGGCGCTGTCCAGAACCTGGAAATGATCCGGGCGGGGCTGGAAGCGGTCATTCCACCCCTTAGCTATGCCGTGACTGGGTTTTCGGATCTGGTCTTGCAGGCGGATTTCGATCTGTTGGAGGTGCTGACCGAATGGAATCGGATGCCCACGGTAGAGCCATACCGAAAGCTTGACATCTCCCGGTATCTGACCCTGATTTCAAAGCTCCGGGAAATGGGGTTCACGCTGACCAAGGAACAGGAGCTGCGGGCAGCCAACATTCCCTTCGATGAAACCGAGGACGCCCTGCGGGACTTGTTTTTGGAGCTTCTGCGCCGCTGGCAGCTGGGGGAGCCGCTGGAACAGCCCGGCCTGCCGGAGGGCAGTCCCACCCTGCCGGAGCTGGAACTGTATTACAAAAAGCTGGATCTGTATTTTTCCTTTTCCAAAGCCTTTGACTGCCCCGTGGATGAAGACAAGCTTTTCAGCAGCCGGGAACAGGTAGCGGAGGATATCAATGAAATTCTGCTGCACAAGCTGCGAAACAACATCCGTTTTTGTAAGCGCTGCGGGAAGGCCCTCCCCCTGTACCACCAGGGACACCTGTGCGACAAATGTTTCCGGCAGAACAGGCACCGTGCGGCCCAGAGGTCCTGAGCCTGCGCGGTTAAGGGACATTTATGAAAATAACGGAGGTATTTTATGATTCTGATCACCGGCGCAAGTGGATTTGTGGGCCAGCGGCTGATGAAAACGGTAAAGGATGCCTATGCCGCGCCATCTCTTCGGAATGCCTCGCAGGAAGAAATCAGGAGAATCATTGACAAAAGCGGTGCGGATACCATTATCCACACGGCGGCAATTTCGGATACCGGAGTATGCCAGTCTGACCCGGAAGGCTCCTACCTTGCCAATGTACGGCTTCCCCTGTGGATTGCCCAGGCGTCGGAAGGAAGAAAGCTGATCTGCTTCAGCTCCGATCAGGTCTACAGCGGCAGCCAAGAGGATGGTCCCTATCGTGAAGAAATGGCATCCCCGGGAAATATTTATGGAGCTCACAAGCTGGAGATGGAACAGCGGGTGCTGGATATTCTGCCCAGCGCCGTCATGCTTCGGGCTGAATGGATGTACGACATCCCCGCCCCGAAGACAAACTACCTTTTGCAGATTCTCCGGGCAACGGGCAGGGTTTCCTTCAGCTCCGGACAGTACCGGGGCGTCACCTATCTGCGGGAAGTGGCGGAAAATATGGACAGAGTGGCGTCCCTGCCGGGAGGCGCTTACAACTTTGGCAGTGAAACTACCCAGTCCATGTATGAGATTACAAAGCAGCTGGCGGCGCTGCTGGGAAAAGACCTGGTGGTGGAGGATGGACCGCTGAGACAGAATCTGTGGATGGACTGCGGAAAGGCCCGGGAGCACGGTATCCTGTTCAGCGATGTGCTGACTGGGCTTACAAAATGCCTCAGGGATCATGGATGCTTGAATGGCTGACCCAGGGGTTTCTTTTACTGGTATGCCAAAAACGCTTCTGTATTTTGCCGGGACTCTGTAAAAAACAGACAAGGAAAGACAAGAAGCTGCATTTCCAGTCCTTTAAAACCATCGCTTTCTTCGTTATACTGGAAGTATCATAATATGCAAAGCAGGAGGAATGGGCTATGCAGTATGGTTTCTTTGACAATGCCAACCGGGAATATGTGATCGACAAGGTTGATGTCCCGGTTTCCTGGACGAACTACATCGGTCTCGGGGAGATGTACGGCGTATTCAATCAGACCGCCGGAGGCTATCTGCTTTACAAGTCCCCGGAATATCACCGGATTACCCGGTTCCGTCCCAATGCCCCGATGGATGGTCCCGGGCACTATGTCTATCTTCGTGACAATGACACCGGGGATTACTGGTCTGTTTCCTGGCAGCCTGTGGGAAAACCCAAGGAGCACTATTCCTGCCGCCACGGCCTGAGCTACAGCAAATACCACTGCGACTATTCGGATATTGACGCGGAGCAGACCCTGTTTGTGGCGGTGGACGACCCGGTGGAAATCTGGCGGGTAACCCTTTGCAATCGCAGTGACCGGGTGCGCAGTCTTTCTGTTTTTTCCTATCTGGAGTTCAGCTTCCATCAAATCGCCATGGATAACCAGAATTTCCAGATGAGCCTGTATGCCGCCGGAAGCCGCTATGAGGACGGCGTTATTGAGCACGACCTGTACTATGAGGAGCGGGGCTATCAGTTCTTCACCTCCAATTTCACCCCGGACGGATATGACTGCCTGCGGGATACCTTCCTCGGCCCCTACCGGACGGAACGCAACCCCATTGCGGTAGAGCGGGGGCAGTGCAGCGGAAGCTTCGAAAAGGGCGGAAACCACTGCGGCTGTCTGAAAAAGGACCTGACGCTACAGCCGGGTCAGGCGGTGGAGCTGATTTACCTGCTGGGAGAGGGCGGCATTTCCGCGGGAAAAGCCATGCGGGAAAAGTACACCTCCCAAAGATGCGCGGAGGACTTCGCCCGGACAGCCAAATTCTGGGATGAAAAGCTCAGCTGCCTCCAGGTCCATACGCCAAACGAGGGCATGAACACGGAGCTGAACATCTGGAATCTGTATCAGAGTGAGATCAATGTCATGTTCTCCCGGTTTACCTCCTTCATTGAGGTAGGCGGCAGAGTGGGCCTGGGCTACCGGGACACTGCTCAGGATGCCATGATGGTCCCCCACGCCGACCCGGGAAAATGCCGCGGTCGGCTGGTGGAGCTATTGCGGGCACTGACCCGGGAGGGCTATGGCCTGCACCTGTTTGAGCCAAGGTGGTTTGAACCTTCCCAGGAGCAGCAGTCCTTCCGCTCCCCCACGGTCATTCCCACCCCGGACAAAAGCTCCATTGTCCACGGCATTCAGGACGCCTGCGCCGATGATGCTCTGTGGCTGGTGAGCAGCATTGTGACCTATGTGAAGGAAACCGGGGATTATGGCTTTATCGATGAGGTGGTCACCTACGCCGACGGCGGCGAGGGCACGGTATACGACCATATGAAACGGATTCTGGACTTTTCTGCCCGGCAGGTGGGCATCAACGGTATTTGCAAGGGACTGCGGGCGGACTGGAATGACTGTCTGAATCTGGGAGGCGGTGAAAGCGCCATGGTCAGCTTCCTGCACCACTGGGCCCTGAATGCCTTCGTCTCTCTGGCAGCCCGGCTGGGGCGGCAGGAGGACGCGGCATATTATGCTGCCATGGCAGAAAAAGAAAAGGCGGTCTGTCAGCAGGTCCTATGGGACGGCAAGTGGTATATCCGGGGCATTACCGCCCAGAACCGGAAGATCGGCACCCAGGCCGACACAGAGGGCAAAGTACACATGGAGAGCAACACCTGGGCGGTGCTGTCCGGTGTGGCGGATGAGGAACGGGGAAAGCGTGCCATGGACGCCGTGGACAAGTATCTGTTCACCGAATACGGGCTGATGCTCAACGCCCCCTGCTATACGGTGCCGGATGATGCCATCGGCTTTGTCACCCGGGTGTACCCTGGGTTAAAGGAAAACGGCGCCATCTTCAGCCATCCCAATCCCTGGGCCTGGTGCGCCGAAGCAATTCTGGGCAGAGGCAGCCGGGCTATGAAGTTCTACAACGCCCTGTGTCCCGCCCTGCAAAATGACAAAATCGAGGTCCGGAAGGCAGAGCCATACAGCTATTGTCAGTTTGTCGCAGGCAAAGCGCACACCGCCTTTGGTCGTGCCCACCATCCCTTTATGACCGGCTCCGCCGGCTGGGCCTATTACGCGGCAACCCAATATCTGCTGGGCATCCGCCCGGATTTTGAGGAACTCATCATCGATCCCTGCATTCCCGGAGACTGGAAGGAATTCGATGTTACCCGGAAGTGGCGGGGGGCGGAGTACCGCATCCATGTAAGCAATCCCAAGGGAGTGGAGAAGGGCGTAGCTTTTATGACGCTCAATGGAGAGAAGACTGACCATATTCCCCCACAGCAATCGGGAACCGTGGCGGTCGTTGAAGTGGTAATGGGATAAGGAGGCAGCCATGATTCAATTTGGAACAGGCGGATGGCGGGCGATTATCGCCGACGAATTCACGAAGGCCAACATTCGGCTGCTGACGGCAGGTCTGTGCAGTCTGATGCACGCAGAGGGACTGGAAGGCTCCCAGGTATGCGTGGGCTATGACCGGCGCTTTCTGTCCAAGGAAGCCGCCCACTGGGCAGCGGAGGTTCTGGCAGGATACGGTTTCCACCCCATGATGGTGAACCGCTCTTCCCCCACGCCGCTGATCATGTTTACGGTCAAGCAGCTGGCCCTGCCCTACGGCATGGCTGTCACTGCCAGCCACAATCCCGCGATTTACAACGGGATCAAGGTATTTACCGCAGGAGGACGGGATGCGGATCAGGGCGTTACCGCCAAAATCGAGGCCCATATTAAGACCATTGACCCGGAGAAGATTCTTTCAGTAGATTATGACGAAGCTCTGGCCTCCGGGGTGATTCAGGAAATCTACCCCTTCAACGAATACATCGACAGCATCCTGCAATTTGTGGACATGGAAAGCATCAAGCGTGCCCGGCTGCGGATTGCCATTGATCCCATGTACGGTGTCAGTCAGAGCTGTCTGCGCACGATTCTGCTGACCTGCCGCTGTGATGTGGACGTCATCCATGAGCAGCACGACACCCTGTTCGGTGGAAAAATGCCCGCTCCCAGCGAGGATACCCTGAAGCTGCTGAGCAATTATGTGGTGGAAAACCGCTGCAATCTGGGCATCGCCACCGATGGCGACGCGGACCGGTTGGGTGTAATCGATGAAATGGGTCACTACGTTCCGGCAAACACCCTGCTGGTGCTGCTCTACTACTATCTGCTGCGGTACCGGGGCTGGAAAGGTCCCTGTGTCCGCAACAACTCCACCACCAGCCTGCTGGACCGTGTGGCGGCGGACTTCGGAGAAACCTGCTACGAGGTTCCCGTGGGATTCAAGCATATTTCCGCGAAAATGGCCCAGTCCGGCGCCATCATCGGCGGCGAGTCCTCTGGCGGTCTTGCCGTCCGGGGCCATATCGCGGGAAAGGACGGCATCTATTCCGCCGCCCTGCTGGTGGAAATGCTGGCAGTAACCGGGAAATCCGTATCCGAACTTTACCGGGAGATTACCGACCGGTATGGAGTGCTCTATTGGGCGGAAGGGGCTTACCCCATGACACCGGCCCGAAAGGCAGAGCTACAGGACCTGATCTTCACCCGGAAGCAGCTTCCTGACTTTGGGAGAGACATTCTTCGGATCAACCGGGAGGACGGCTGCAAGCTGTGGTTTGGGGACGGCAGCTGGGTGATCTGCCGCTTCTCCGGCACAGAGCCGCTGCTTCGGATTGCGGCGGAGGGTGAAACGAAAGCCCAGGCCGAAGCATATCTTCGGACCTGGAAGGACTGGCTGGATTTGTAAACCAGGGGGTACATCCGCAAATGCCGCGGATGTACCCTTTTCATTTCCGCCGGGATGTGATAAGATAAGGCTATGAGGTGATGGGGATGAAAAAGATATCTCTTCGATCCGGACTGGTCAGCGCCATTCTGATCTGCTGGCTGATGCCCATTTTGATTATTGTAACGATCTCCGGCATTTTGCTGAACAGTAACTACCAGGATTCCATTCAGCAGGAGATTCGTTCCGAAGCGGACAACGCCCTCAGGCAGGTGCAGATGCACATGGAAGACACCATCTGGGATTCCAAAGCGGTATCCTATGACGGCATCGTCCGCACTGCCTATCGCGCCTTTCTCGAGGATGAAGACAGCGCCCGTCTGTACCGCAGTGTCAACGACTACCTGACCCAGAATTTCGCCCGGGAAAGCGAATACCGGGCGGCGTTCCTGCGCTTCTGGCAGGCGGGAGCCGATGCCAGCGCCTATGTGCTGTGCCGGGGCACCACCGGTCACGACCTGCTAAAGCAGTGTCAGGACATTGCGCCGGATATTGTGGAAACCATGCGTGACGCGGATACCGACATCCGGTTTCTGTATCTGAATGACCAGCTGTATATGGCACGGAATCTGCTGGACAGCCGCTTTCGGCCCTATGCCACCTTTGTCATTTTGCTGGAGCCGGAGGTAATTTTCCAGAGTCTGGAGGCCATCGGTCGGGTGGGCAGCTTGAAAATCAGCATTGACGGCTGTACCATCCCCCTCACCGGGAAGGAAGCGTCTTCCGGCAGTGAAGAGATCCGCTATAATCTGGAGGTGGACGGTCATACCCTGGTTTTTTCCGCCTACCCAAGGACCTACAACATCTGGGATGACACGCCATGGCTTCGCTGGGCGGTTGCCGGTGCGGCGCTGATGGTGCTGCCCCTGCTGCTGGTGGTAATCGGTCTGTTCTACCGCCATGTCTCCTCTCCCATGGAAACCCTGTCCTGGGCAAATGCCCAGGTGCAATCCGGTCAGCGGGGTTACCAGATCACCCAGGAGGCTCCCAATACTGAATTTGAAAAGCTGTATCTCAATTTCAACGCCATGTCAACGGAGCTGAAAAATCAGTTTGAGCAGTCCTATCAGGAGCAGCGGGCCACTCAGAAGGCCCAGATCAAAGCCCTGCAATCCCAGATTAACCCCCATTTTCTGAATAATACTCTGGAAATCATCAGCTGGGAAGCACGGCTTGCGGACAATGAACGGGTCTGCGCCATGATTGAAGCCCTGTCCACCATGCTGACAGCAGCACTGGACAGGGACGGGCGAACCCAGATCCCCCTGTCCGAGGAACTGGGGTATGTGGAAGCATATCTGTATATTATCCGGGAGCGGCTGGGAGGAAACCTGCAGGTCAGCCAGGAAATCGCCCCCGAAATGAGAGAGCAGCTGATTCCCAGGCTGATTTTACAGCCCATCGTAGAAAACGCGGTGGAACATGACATCACCGCCAACCGGGGCGGCAGGCTTGTACTCCGGGCCTGGCAGGACGGGCGGCGGGTGATTCTGGAAGTGGAACACGACGGCACCATGACCGATGCCGACCGGGAAAATATTCGCCGTCAGGCCTCCGACGAGGATTCGGGCAAGGGCCGGGTGGGCCTGCGGAATGTATTCCAGAGACTGAAGCTTCTCTACGGCGATGCGGGAGAGCTTACCATTGACGAGGTAAGCTCCGGAACAATCCTGGCCCGGCTTTCCTTCCCAAAGAGCCATATCTGACAAGAGAAGTGCCAACCACGGACAAGAAACCGCAACCGGGGGGATTGTGGATTGTGTTTATTTTTTGTATCATATAGACACTGACATATGTGAAATGTCACAACAATCTTTTAAAGGAGAGAACACCATGAAAAAGATCATCGCGTTACTGTTGGTTGCCTGTATGTGTCTTGGGCTGGCTGCCTGCGGCGGCAATTCTGCCCCCGCTCCCACTGAGGCTGCTCAGAAGCCTGCCGAACCCGCCCAGACCACTGCTGCTGCCGAGCCCGCTCCTGCCAAGTCGGTTACCCTGAATGTTGTCACCTCCTACGGCGGCGATGACGGCAACCGCAAGAATTTCGAGAACGCCGTGGCTGCCTATGAGGCCTCCACCGGCAACAAGGTCAACGATGGCTCCGCCACCTCCAACGAAGAGTGGAAGGCCAAGGTGCTGACGGACTTTGAGACCGGTTCCGAGCCCGATGTTCTGTTCTTCTTCACCAACGCTGACAGCGAGCCCATTGTGAGCGCCAACAAGGTTGTCTCCATTGAGGAAATCCGCTCCGTCTATCCCGATTACGCTTCCAACATGAAGGACTCCATGATGGCGGTTGCCGCTGACGGCAAGCACTATGCAGTTCCTTCCGCCGGTTTCTGGGAGAATATGTTTGTCAACAAGGCTGTTCTGGATGCCTGCGGCGTTGCCGTTCCCGGCCCCGACTACACCTGGGATCAGTTCCTGACCGACTGCGCTACCATCAAGGAAAACGGCTATACCCCCATCGCCTGCTCTCTGTTTGAGGTTCCTCACTACTGGTTTGAGTTCACCGTGATGAACAACGGCACCCTGGCAAATCAGCTGGAGGTTCCCACCGTCGGCGCTGACGGCAAGCTGGTAGATGACGCTGTGGCCCAGAAGTGGATCGCAGGTCTGGAAGACATCAAGAGCCTGTACGAGGCTGGTTACTTCCCCGACAACACCCTGACCGCCACTGACGCAGAAACCGTCGCTCTGTTTGGCGAGGGTGAGGCTGCTTTCCTGATCGACGGCTCCTGGAAGTGCGGCTACTTCGCCGAGAACCACGCCGACAATCTGGAAGACTATGTGGTCTGCTGTGTCCCCGGTAAGGGCGACCGTCCCGCCTCCGATGCCATCGGCGGTATCTCCATGGGTTACTTCATCACCCGGAAGGCCTGGGAGGATCCCGACAAGCAGGCCGCTGCCGTGGAATTTGTAAAGCAGCTCACCAGCGATGAAACCCTGAGCACCTTCGTCACCACCGAGGTCACCGCTCTGATCAACGGCGCTTCTCCCAGCGGTCTGAACGCCATTCAGGAATCCGCCGCCAAGTGCAATGCCAACATCACGGGCGTTGTGGGCGCTGTTCAGGATACCATCACCGCAGAAGCCAAGGGCGACCTGTTCGGCAATGTGCAGAAGGTCGTTACCGGTCAGATGACCGCAGCCGAGGCCGTGGAATCCGCTATGAAGCTCAACTGATTTTCCGCTTTCCCCTGGGGGCTGCTGCGAATAGCAGCAGCCCCCTTTATTTTCAAATGCTAAGGATGGTGCAGCTATGAGTTCCATGATTTATAAGAAAAAAACGCCGCTGCTGCTTTTCCTGATACCGGCATTCGCGTTTCTGATCATCTATCTGTATTACCCCTTCCTGCAAAATGTCCTCAACACCTTCCTGGACATCGGCGGTCTGGGCCGGGCCGCAGAGGGTGTAAATGACCCCTGGTATGAAAATTACCGCAGAATGCTGACAGATCCGGACCTGCGGACAGCGCTGAAAAACACGGTGCTGCTGACGATTTGCACCGTGGTATTCCAGGTGGGGATCGCCCTGATTCTTGCGCTGCTGGTGGATTCCATTCGTGTGGGCGCAAAGGTGTTCCGCACGGTCTACTTCTTCCCCATCGTCATTTCCGCAACGGCACTGGGCCTTATGTTTAACCTGATGTTCCTGTACAAGGGCGGCATGGTAAACCAGCTGCTGCTGAGCCTTGGTTACCTGGATTCCGAGGTCAAGGCCAGCGGAAAGGTCATTGTTCAGTGGCTGGACTGGAAGGATGAAAACCACTTCCTGCTTACCATGTTCCTGCCGGTAATCTGGCAGTATGTAGGCTTTTATTTCGTGATTCTGATCACCGGACTGAATAATATCCCGGATGATCTGTTTGAAGCGGCGGCGCTGGACGGTGCCTCCGGACTGAAAAAGATCCGGTACATCACCCTGCCCATGCTGCGAAACGTACTTTGCACCTGCCTGGTGCTGGCGATTACCGGTGCGTTAAAGGTCTTCGACCTGCCCTGGGTCATGTTTGGCGCGGGAATGCCCCAGAATCAGGGCTGGCTCACAGGAACCTATATGTATGACCAGACCTTCAACAAAATGAATGTGGACTACGGCAGCACCATTGCCGTTCTCATCGTGGTGCTGGGTGTGGTGCTGTCCAACGTGGCAAACCGGGTATTCAAAACCACGGAAGATTACTGAGGAGGGCGGACATGATTGAAAAGAAAATGACCCCCGGCAAGGTGCTGACCTATGTGGTCCTTTGCCTGTGGGCGCTGACAACGGTTTATCCCTTTCTCTGGGTGATTCTCAATTCCTTCCGGCAGAAGGGTCTGATCCTCAGTGACTCCTTCTCCCTGCCTTTGGGAGATGCCTTTACCTTTGACAATTACCGCACCGCCATGGAACGTTCCGACTTTGGCAACGCCTATTTAAATTCCATTCTGATCTCCGGCTCCGTTACGGTTTTTGTGGTGATTCTTGCCGGACTTGCCGCCTATGGTCTGTGCCGCTACCGGTTCCGGGGCCGGGGTGTACTTCAGAGCATGGTGCTGGCAGGTATGATGTTCCCGGTGTTTTCCACCATCATTCCGGTATTCCGGATGCAGGTTGTCATGGGCATTGCCGGTACGGGAAACCGCTGGCTGAGCCTGCTGGCAACGATTTTGCCCCAGATTGCGGGAAATCTGTGCTTCGCTATTATCATTCTCACCGGCTTTATTCAGTCGGTGCCTATTGAGCTGGAGGAAAGCGCCTATCTGGATGGCTGTAACGTATTCCAGATTTTCTTCCGGATTATTGTTCCCGCGGCGAAGTCCTCCTTTGCCACCGTGGCAATCTTCGCTTTCCTGTGGAGCTACAACGACCTGTTTACCCAGTCCTTCTTCCTTCGCTATCCCCAGGAGCGGGCCATTACGGGACTGCTCAACGAAATCAGCTCCCAGGCCGGCGTCAACTACGGCCTGATGGCATCGTCTGTGGTGCTGGTGGTTGTGCCGGTGCTGATCGTCTATGTATGCCTGCAAAAGCATATCATCAAGGGTCTGACCGCCGGCGCAGTCAAAGGTTGATTTTCCCGACAAAAAGGAGTATGATGGTTGTGAAAGAGGGTGGGTCCAATGTACCGTGTGGTTCTGATCGATGACGAGAGTATAATTGTGGAGGGACTGCGCCGTGTGGTAAAGTGGTCGGATTTCGGCTGCCAGGTGGTGGACACAGCCTGTGACGCTTCCTCCGGCGCGGACGCAATCCGGGCCTTCCGCCCTCACATTCTGTTTACGGATATCCGGATGCCCGGGCAGGACGGTCTTGTCATGCTGGCAGGGCTGCGCAGTGAGTTTCCAAACATGCAGGTGACTGTGATGACCGGCTACCGGGATTTTGCCTACGCCCAGGAGGCCATCCGTTTGGGCGTGACCCGGTTTCTCCTGAAGCCCACCAAAATGGACGAAATCAACGAGGCGCTACAGGTCATGGTAAGCCGTCTGGACAAGCTGCCGCCGGAAGAAGAAGCAGAGGAGCAGAACCAGAGCGCGGGCAGCTTTATTGTGGATCAGGCCCTGGCCTATATGCAGGCCCACTACCGGGAGAAGCTGACCTTGCAGGCAGTGGCGGACTGCTGTTTTGTCTCCCAGTGGCATCTGTCCAAGCTTTTAAATCGCCATACCGGGAAGAGCTTCTATGACATTCTCAATGCCATCCGCATTCAGAAGGCCAAGGAGTTGCTGTCGGACCCCAGCCTGAAGATTGGGGAAATCGGCGAACGGATCGGCTATGCCGATACGGCCCATTTTGCCCGCACCTTCAAAAAACTGGAAAATATGAGCGCCAATGAATACAGGAATACTTTGAAGCTGTGAACCCGGATGGTATCACATTGACTTCTCTGTTGTTTCGCTCTATAATGAAATATAAAAAATAAAGGAGCGATGAAATTATGGATTGTCCTGTGACTGCCATCTACTTTTCTCCCACAGACACCAGCCGTAAGGGAGCTTGCGCCATTGTGGAGGCCCTGGGGGGGCACCTGCAAGGAGCTTGACCTGACCTGCCATGCTGCGAAGGCCCAATTGGGGCCCAGGGAAGTCGTTGTTTTTGGCGGCCCAGTGTACGGCGGGCGGCTATTCAAGGGCTTTGTGGAGCGTCTGGCTGACGTGAAGGGCAATAAGACACCCTGCATCGTCACTGTGACCTACGGCAACCGGGATTACGATGATGCACTGCTGGAACTGTGTGATCTGGTAACCGCCCAGGGCTTTATCCCTGTAGCCGCTGTGGCGCTGATCGGGCAGCACACCTATGGCAGCATCCAGGTAGGACGCCCTGATCAGGATGACCTGGCAGAGGATGCCGCCTTTGCCAGGAAAGTGGCGGAGAAGCTGGAAAAGGGCGACTACCGTATGCCGGATGTACCTGGCAATCGGCCCTATAAGGAAGGCGGCAATGGCGGCTCCTTCTTCCCGCTGACAAATGATGCCTGCACCGACTGCGGTCGCTGTGCGCAGGAGTGTCCCATGCAGGCCATTGGTCCAGACAATCGCGCCATCCATACCGACCGGTGCATTGCCTGCTTCCGCTGCATCCGCCGTTGTCCGGTAGGGGCAAAGCATATGGATGTTCCGGCATACAACGATTTTGCCGCCATGTTCACCCAAAAGCTGAAGCAGCCCAAATCCAACGCCTATTTTCTGTAACCTGACAGCGTCAAAAATACAAGGTAGCCACATCTGAAGTGCTACCTCCGGTGAAAACCCATATACTCCGAACCAGGTTCTTCCTATGAAGAAAGCTGGTTCGGATTCTTTTTGGGCAAGTCCAGGCAGGCCTGTACAAACCGCATATGCCCCCGGGAAGAAATATCTTTTAGGTATTGCTTTTTGAGCATATCTTTGCTATGATATGGCAAGCGCGCTTTCGGGAGGGAATGCTATGGAGCTTCGTGTGCTGCGTTATTTTTTAACCGTTGTCCGGGAGGAAGGAATTAATCGTGCGGCAGAAGCACTGCATATCACCCAGCCCACCCTCAGCCGCCAGCTAGCCCAGCTGGAAGAGGAAATGGGCGTAAAGCTGTTTCACCGCGGCGCAAAGAAAATCACGCTGACCAATGAGGGGATTCTCCTGCGGCGGCGTGCCGAGGAAATCCTGGCTCTGGTCGATCGGACACAACAGGAGCTGATCGAGCAGGAGGAGCTGGTGGAAGGACGTATCGTCATTGGCGGCGGAGAAATCGCCGCCATGCAGGAGCTGCCGAAGATCATCGCAGGCTTCCGGGAAACCTATCCCCTGGTCACCTTCGACCTTTTCACAGGAAATGCTGACCTGGTAAAGGAACAGATGGAAAAGGGGCTTATCGATATCGGTGTTCTGCTGGAACCCATCGACATGGAGAAATTTGATTTCATCCGTCTAAAAAACCGGGAACGCTGGGTGGTGCTGATGCGCCCGGAGGACCCTTTGGCACAGAAGGAGGCCGTCCGGGCCGAGGATCTCAGGGATGTGCCCCTGATCCTGCCCCGGCGTACCAATGTGCGCAATGAAATGGTCAACTGGCTGGGGGATTCCTTTCGGGAAAGTCAGGTTCTCTTTACCAGCAACCTTGCCACCAACAGCGCGTTAATTGTACAGCAGGGGCTTGCCTATTCCCTGGTCATTGAAGGCGCGGTGCCCTTCTGGGACCCGGATAAAATCGTATTGCGCCCTCTCTCCCCGGAGCTGACTACAAACAGTGTGTTTGCCTGGAAAAAACAGCAGCCTTTTTCTTTGGCTGTGACCAGGTTCATCGAACATATGAGGGCTTCCCTGGATATGCCCGGGGAAAGCCTTTGAACATCGAAGCGATCTGAACGGATCTGCGATAGAGAGGAAGGAAACAAAGTCAAAATGTTCAGTTCGAGATTATGGAATCTGTTTCTGGATTCCTTTTGGAAGATTCTTTTGCCGGGTCTGACCGTCACCATTCCCTTAACCGTCATTTCCTTTTCCCTGGCCCTGGTGATTGCGGTCATTGCGGCCCTGGTGCAATTTGCCAACGTGAAGGGCTTCAAGCAGCTCGCCCGGTTCTATATCTGGATTTTTCGGGGCACGCCCCTGCTGGTGCAGCTGTTTGTGGTGTTTTACGGCCTGTCAAAGATCGGCATTGTGCTGGACCCTTTTCCCGCTGCCGTAATCGTGTTTTCCCTGAATGAGGGAGCCTATTGCGCCGAAACCATCCGGGCAGCCCTGGAGGCGGTGCCCTCTGGTCAACTGGAGGCCGGCTACTGCACCGGAATGTCCTACTTACAGATCATCCGCCGGATTATTTTGCCCCAGGCCATGCGGACGGCCTTTCCGCCGCTGTCCAATTCTCTGATTGCCATGGTAAAGGACACGTCTCTGGCAGCCAATATCACCGTCACCGAGATGTTTATGGTGACCCAGCGCATTGTGGCGAGAACCTATGAGCCGCTGCTATTATACCTGGAAGTGGGCCTGATCTATCTCCTGTTCTCCACGGTTCTGACCAAGCTCCAGAGAGTCGGAGAGCGGAAGCTGCAAGCCTATGAACAGAAGGGGTGATGGATATGCTGGAAATTCAGAATCTGAAAAAGTCCTTTCAGGGCGTTCCTGTTTTAAAAGGGGTTGACCTCCAGGTAAATCAGGGAGACGTGGTCGCCATCATCGGGCCCAGCGGCTCAGGAAAGACCACTTTGCTGCGCTGTATCAACTATCTGGAAAGTGCCGACGAGGGCACCATGATCTTCGACGGTCAGCGTTTTTCCATGCCGGGCCTTTCCAAGCGGAGCATTGCGGGCATTCGAAGGAAAACCGCCTTTGTCTTCCAGAACTACAATCTGTTTCTGAACAAGACCGCCTTGCAAAATGTGACGGAAGGGCTGATTGTTGCCCGGAAAATGCCAAAGGCCCAGGCCCTTCAGATCGGACGGCAGGCACTGGACAAGGTGGGGCTTTCCGACCGGTATGACTATTACCCTGCCCAGCTGTCCGGCGGACAGCAGCAGCGTGTCGCCATTGCCCGCGCCATTGCCACCGATCCGGAGATTATCTACTTTGACGAGCCCACCTCCGCCCTGGACCCGGAGCTGACCGTTGAGGTTCTGTCCGTCATGCGCACACTGGCAATGGAGGGCATGACCATGCTGGTGGTGACCCATGAGATGAACTTCGCCAGAACCGTTTCCAACAAGGTCATTTTCATGGAAAATGGAACCGTGGTGGAATCCGGGGATTCCGGAGACTTCTTTGAACATCCAAAAGAGGAGCGTACCCGGGCTTTCCTGCAAACCGTACAGGGTTCCCTCTGTTAGGGAACGCCAGAAAAATACCCAAAGGAGAATTGCGTAAAATGAAGAAATTACTTTCCCTGCTTTTAACCGCGCTGCTTGTCTGTACTTTCATTCTGACCGGCTGTGCATCCGATTCCGGAACCAATCCCGCTCAGGGTCAGGCGGAGGCGGAAGGCGATCTTCTGGCCCGGATTCAGGCCCGGGGCGAAATCGTGGTTGCCATGGAGGGCACCTGGGCCCCCTGGACCTACCATGACGAAAACGACCAGCTGGTTGGCTACGATACGGAAGTGGCTAAGCTGATTGCGGAAAAGCTCGGTGTGACGGTCAGATTCGTGGAAGGCGAATGGGACGGTCTTCTGGCTGGTCTGGATGACGGACGCTATGACATTATGGTCAACGGTGTGGGCATCACGCCGGACCGGCAGGAGAAATACGATTTCTCCACCCCCTATGGATATAACCGCACCGCCGTCATTGTCCGGAGCGACTATGACGAAATCCATTCTATGGAGGACCTGAAGGGTAAGCGCACCGCCAATACCATCAGCAGCACCTATGCCACCCAGGCAGAGCGGTATGGGGCTGAGGTCACCGGCGTGGATGATCTGAACCAGACCATCGAGCTGCTGCTCAGCGGCCGCATCGACGCCACCTTAAACGCCGAGGTCACCTTCTTTGATTTTATGAAGGCCCACCCGGACACCTCCGTCAAAATTGCCGCCTATTCCGAGGAAGTAGAGCAGGTTGCGATTCCCGTGCGAAAGGGTGAGGATTCCGCTTCCCTTCTGGCGGCGATCAACGAGACTCTGGCAGAGCTCAGTCAAAACGGACAGCTTTCCGAACTGTCGCAGAAGTATTTTGGTACGGACATTTCAAAGGCGTCCTGACAGCCAGGAAATCCCATGCCTTCCGGGCATAGGCCATGGATACGAATTAAGTATTTGCGATCATCGGTTTTCTGAAATATGATATGGGTGTGGAAAGGAGCGTCTTTGCTCTGCTCCACACCCATTTTTCCATCACATCGGAGGACAGCATGACCATCGGAGAAATTGCGAATCTGGTAAACCGGGAAGGTCAGACAAAGGAAGCCCAGGTTCGCGCTTTGCGAAAGATCCGCTGCCAGCTTTTGGAGGAGCTCCACCATAAGCAGCAGCTTCTCGACCAAATTGACTATATGATATACAAAATCAAGAAAGGCGGTACATCACATGAAGGAACTGGAACACGGTACGATTTTTGACAAAGGCATTCCCAACCCCTACGGACAGTTTTTTGTAGGCAACTCCTACCTTGCCATGCTGACCCAGCTGAACGGCGTTGGGGTTGCCAATGTGACCTTTGAGCCCGGCTGCCGGAACAACTGGCACGTCCACCACGGCACTCAGGGCGGCGGACAGATTCTCCTGGTCACCGGCGGACGGGGCTATTATCAGGAATGGGGAAAGGAAGCCCAGGAGCTTCACGCCGGGGATGTGGTTTCCATTCCCACCGGCGTCAAGCACTGGCATGGTGCGGCGAAGGACAGCTGGTTTGCCCACATTGCCATTGAGGTGCCCGGTGAAAACACCTCCAGCGAGTGGCTGGAGCCTGTCTCCGATGCGGATTATCAGAAGCTGAAATAATTACGAGGTACGCAAGCAAAAACACACTCCCGTTTAGCGGGATGTTCGTAAGACGGCAAATAGGCAAAAGGCGTGACCGGAATGAATTGGTCACGCCTTTTTCTTCACAGGGTAGCCATACGGAAATACCCGTATAGAAGTGCGCCCTTGTTTGTATCTGTCCTATAAACCAAGGAAACTCTGAATAAATCGTCTGCGGCTTACAGACAGATCTTTTGCCCCAATCGTGCAGTGTGAAAAATGGGAAATACACAAAGTATTCCCGCATTTTCCACACTTTCGCTTGAGCCAAAATCTCTTGCTGCCTGCTCTCGCCGATTTAATCAGAGCTTCCCTAGAATTTATCTATGTGTAAAGTATGTAATTTTACAATGCGCAACTCCAAAGAGTACTGCAAAAGCTACCAATGTCCAATGGTTTAGCAATACACCAGATAGCAAAAACAATATGGTTGGGATAACAGACAAAGCCATTGCTGTTGTTAATGTTTTGTTTCTTGAGTATTTAAGCCAGAAAAGATAATAACCGAGCAGTAAAATCACAGTTGCAATCAGATAAATCAAAAGTTCTTCTACACTTCCAAATCCGAATTTCCACACAAACAAAGGCAGCCACATCAAAACAATACAGCCATACCTTCCAATCTGTTCACATATAGACAGATATTGGGGAATCTTTTTTTCTGCTCCTGTTCGTTTATGCTTTGCTGCATAGATGATATTTGGAATCATAATAAGGATAACGATACCTGCGCCAAATATATTGATCCATCCAAATTCCATATACGTTCTCCTTCCAATTTTGATTTGTTTGTCTGGTTTTCCATATTATCACACCACCCTATAGAATGCAAGAACATCCACAGCAGAGTAATCTACTGTGGATGTTAACTGTCTTATGAATGCCGCACTTTGGGGAGGGTGTTTTTACGATAATTGGGCCATATCCAGCACTTCCCCGTTCCGGGTCAGCTGCTCCAGAATTCCATCTTTGATCCGGTAGCCCTCCCCGCACAGAAGCAGCTTTTCTTCGTCCTGATAGAAATAGCTTCCGTCCGGAAGGGCGAAAAACTCATTTCCGACGCTGTCTGCGTAGGTAACATCTTCAAACAGCCGCTTTCCGTCCAGAATATTGTCCTTCACCTTCTGGTAATGGGGTAAAACGTTTACCGCCGTCAGATTCAGCCCCGGCAACCATCTGGGAAACTCCGGTGCGGATTCCCCTTCCTCCTCCGGCTGGGCATAGACATATTCCGCGCAATTCATGGAACCGGCGCTGATGCCCATGACAACGCCGTCATACCCTTCCAGCAGCTCCCGCAAATGGATATCCTGAAGGAATGCGTTCTGCGTGGGTACATGTCCTCCCGCCAATACGACAAAATCGCTGGAAGATACCAGCGCTTCCGCATCCTCCGCCGTCTCTCCGTCCAGCACAGAGAAGCCGCCGAAGCAGATTCCCGCCTCCCGGAAGGCTGCGAAAATGTCGCCGCCAAACATGCAGGTCAGATCATGCCGCTGCGGATCGGCACATACAAACAGGCACCTTGGGAAGGGAGGCAAGGCCTCCCGAATCCGGTCGATAAAGAAATTTTCATTCCATAAAAGCGCCCGGTCCGCGTTTTCAACAAAGGGGCTGCTGGTCAGAAACAGGGTCATGGATCTCCCTCATCTTTCTGCTGATTCTCAGATTTTGAAGCCGGGGAAATATTCCTCCACAAAGTCCACCTTTTCCACCTGAAAGGATCTGCCGTTTAAGGCGTTCAGCGCCCCGGCATCGGTGGTAAAGGTGAAGGTCAGCTTGTAGGAATACAGTGCCTGATAGCTCCGGTCAAAGCGCTTATCCAGCTTCCCGTACTTTCCATCTCCCAGAAGAGGATGCCCGCTGTGGGCAAACTGGGCCCGAATCTGATGGGTCCTGCCGGTAATCAGCTCACATTCCGTAAGGCTCAGGCCGTTCCGGGAAGAGAGTACCCTGTAGTTGGTCTGGCAGGTCTTGGCCCCCGTCTGGGGGGTATCGGTGACGTAGACCCGGTTTTGCTTGGCGTCCTTAAACAAATACCCCTTCAGGCTCCCCTCCCGGGGCTTTGGGGTGCCCTCCACAATGGCAAGATACCGCTTGTCGATCTCCCGGTCCTTGATTTTCTGGTTCATCACCCGCAGGGCTTCCGCCGTCTTCGCCGCAATGACGATGCCGCCGGTGTTCCGGTCAATCCGGTTGCACAGGGCCGGAGTAAAGGCATTTTCCTCCCGGGGCCGCCATTCCCGCTTCTGATACAGGTAGGCCTGGATGTGGTCAATGAGGGTTCTGCCGTATTCCGCCCCGTCGTGGGGGTGTACCGCCAGCCCGGGCCGCTTGTCTACAAGCAGGATGTTTTCGTCCTCGTAGACGATATTCAGCTTTGGCGTGGATACGGTCAGGAAAGCGTTGTCCTCCCGGGGCTTTTCAAAAAATTCGTCGTTGATGTAAAGCTGCAAAACGTCTCCGGCGGCGAGTCTCGTATCTCTCTCCACCCGCTTGCCATTACACTTGATCCGCTTGATCCGGATGTACTTCTGAGCAAGGGAAGCCGGCAGCAGGGGCACCGCCTTGGCAAGAAACCGATCCAGCCGCTGACCGGCGTCGTTTGGTCCAATGGTCAATTCCTTCATCCGTTCTTCCCCATGTTCTCATCAAAATGGCGGTTGATCTGCTCCGTGAATTCCTCAGCCGCATTGTAACCCATTTTCCTCTGCCGGTTGTTCATCGCCGCCACCTCCAAAATCACCGCCAGGTTACGGCCCGGGGTCAGGGGAATGGTGTACATGGGCACCTTTACTCCCAGAATCTCAGTAAACTGGTCCTCCAGACCCAGCCGGTCATAGGCTTCCTGGGTATTCCAGCGCACAATGTTTACCACAAGGTTAATGTCATTGTCCTGCTTTACGGCGCCCATACCATAGAGCTTTGCCACATTGATGATACCGATGCCCCGAAGCTCAATGTAGTTGCGGATCAGCTCCGGCGCGGTGCCGATCAGGGAGTTGGTAGAAACCCGGCGGATCTCCACCGCGTCATCGGCAATCAGCCGGTGGCCCCGCTTGAGAAGCTCTACCGCCGCCTCACTTTTGCCCACGCCGCTTTCTCCAACCAGCAGGATTCCCTCGCCGTAGACCTCCACGAAAACGCCGTGGCGGGTAATCCGGGGAGCCAGCGCATCCTTTAAGTAGGTAATGATGGAGGAAACAATGGTGGAGGTCGCCTCTGCCGTGCGTAAAATGGTAATGTTGTGCTTTTCCGCCATAGCCAGCATTTCCGGGTGGGGCGGAATGTCCCGGCTGATGATCAGAGCCGGGAATTTATAGGCAAACAGCCGGTCAAAAATCGCCGTCCGATCCATGGGGGCCATTTTGGATACATAGCTCATTTCCACATTGCCCATAACCTGAAGCCGCATGGGCTCATAGTGGTCAAAGTAGCCAGCCAGCTGCAGGCCCGGTCTTGCCACATCCGCCACGGTGATTCGAATTGAGGAAAAGTCCGTGGAGGCATGGGCAATTTCCAGCTTAAACTCTTCAACCAATGTCTTCAACGGAACGCTGTATGTATCAATCATGGTGCGCACCTCTCAAGCAGAAATATTTTCCCTCTTTCCCCTCCCCCGGATAAGCCAAAAGAGGGGACTTCCCAGCGTGGAAACTATATTTGGTTTATTATACCCAGAGAAAGAGGGAATATCAATAGATTTTGAAAAAGTTAAAATATTTTTGAAAAAGCACTTGCTTTTTCCCGAAAAGTCTGGTATCATATTTAAGCGCCTTTGAAAGGGCGTAGTTTGTTGAGTAAACATCCGATGGGAGGTGCAAGAAAATGGCTAAGTGCGATTTCTGTGGCAAGGGCGTAACCTTTGGCATCAAAGTCTCTCACTCCC
The DNA here is from genome assembly GCA_964422935.1 of uncultured Oscillospiraceae bacterium. Classification (GTDB taxonomy): domain Bacteria; phylum Bacillota; class Clostridia; order Oscillospirales; family Oscillospiraceae; genus Faecousia. The sequence continues at coordinate 10,100 of CAYRDE010000006.1, read as the reverse complement.
ACAGACGTGCAAACCGCGCATGGAAGCCCAACGTCAAGCGCGTTAAGGCTGTCGTGAATGGAACTCCCTGCCATGTGTACGCCTGTACCAGATGCCTCCGTTCCAACAAGGTTCAGCGGGCTGTCTGATTCCTCTGGCTGATAATTACGCCGCCGATATTTCGGCGGCGTTTTTATTTTGTTCCGAATTTCATCCTTATTGATATTTCCATGGCAATGTGGTAAGATAGGAAAAAATCGAAATGCGAGGTGTATCCATGCACAAAATACAGATGGCCCCCCAGCGGAATTTTACCATGGAATGCTGCAAAATGGTAGCTGCCATGTTCGTCGTTTTCATTCATGCTCCCTTTCCCGGCGGCGCGGGTGAACTTGTCATGGCCTTCGGTCGGTTTGCCGTACCCATGTTCTTTGCCATCAGCGGCTACTTTAATTATGGTGCATCCTCCAAGCAAATTCTCCATCGACTGTGGCATATCATAAAGCTGTTTGCCGCAGCGCTCCTGTTGTATATTATTTGGAACTGTTGGATGGAAGGTCTCCGTACCTTTTCCGAGATCCGGGACTACATCATTCCAGACCTGTCCCATGTTTTTTCCTTCCTGATTCTTCATGTACATCCCTTCCCCAGGTCAGAGCATCTCTGGTATCTGATCGGGCTGATGGCAGTGTACTGCGTATTCTGGCTTTACACCAGATTCTATGAGGATGGCAACGTGAATTACCAGGGATTCTACATTGCCGGTTTCGTTCTCTTTGCTTTCTACTTTGTTTTTACCGTGATACTCCCCCTGGACAGCTTTGACATTCCCTATCGTTCCTACCGAAACGGTTGGCTCTCCGGGATACCCATGTTTGCCATGGGCATTTTCCTCCACGAATACCAGGATCAGATTCTCCGGCGCTTCCGCTTGACCGCTTCCAGCCTGATTACTTTGACCTGTGTCGGTTTTTTACTGACTGCCTCCCAGTGGAGATGCGGTCTGATCACGGACATGCCCTTTGGGATTCTTCTTGTCTCCCCTGCTATTGTCCTATTTTGTATCCGATATCCTCGGCTTCCCTTCTCCTGTCCCCGCATCAATTGGATCGTCAACCGGTTTGGTAAGCTGTCCACGACCATATACCTGTTTCATGTTATGGTTGTCTATACCCTGGAAAAGCTGCTTCCCTTCTTTACTGCGTCCCATCCATGGCTGTTTCCCTGGCTGGTACTGCTGATCTCCCTGGTGCTTGCCATTGTCATCGATGCTGTAGGCATTCTGGGAACACATTTCAAAACCCTTCACAAACCCGCCAACGTCTAAAATTTACAGGCTGTGCCACTGCGCACAGCCTGTTGTTTTTTTGATTACTCGCCCATGCTGGCCTTTCGGGCTTCCACCTCTTCCGCCACAGTCATGGAGCGCAGTACGCTGTATTCATCATACCGGGTATCGCCTGAGGTACACAGGAATACCAGCCGAACCTCCGGGTCCTCAAACTCCACCTTGGAAGCCGTCTCTCCTACTCTGGCAGCACTGACATCCTGCAAATACATCCGGCAGCGGCCCTCCGGCAGGGGGAAAGTGCTGTCGCTTACCATAAAGGACAGGGTAAAATTGTCCGTCTCCGTTCCGCAGGCGGTCATCAGCTTGTTGGCTGCGGTCGTCAAGGCCTCGGTCTTATCCCCGTTAAAGATGATCTGGTCCGTATCCGGGAAACAATAATCTGCCAGCACCACCTCGTTAAAACCCATTTCCTTTAGCTCCAGCACCACAGAGGTGATCCAGCTTATGGCAGTCGCGTTGGTGGGGTCCAGCCAGTACATGCCGCCCTGGTCCATCCATAGGCCTTTCCGGTTCAGCATATACAGTCCGCCGGACACATGGGTAACGCCAAAGCTGCGGTCCCGGAAGGCGCTGACCTGGGCAATGGCATAGCAGCCCTTGCTTTTTATCAGATCCACCAGCTCCGACATAACCGTCAGGTCGGTACTCTGGGAGACCACCGCGTCGCCCAGCTTGGACTGATAGAAGAAGGAGCCGTAGGGGCCCTTCATTTCGATCATCACCGGCGTACCGGCATCCAGTCTCTGAATCTGACGCTTGAACATCTCCGCATAGGCGGGGGTTTTCAGCAGCTCGTTGGTGATGTAATACCCGTTGAGCTGGGTCAGCTCCTGCTCCGTGTCGATGGCATTGGCGCCTTCGTTATAATAGACGGGCACCTCCAGGCTTGCCACAGGCGCCTTGGGAACCTCTCCGATTACCTCATTGGCAGACCGGTTAAAATCCAGCTTCGCGCCCTCGTCGGTATAGACCACATACCGCTGGAGCCAGATAACCCAGCACAGCCAGGTAACACAGATGACCAGGGTCAGCACCATGGCAATGGTACCGGCAATTTTCAGCTTGCGGCGGGTACGGTATGGAATGCTCATTGCGTCCTCTCCTCCTTCGGCAGATTACTCCGGGCTGTGACGCAGCGCCAGTCCTCTTTTTCCTTGACAGCAGAGACGGTAAGCCCCGCTCGTTTCAGGGCCCCTACCACCTCCGGAAGCCGCACATCCAGAATGCCGGAACAGATGAGTGTGCTTGTCTGCCCCAGAAATTCCGGCAGCACGGGTGCCAGACCAATAATCACATCCGCCACAATATTCACCAGCACCAGATCATAGGTTTCCTTTTTAAGCGCCTCCATGATCTTCCGGTCCTCTACCACATTTCCGGTGAGGGCGGTAAAGGCCGGAGCGGAGTAGCCATTATAAGCAGCGTTCTGTCTCGCCATGTCCTCTGCCTTGGGGTCAATGTCCATGCCGATGGCCTTTTGTGCACCCAGACGAAGGGCGGCAATGGACAAAATTCCGCTTCCGCTGCCCAAATCCAGGCACCGGAACCCCGGCTTTACCACCTCCTCCATCACCTCCATGACCATCTGGGTGGAGGGATGGGCGCCGGTGCCGAAGGTCAGGCCTGGGTCTAAGATGATCTTCTTCCGCTGGGTTTCCAGATCCGCGTTCCAGTAAGGGACCACAATGAGATTGTTTCCCACCTTCTGGGGCGGGTAATTGTCCTTCCAGCTCTCCTCCCAGTCGGTTTCCGGCAGCGGGGATACCTGCATCGCAAGCCCCAGTTCCTGGGTGATTCCCCGGATTCGCGCCATCCGGGCCAAATCCGTATCCTCTATGTAAAGCTTAATGTGGGACAGTCCTTGCAGCTTTTTCTGCAAATCCTCGTCGATGTAATCCCAATAGGCCTTGTTTTCCTCCAAAAAGGATTCAAATTCGGTCTGATCCTCAATGACCAGATCCGAAAAGCCCTTTGCCGTCAGAATGGCGGCGGTTTTTTCACAATCCCCCGGGACCGTGTCAATGGTAATTTCCAGCCATGCCATGGTTGCCTCTCTCCTAAATGATATGATAGCACTCTACATTCTACCGCAAATGCGCAAAAATAACAACAGGAAAACCGTTAAATTTTTATGTCCTACTATCTATTTTCAGAAAAGTAGTATATAATAGCCAATAGTCTAAAAAATGGAAAGAACTGCTTTCCCAAGGAGCCAACATGATCGAAACAACAACCCTTTTCCCCGGCGTTACCCTGCGGACCTTCCGGGACACACGGTTTAAGCAGGGTGCCTTAAGCATCCAGTTTCTCCGGCTGATGTCCCCCCGGGAGGCTGCCTTAAACGCCCTGCTTCCCAGCCTTCTCCTCCGGGGTACAAAACGATGCCCCACCTTACAGGCCATCACCGAGGCGCTGGACATGCTCTATGGCGCTTCCGTCAGCCCTCTGGTCCGGCGGGTAGGGGATTATCAGACCACCGGACTGTATCTGAGCTTTATGGATGACCGCTTTGCCCTCCCCGGAGATCAGGTCATGGGGCCGATGCTGTCCTTTTTGCGAGAAATCCTCCTGGAGCCTCTGACGGAAGGGGGCCACTTTCTCCCCGCCCTGGTGGAAAGCGAAAAGAAAAACCTGATTTCCACCATTGCCTCAGACCTGAACGACAAACGTGTCTATGCCACGGAGCAGCTTCTCAAGCGCATGTGTCGGGAGGATACCTTCGGCATTCCCCGGCTGGGCGAACCGGAGCAGGTGGAGGCCATCACACCGGAAGGCCTCTGGGCCCATTACCAGGAGGTTCTGCGGACCAGCCCTGTAGAGATCTTCTATGTGGGAAGCGCCCACATTACAGAGGTTGCCGGGCTGCTGGCTCCCATTTTTGCCTCCCTCCCCCGGCAGGTTTTCTCCCTCCCGCCTCAGTCCTCCCTCCGTCTCAGCCAGAAGCAGGACAGCGTGGAGACCATGGATGTTGCCCAGGGGAAGCTGTGCATGGGATTTGTCACGCCGATTACCAACCGTATGCCGGAATTTCCCGCCATGCAGGTACTCAATACCCTCTTCGGCGCCGGAATGACCAGCAAGCTGTTTCAGAACATCCGGGAGAAGCTGTCCCTGTGCTACTCCATCGGCTCCGGGTATTATGGAAGTAAGGGCATTGTGGCTGTCTCCGCCGGCATTGACTGCCAGCAGGAGGCCCTCACCCGTCAGGAGATTCTGAACCAGCTGGAGGCCTGCCAAAAGGGAGACATCTCAGAGGAAGAGCTAACCGCCGCCAAGGAGGCCCTGCTGTCCTCTCTCCGGTCCACCCACGACGCTCCCGGTGCCATTGAGGGCTACTATGCCACTGCTGCTCTCAGCGGTCTGAATCTAACCCCCCAGGCCTATATGGACGCCATCTGCGATGTTACCCGGGAGGATGCCATTGCCGCCGCCAACACCCTTTCTCTGCATACCACCTATTTCCTGAAAGGAGGGAGCCAATGAAACGCGTATATTATCAGGACCTGGACGAAACGCTCTATACCGGTGTGCTCCCCAACGGTCTGACCGTTCTGGTGGTGCCCCGGAAAGGCTTTACCAAAAAGCTCGCCTACTTTGTAACGGACTACGGCTCCATTCACACGGACTTCACCCTGGAAGGACAGACCTGCCACGCCCCTGCCGGCGTCGCCCATTATCTGGAGCATAAGATGTTTGATCTTCCCGGCGGCAGGGATGTCTCTGCGGAGTTTGCCGCCATGGGGGCCATGACCAATGCCTTTACCAGCTATGACATGACCGCCTACTATTTTTCCTGCACCGAGCATTTTGAAAGCTGTCTCCGGCTGCTGCTGGAATTTGTATCCACGCCCTATTTTACCGGGGAAAGCGTGGAAAAGGAAAGGGGCATTATCGACCAGGAGATTGGTATGAATGAAGATGCCCCGGACAGCGCGGTCTTTGAAAACCTGATGACAGCTATGTACGAAACCCATCCCGTCCGGGTTCCCATTCTGGGCACCTCCCAGTCCATCCGGGAGATCACCCCCCAGGTCCTCTATGACTGTCACAGAGCCTTTTATACCCCCGGCAACATGGTGCTGTGCGTCATCGGGGATGTGGACCCGGAGACCGTCTCCGCTCTGGCCCGGGAGGTTCTGGGCGATGAACAGAGGCCCGTCGGGAAAAAGCTCCGGAACTGGCAGGAGTCCATGACCTGCACCCATCCGGAAACCATCGCCGCTATGGAGGTATCCATGCCCATGTTCCAGATGGGCTTGAAGGCCGAGCCTTTGGGAAACGGCGATCAGGCCGTCCGGACGGAGATGGTTGCGGATCTGGCTGCGGAAGCTCTGTTTGGAGAATCCTCCCCGCTGTATCTGCGCCTTTATGAGGAAGGGCTGATCGACTCCTCCTTCGGCGGCGGCTTTGAAATCATCGACGGCTGCGCCATGCTCCTGTGCTCCGGCGATTCCGACAATCCCCAGGCTGTCCGGGAAGCAATCCTGGCCCAGGGGGCCAGACTCGCCTCGGAAGGAATTCCGGAAGAAGCCTTCCAGCGGATGAAGCGAAGCGCCCTGGGCCGCCGCATCCGCGCCCTGGACAGCTTTGACGCCACTTGCTTCCGGCTCTGCGCCTATCATTTTTCTGATTTCGACTTTTTCCGTTTCCCGGAGATTTACGAGGGCATCCAGAGGGAGGATATTCAGGCCTTCCTTCGTCGGATCGTAATCCCGGAACGGTGCGCCCTTTCCATCATTGAACCCATCCGTAAGGAGGAAGCCCTATGATACCCGCAAACTATTCTTCCATCTCCTTCCCCTCCCTGGGAATCGAAGTCAATCCCCCCAGGACCCTCTGCCTGGGGCCTGTGTGCATTCATCTCTATGGTCTTATCATTGCCGTGGGACTGATTCTTGCCGTTTTATACGCCTGCAAGCGGTGCAAGGAGTTCGGCCTGAAGGAGGATGACCTGACAGACGGCGTCCTCTGGATCACCCCCTTTGCCATTATCTGTGCCCGCATCTATTATGTGGTCTTCTCCTGGGCGGACTATGCCGAAAACCCCATTTCCGTCCTGTACATCTGGGAGGGCGGTCTTGCCATTTACGGTGCGGTGCTGGGTGCAATTCTGGGCGTGATTGTCTTCTGCCGCATCAAAAAGGTTTCTCTTCCCATGCTGCTGGATCTGGTGCTGCTGGGCTTTCTCATCGGGCAGTTCATCGGTCGATGGGGCAACTTCTTCAACCGGGAGGCCTTCGGCGCACCCACAGACGCATTTACCAGAATGGGCCTGTACAACACCGTCACCGGCGGCTGGGAATACTACCATCCCACCTTCCTGTATGAGTCGGTTTGGAATCTGGCAGGGTTTCTTTTCCTCCACTTTGCTTCCAAATATCGGAAATACGATGGTCAGATTGCCCTGGGCTACGCCGCCTGGTATGGTCTGGGCCGGTGCATCATTGAAGGATTGCGGATGGACAGCCTCTATTGGGGTTCCATCCGGGTCAGTCAGGCCCTGGCGGCAATCAGCTGCATTGCCGCGGTGAGTATCCTGATCTGGCAGCGCTTCCGCCCCCATGATCCCCAGAAGCTGTTCGTCAATGTGGTTGCCGCAAAGGAAGCCGCAGAGGCCGCCGCTTCCCCTTCCGAAGACAAGGAGTCAACAGAATAAGCTTTGGGGCTGCCTCTTTATCAGGCAGCCCCAATTTAAGTCTAATCTTCGTCCATATCCGCGCTGAACAGGATTCTGTCGTTGCTGATGCTCTGCTCATGGAAGATTTTCAGCAGCCGGTCTGTGGTCATGTTCTCCCGCTCCGCTCCCTGGAGCTCCAGCACAATTCTGCCCCCGTTCATCATCAGGGTCCGGTTGCCCAAGCTCAGAGCCGAGGGAATGTTGTGGGTGATCATCAGGCAGGTGATGTGATTCTCCGCCACGATTTTCCTGGTCAGATTCAGCACCTTCTCCGCCGTGGCAGGGTCCAGGGCAGCGGTGTGTTCATCCAGAAGCAGCAGCTTCGGGGTAACCAGGGTCGCCATCAGCAGCGTCAGGGCCTGCCGCTGTCCCCCGGAGAGAAGCCCTACCGGATGGTCCATCCGATCCTCCAGGCCAAGCTCCAGCATGGCGAGCTTTTCCCGGAAGTCCCGCCGGTCGGCAGCGGTGACCATGGAGAAGGGGGACCGCTTTTCCGAGGCCCGAAGATAGGCCAGTGCCAGGTTTTCCTCAATGGTCATGCTGGGGGCCGTACCCTTCAGCGGGTCCTGGAAAAGCCGACCAATGTATTTGCTTCGCTTAAAGTCCGGAAGATTGGTGATGTCCCTTCCGTCCAGGCAGATCGTACCGGTGTCCACGGGGAACGCCCCGGCAATGGCCCCGAAAAGGGTGGATTTTCCCGCCCCGTTGGAGCCGAGAATGGTCACAAAGTCTCCGGGGGCCAGCGAAAGATTGATGCCATCCAGGGCTTTCTTCTCATTGACTGTCCCGGGATTGAAGGTTTTCGAAACATTTTGGAGCTTCAGCATGCTTTCATCCCTCCTTTGCCAGCCGGTTTCCGCGCCGACTTTAGCGCCGGAAGGCCAATGGCAGCCGCCACAATCACAGCGGAAATCAGCTTCAGGCACTCGCTGGGCAGGTCGAGACGCAGCGCCATCGCCATAATAAACCGATAGACCACGGAACCCACCACGGCCCCCAAAGCCTTCATCCACAGCTTTCCCTTTGGCAGCAGGGTCTCGCCGATGATCAGGGAGGCCAGACCGATAATGACCATGCCGGTTCCCAGATTGATGTCGGCTGCCTTCTGGTACTGGGCAAGGAGTGCGCCGCTGAGAGCCGTCAAGGAATTGGAGAGGGCCAGACCCACGGTAATGGTAAAGCCCGTATTGATGGAGGAGGCCCGGACCATATCCGGATTATCGCCGGTGGCCCGGATGGACAATCCAAGCCGGGTTTTGAGGAACACCACCAGCACCGTTCCGGAAAGGGCCGCCAGCATCAGCACAGGAACCAGCTTATATACACTGCCCAGGGTGCCCTGGGTCATAGTGAAAATGGTGGTTGTACGCATCATACTGACGTTGGAGGAAAAGCCCATCACGGCAAGATTCACGGTATACAGTCCCGTATTGGTGATGATGCCCGCAAGAATGGAGGGCACCTTTAATTTTGTTTGCAGCAGGGCGGTAATGCTGCCCGCCAGGGCTCCCGCCAGCATTGCGGCAGGCAGAGCCAAAATGGGATGGCCCGCCACCGCCACGGTAGCGGAAACGGCACAGCCCAGGGTAAAGCTTCCGTCGGTAGTCATATCGGCAATGTTCAGCACCCGGAAGCTTAAAAACAGCGCCAAGGCCACCAGAGCGTAGATAAAGCCCAGCTCCAGGGCACTGAAAATGACAGCAGATGAAATCATAATCTCCTCCTATTATGGTATCCCCTTCCGGGAGGAAGGGGATACCTGTTTCCTTATTCGCCAGTCACAACTTCCTTCACAGTATTCGCCATGGAAGAGAAGTTGCTGTAGTCCACGCCTACGGTCTGGGCGGTTTCGGTATTGACAGTGATAATGCCGCCGTCCATTACATGGAAATCAGCGGGGATTTCGCCGCCCATGAGAATTGCGAAGGCCATGTCTCCAACCTTCTGTCCCAACTCCGTGTAGTTGACACCGCAGGTGGCAAAGGCGCCGGAGAGAACGAAGGAGTCCGCGCCGGTGTAGTGGGGGATTCCGGCGGCGTTCAGGGTTTCCGCCACGGAAGCTTCCGCAGCCATGACTGCATTGTCGGTGGGGGTAAACACGGCATCCACCCGGCCTACCATGGAGGCGGCAGCCTCGGTGATCTCACCGGAGGTGTTGCCGGTCTTTTCCAGATAGGCAATGCCCTTTGCCTCCAGATAGGCCTTTGCCTCCGCAATGGGGGTGACAGAGTTGACCTCGCTGTTGGAGTACAGCAGACCCACGGTTTTCACATCAGGCTGGGCGGTAAGCATCATGTCCAGAATGAATTGGGTATTCAAAGCGTCGGAGACACCGGTTACCGTGGGCATGCCCGTCAGGCCTGCGGATTCGGGGTCGGAAATAGCGGCGTAGACAATGGGGGTATCGGTGCCCTCAGCAGCGGTAACCATGCTCAGAGCCGCCAGGGTTGCGATGGGGATGATCAGGTCGGTCTTCTTATCCATGACCTGAGCGCCGATCTGGTTTAAGAGGCTGTTGTCATTCTGACCATTATATTCATCGATGGTCAGGGAAACGCCCTGTTCCTTCGCCAGGTCATTGAGCCGAGCGGAAATGGCGGTGCGGATTTCATCCAGGGAGGAGTGGTCCAGCTGCTGGACAATGGCAACCCGGTAGGTTTCCTCCCCATTGGGGTGCGACACGTCGCCGGATGCGCAGCCGGAGAAAAGAGATACCATCATCACTACAGCAAGAATCAGAGAAATAACCTTTTTCATAATCAAATACTCCTTTTTCAAGATAAATATGTTTGTTGTTTTTTGGATGGAGACAGGTAAGCGTCGCCATCGCCGTCCGGGAGCATACATATCGTTATTCTCCTTTCTTCCAAAATGAAAAAGTCCTTGTTCCCCTATGGGGAACAAGGACAGAAAAACCATTTCTGCGGTACCACCTTGTTTGCCGGATAAACCGACCGCCTCAGGAAAGCGCCAACACGCTCTCTGCCCGATAACGCTGGCATTGCGTCAGAAGATACTGAGCTTTCGCCGTTCTTTCTGCCCTCCGCGGCCCATTTTCTGCCCCGCTTTTCGCTCCGCTCTCAGCTATGCGAA
>CAYRDE010000005.1:0-42145 GCA_964422935.1 uncultured Oscillospiraceae bacterium | reverse complement strand
ATATGAGAAGTGTACCATATTTTAGTTTATAAATCAATATGTCTATACACTAGTAAGGGCTTCAATATCAAATAACGGTTTATTTTCGAGCAAGCATTTTTCACCGATCTGATAGCAAAATACTGTTTCCTGTTGCTCTTCAAATGGTATATTTTTCTGTGCTTGTAAGAAAACCTGTACACGAGAAGAAAACAGAGCTTGTTTGTCTTTATCAGAACAGCCTATTCCTAGCAGTTCACGATAATCAATGTAATCCACTTTTATCTCTCCTCAAAAAACTTACAAATCTTTTCATGTTTCAACCGAATCCGTTCCCCCTCTGGGAAAGAATCCTCCAGATACAGATACTCAAACCGGTCATAGCCAAAGGCACCATTATTGAGCTGGAGGAATTCACTTTCCATAAAGGCACGCTTGTCCTTGAACCCAGGGTCGTTCGCATAGATAGCACCCTTGGTCTCCACAATGATTGCCTTATGGATTTCTCCATCCTTTCGCTGGATGATCAGGAAATCCAGAGTAGGTCGTCCAGATTCAACGTGTTGAACCTACCCTGGCAGAACAGCTTTTTCAGTAGCTCGCCGCTACAGGCGATTTTGAGATAAACGTAGGTCTTGATAGCATCCACCTGGGCATCCTGCAGATATCCCTGACCAACCATGTAGCGGATCAAATCCGTTGCGGTACAATCTGGGGATGCGTACCAGCGATCTCTGGCCCGCTCAATCATTTTATAAAACATGGTTTTCCTCCGCTTTACAGATCCAGACTATCCGCATTCAGCAGGAAGTCATACACGCTGATCACCAGAATACCGTCATCGGTATACCAGGGAGCAGGCGTATATTTAACCACGATGATTTTCTTAAAGGTGTCATCAATGCGAAGCAGCGAGCCGGATTCCTGCCGCATTTTTTCCTCATCGGGAATGGAAAAAGCGGACTGCACATAGTAGCGCTTTGCGCCCTTGTTGCACACAAAGTCCACCTCCAACTGCTTCTGCTGGCGGTTGCCGGATTCATCGCAGTCACGGGTGACCACTAGACCCACATCTACATTGAATCCCCTGGTCAGCAGTTCGTTGAACAAGATATTTTCCATGGTATGATTTTCTTCAATCTGGCGGAAGTTGATCCGGGCATTCCGCAAACCCACATCGGTGAAATAATATTTCTGAGGGGTGTCGATGTATTTTCTTCCCTTGATATCATAGCGGGTTGCGCGGCTTACGATAAAAGCGTCGCAAAGATAATCCAGATAATTCTTGATTGTGTTCGTGCTGATCTTGATTCTTTTCTTGGTTTTAAAGGTATCCGCCAACTTTTTCGGGTTGGTCAGAGAGCCGATCCCGGAGGCCAAAATGTTGATCAGCTCTTCAAATTCGTCCTTATTGCGGATTTTATGACGACCAACAATGTCATTGACATAGGTTTCATCAAACAGCCTTTTCAGCAGTTCGATTTTCTGCTCCGCAGTAGAGAGCAGAACCACCGGCGGCAGGCCACCATACAGCACATACTCATTCCAGCCATCGTACTTACTGCCCTCATAAACAGTCATAAATTCCCCGAAGGACAGAGGATTCATGCGCAGCTCATCCCCCCGCCCCCGGAACTCGGTAATGATATCTTTGGACAGGAATTTTGCATTGCTGCCAGTCACATACACATCTACGTTCGGAATGCGGATAAAGCCATTGAGCACAGATTCAAACTCGCCCAGAAGCTGCACTTCGTCCAGGAGAATGTAGTACATCTCGTTATCCGTCAGTTGTTCCTTCACATAGGGGTAGAGGACTTCCGGATCACGATACTTTTTATTTTCAAAAGAGTCAAATGGAATCTCAATAATATGATCCGTGCTCACGCCGCACTCCAGCAAATGCTTCTTGAATAGCGTAAACAGCAGATAGGATTTTCCGCACCGGCGCATACCGGTAATGACTTTTATTAGACCGTTATGCTTCTTCGCAATCAGCTTTTGAAGATAAGAATCACGCATAATTTCCAATGCAACCACCTCTGGTGAAAATATAATGCCATTTGCCACTGTTTTTTCAATAGTATTATACCCAAGGTAAGGCAGAATGTCAAACGTTTATTGAAAATTTTATGCCATTTGGCAGAGAATTTTCAGTGATAGTAACAATAGGAAATCCATATGCACACCGAATTAAATAAAAATGTGATTCCCATACACATAAATCCAAATAAAAGTGTGATAGTCTTCTTTTCCTCTGCTGCTTTGGCTAACGCACGTACTCTTGTATGTCAGTCATGCCATTGAGAAGTAAATTGAGAAATCAAGCAAGTTTTCAATGGCATGTACAAATTTATCCATTTCTATGTTGACAAGCGGACAATTTTGTAATTTATATAAGCATCCATCTATCCGAAAAGTTTATCATATCCATGTAACAAACTTTTGATTTACAGAACTTTATTACATACCAGACGCTTCAAGGCAAACTTCAGCCCGGCAGGAGGTTCCCTCCCGCCGGGCTTGTCCCTATTCAAATCCACACTGTATTCCGGCAAATCCTGGTCTGCCTATCTCACACGTTCCGCAACCATTGCCGATATTTCGTCAGTTCTTGATCTCCCGGCGAAATCTGAAGGAAGTAGTTAACCTTCCCCAAAAGTCGCTGTCGGTAGCTTTCTTCCGACACATCCACCCCGATCCGGCGAAGATGTCCGGCTATCCCGTATTTCTGGCAATAGTACAGTTCCTGCCGCAGCTTTCGTCGATCCTTAGACGGGATGCTCAGCTTTTCATTTACCACAATTCCGGTCACTTTTTGCTGCTGGAAAGAATACTGGATTCGGGTCTTTTGTTCATTCAGCAGGAATCCCAGCTTTTTCAGCTCCGATCCCACAAATATAACAACATCTTCGGGGCAAAAGTCACCGGAAAAGGTCATGTCGTCGCAGTAACGGGTATAGGAAATGCTTCTGTCCTGGCACCAGCGACCTATCTTCTCGTCAAACCCATAAAGAACGATATTGGTTATCGCCGGAGAACTGGGTGCTCCCTGTGGAAGCCCATCCTTGTAATAGCATAGCATCGTCAGCAGAATGCGAAGCTTTTCCTCATAAATCTCCTTAGGGAAAGCAAGGTCCTTTACCGTAGAATACCGGACGCTGTCAAAGAAGTGCAGAATATCCAGTTTCAGGACGACCTTCTTTCCCACATGGCATCTTGCGTTCCGGGTAGTGGAGCAACCGTAACCGTACGCTTTTGCGTACCCGGAAACCGGCATAGGCATGAGAAGAACCTCTGTAATCTTCCGTTGAATCGATTTAAGCAGGTCATCCGGCACCGATAAGGTACGGGCGCCGCCGCTCTTTTTGGGAAGCTGTACAGTATGATAATGCTTTCTCAAATTGTTGCTTACCCCATATAAGGTTTTCGCCTGAACCCCAAGATCTTTTTCAAGGGAGGAAAGCTCCCTGTATACGATCATGAAGCTTCCCTCCCTTGGTGTTTTGGAACAATACAATGATGTATGACGAACCGCGCAGGGGTATTCATAAGCACACAACCGTGTGCGGAAATACCCCAAGCGGTTCGGCTGAGCAAAGCGAATACGATGGATTTTTGCATACCGGCGGCGACTCGCCGCCGGTGCCAACATACGTTAACAAAAGCTATTGTTCCATTCTCATTATATCATATTTTTTACTGGTAGCAAGGGTTTTTCTGGACTGCCTTCCTCTTCCGCAGGGGCGGCGAGCATCTCTGGCAGATGTGCCTGCAGCATGTTCTTTTAAGCTCGTCAAGTTTGCTGCATCCCCCCATTTTTCTATGTTTTGAATACGGAAAAAGAGGCATTTCTTCCCGGGTACATCATCACCGTAGAATCAATGCCTCTTTTTTAGCGTTATTTCCCCTGCTGGTTGACCTCATAATTTCCCCGGTACTCACATGCACCGGCACGGATGGTGTCCCCATTGGACAGCAGGTACCAGGTATTCCCCTTGCACAACGTGCCGTTTAGGGCGGTGCCGTTGGTGGAGCCGTTGTCCCGGAGCAGCAGGTGCTTCCCATCCCACAAAAGCGCCATATGGCAGCCGGAGAGCTGCTTGTCCTGGCCGTTCAGTACCACGTCTGCCCGGGCATCCCGGCCAAGTGTCTTCTCTGCCCCCGTAGTCAGCCAGAGCGCACAGCGCTGCTCCGGATGGAGAATGGCAACCAGGGTCACATGGCAGTCCCTCGGTTCCTCCGGCGCAGGTGTTGGCTTTACAAGCTCTGTTACCGACTCCACAGGCTCGGTGTGGGGTATCTCCGTCTCGTCCACAGATATGTGGGTAGGTTCGGAGAATAACTCCGGCATAGGGTTCTGGGACTGATCGGTTTCCTGTTCGGCTGCGGCCTTTTCCGCCTTTACCCGGCGGTAGAACAGGATCCCCAAAGCCGCCGCCAGAAGCAGAACGCCCGCAGCGATGCCGCCTATGAGACCCCAGTTGGCTTTCGATTCCGATTTCGGTTCCAGCTCAGTTTCCTCCGGAACCTGTGTTTCCGTCGGCTCCGTTTCTTCCGGGACAGGCAGGTTGGGAAGATCCAGCGCACGGATCAAAATGGTATCTTCAAAACGGCTGCTCTCCACATCCCAGCGAACCAGCAATTCCAGGTCAGACTTTTCCGGCAGCTCCCGGACATCCAGAGTAATGACGCAGCTGTTTTGGATGCTTTCAAATATCTGCTCTCCTGCCTTTGCCGGTGTCAAATTCTGATCCGTGGGCAGGCTGCTCAGGAAGCCTCCTACGGAGCCTCGGCAGAAAGCATTCAGATTCTCCATCTCCTGATTGGTGGCGTTGGGTTTTCCTGTGCCCAGCAAAACCGTATACACCGGGATCCGTGCCGTCTGAATCTTCTTTTGCAATTCCTCCGCTTTTACAGTGCCGGTGCTGTCATCATGGCCGTCCGTGAGAATTACCAGGGCTCGGTTCGTGTGGTATGCAGTATTGGTAGCCAGAGAGTCCAGGGCCTGATCCACGCCCAGGTACAGGTCGGTGCGCCAATTGCCCCGGCTGATAGAGGTGATGGCATTTTTCCGGCTTTCCGGCTCCAATAGCGGCTCACTCTGGCAGAAGGCTGCGTCAATGGTGGAAAGCACCATAGTGTCACCAGTATGGAGTCTGCTGCTGATAGCCAAAAGTACGTCCTGCTCCTGCTGCATCATGGTCTCCGTCAGAGAGGACGCGGAGTCCACCAGGCAGTAAACGGTAACCGGGATTTGGGCTTCCCGGATGGTGGAGAGACTGCTGCTCAGCGTTTGGCCCTGACAGGAGACGCTCGCCGCGCCTCCGGGAGGCAGAGCCGTGCCATAGCAGCTCAGGGTATCCCCCGTTACATCATATCCGCCATACAGGAAACTTCCGGAGGACAGGGCCAGGGCCGGAACGGCCAGGGTCACCGCCAGCAGAAAACACAGTCCCACACAGACGATTCTTTTCATACTTCCTACTCCTTCTTTCCGGGTTCAGCCGGATTTATACATTCACAAATACCGCCACGGCGGTATTGTTGTCCACATCGGTGTGCTTGCGCAGTTCCGCCCGGCAGCGAAGCGCATAGAGCCATTGCTCCGGCCCATCGCATTTGTGCAGATCCAGAAGAATTTCATCCTCCTGGAGCCGTTCCCACAGGCCGTCGCTGCACAGCAGGAAGGCATGCTCCCCAGGCTCCAGAATAATGGGCTTCTGGATCTCTGGCTTGATGTCCGTATCGCCCAAGGCTCTCAGCAGCTTATTCTTGTCCGGATGGGTGGGAATCTCCCGTCGGGTGATCTCCCCCATCCGAAGGGCCATATAGCACACACTGTGATCCTCCGTGAATCCGGCCAGACGGCCATTGTGATAGTGGTACAGCCGGGAATCCCCAATGTGGGCCCATACCGCCTGATTTCCGTCCACGAACAGAGCCACCGCTGTGGTTTTCATATGACGGGGGCCGTTTCGCCGGGACAGAATCTCCTGGTTGCTTCTGTCCAGCCAAAGCATGATCTGTTCTTCCGTAGGCAGGGCGCAAAAGCCTTTTAGCTGCTCCACCGCAATCCGGGAGGCCTCCTGACCACCGCCGTGACTGCCCAGGCCGTCGCAGACCGCGGCACAGAGCTGGGCAGGGCCCGTCTGCTTGCACAGAAAGCTGTCCTCATTTTCCGGCCGGCTCCCAATGGATGTATAGGCCGCTGTCCTGATTTGCATACACATAACCTCATTTACCCGGAAACCCCTTACAAGATGGCCTCCGCATATTCTTCCTGTCCGCCAAAGCAGACGTGGTTTTCTCCCAAGACATACCATTTCCCGGCTGGCAGCGCCATGGTGCCGCCCTTGCCCGCCAGGCATGTCCCCCAGGAGGAGCCGTCGTCCCGCACCATCAGGATTCCCTCCCGGGAGCGGAAAAAGGTGCAGTGATGGCGGCTGACTCCGGCAGTGCCTATCGGATAGGGAATTTCACAGTCTCCGCTGCGTCCCACCCGCAGGGCAGTTTCCGGCGGGATGTCCCAGCTTCTGCCCGCCATCACGCCTTTCATGCAGAACAGCCGCCGCACCCCCGCAGTCTGGGGGCCATCCAAGGCGGCCCGAAGCTGGGAAACACTGGAATACCGATCCTCTACCATGACAGCCATGCCCTTGTGAAGGACACGGCAGACCTGCTCCGGCAGGCCGGGGCAGAGGGCCCCAATGGGTGTGATGGTATCCTCCATCCGGCGTTCCGTAGCTCTGGGCGGGCATTTGCCGGAGAGAGAATAGTAGGCCGTGACGCACAAGGCATAGATATCAGTCCAGGGGCCTTGATTGCCTTTGGTCAGATACTGCTCCCAGGGGGCAAAGCTGTGCTTGATCAGGGCGGTAAAGTGGTCGCTGCCCTGATAGGAGCGGACAGAGCCAAAGTCAATCAGCCGCACCTCGCCCTCCCGGGTCAGAAAAATGTTATCCGGCGTCACGTCCCGGTGGATGAGACCCGCCTTGTGGATTTCTTCCAGCGCATTCAGCAGGGCATGGAAAATGTGTGAAAACTGGGCCCAGGTCATGGTACCCTTGGCCCGAAGATAATGGGAAAGATCCTCCCCTATCAGCAGCTCCATGACATAATAGGCGGTATTGTTGGTGCTGAACAGGTGGGTCACCTGTAAAATCCCCCTGCGCCCCTGAAGGAGCATCAAAGTTCTTGCCTCATCCTCAAAGCTTTTTTTCAGATGGGCAACCGCATCCTCCATGCCAGGAAGGACGGAAAGGGTGCTGCCGTCGGAATTTCTGGACACATATCCGGAGGGAAACAGCTCCTTCACCGCCACAGGGCTTTGGGTCAGAAGGTCATCCGCCACATAGGTAATGCCAAAGCCGCCCTGGCCCAGCAGGGCGTTGATCCGATATCGGCCCAACAGGATGGTGCCTGGTGTCAGGGCCTCGCCCATGGTCTTTCCTTGTTCCATCCCCCGATCCCCCTCAGAAGCCCAGGATCATTGCCGTATAATTGTCCTGGCCGGGACTGCGTCGCAGCTGGATCCGGCGATCCATTTCCTGGGCGGCCTGACGGACATCGGAATGGGTTCTCAGAATCTCCGCCATCTGTTCTTCCGGCAGACTGCCGTATACGCCGTCGGTCATGAGCAGGATTCGGTCCCCCGGCTGGATGTCAATGCTTTGGCGGCTGCCGTCCACATACTTAAGCTGGCCCATGCCGATAAAGCTGGTCACTTTCCTGCCGTTGGGGTCCTGGAGGGCCTGTTCCATGCTCCGACGGCCTTCCAGGATCTCCGGCATCCACTGCTGAAGCAGGTCATGATCCCGGCTCAGCTGGTTGACATACCCCTCCCGGTACAGATAAATCCGGCTGTCGCCCACGGAAATCCACTGGAACCAATTTCCGCTGACCAAAACCGCCACCATGGTGGAGCCGCTTTTATACAACCCCTCTGGGCCTAAAGCCTTGTTCACATCCTGGTTGACTTGGTTCAGAATCTGATATAACGCGCCATTTTCCTGACCGGAGCGAAGCCGCTGGCCCAGGGACAGGGTCTCCATCACGATCTGCTGACTGACCTTCTCCCCATCGGAGAGGCCGCCCATGCCATCGGCCACCACGGCCAGAAGGCCCCGGCCGTCCAAAATGGCGCAGTGACCCATGCTGTCCTGCTGGTACTGCCGTGCGCCCATGCGGTGGAGGGTACCCACAGCGGGGGTCTTCTTCGTGGTCAAAACGGTAATGGGGAACATTTTTGTCTTCTCTCGTAAGGGGGTGACCTGCTGTGCGGTCTCCGGCTCCCGGAGCTTTTGCGTAAGCAGAATCATTGCCGTCATATCTGCCGCCAGCAGAAGCAGGGCGGAAAAAAAGATTCCCTTCCAGAGCCGGGCCTCCCGCTCCATATGCTGGGCTTCCTCAACTTCTTCCATTGCCTCCTCAGGAAGCGCAGGCACGGCCGGAGGCTCGATGATGATTTCCCGGGGATTCTCACAGGGAACGGTTTCGTCCCAAGGGGGAAGCGTTTCCAGAAGGGTACTGTCCGGCATTGTCTCCGGTGCGGTCTCTTCCGCTCTGGGACTCTGCGCAGCGTCCGGGATCCCCATTTCTTCCGAAAAAGCACCTGTTTCCTCCGGCAGGAGGGCAGTTTCAGAGTTCTCAGCAGAGGCAGTCATGGGCGGGGTCGTCTCTGGAAGGCTCCAGGCTTCCGTCGGCTGCTCTGTGGGTGCTCCCTCCGTCGCTGGTTCCATTTCCGGAAGGGTCGTCCCGGCCGGAATGGAAGGCTCTGGGGCCTCCGGCGGGCTCCGGAAGGCAAACACGCCGGAAACCGCCGTCAGTCCCAGCAGAAGCACCCCAAGGAGAACCAACACCAGACGGATCCGGCCCAGGGTCTTCCGCTTCTTACAGTTCATTCCAGTCGAACCCCTCTCCGCACAGAGGCACAAAGACAAAGGTACTCTTGCCAATGGTCATCTGATCGAGGGCCTTAATTTCCACCACATTCACCGCCGCACGCTTATTCAGCCGGACAATGTTCCTGCCCTTATCCGGCCCGAAGAAGAAGGTTTTTTCCAGGTCGTCATAAACCAGCACCGCAGCATATTCGGAGCTGATGGCATTGTCACCCTCCAGGCAGATGTCCATATGTCTGGCCCGACCAATGTAGTTGTTCTGGCTATGAATCCGATAATCCCGGCCCTTGGAGGGGCCATCAATGCACACCAGCCAGCCTACCACAGGCTGAATATCCCCCTGGCTGCCTTCTCCACTCATACCGGCCTGCTGCACAGGCGTAGTGGGCGCATAGGACTCCACCTTGGAAGGGCCGGAGGCCCAGGAGGAAGCAGGCATAGTCTTGCCGGGGCCGCCGGATTTCCCCACCGGTTCCGTTGCTCCATAAGCGTCCACATGGGTGACGCCGCTGTAAGGGGCGATGAAGGCGGGCTCTGTTTTTCCAAGTCCCGAACCGCCGCCCTTTCCGATGGGCTCTGTGGCTCCGTAAGCGTCTACATGGGTAACTTCGCTTTGCTTTTGGCCGCCGGCTTCCTGGGCGCAGTAGGGGCAGCTGCTGTATAATTCCGGATCGTAAACATGTCCTTTTCCACATCCGACGATTTGCATAAAATTCATCCTTTCCGTTTGTCCTTACTGCTGTAATCCACAGTAGGTGAAAATGTATTTTTCAGAACCCAGGCTGAAGCTGTCTCCTATCTTCAGGGTCACGGGGGCATTGGGAACGATCTTCTTCCCGCCCACGAAGGTACCGTAGCTGGAACCTAAGTCCATCAGCATCAGAGCATTCCCCTTCAAATCCACACGGCAGTGAACCCGGCTCACGCCCTTGGCATCCTCCGGCAGGGACACCTTGCACTGGGGATCCCGGCCAAAGGTGGCACTTCCGGTTACGGTAAAGGTTTTACCGTTGGCGGTCCGCAGGCAGATCTTCTGCTTCTGGGGTGCCGGTGAAACTGGAGGCGGCGTGTAAGCCGGTTCGGGAGCCGCAGGCGGCGGGCTGGAAACCCTGGGCATCTGGTATGGCGTACCGGAAGCGCTGGACGTACCAGAACCGCTTGGGGTGCCGGGTGTCCTGGGTGGGGCGCTGGGTGCGGGAGGCGTATAGACCGGCTGGGGTACCGGCTTATTTTTCTCTTTGGTCTTGGCAATGACATAGGCCCCCACCCCCAGGCACACCACCACCGCAATGCTGGCCGCAGCAATGATCACTGTGGAGGAATCGGTGGTTTCGGCGGCTTTGGCGGCGGTTTCGGAGGATTCTTCTCCCGTGTCCTCATACAGATCGTAGGAGATATTCAGGCTGTCCAGAGCGTCCATGACATAGCAGATGTCCACGGCGTAATACCGTTCTCCGTCCTCAGAGGTGCCGTAGGTATTCAGGCCCACCACTGCGCCGCCTTCGGTGATCAGGGGGCCGCCGGAGTTTCCGTGGGCAATCTGGGCGGTATGCAGCAGAGCCTTGGTATTCCCCGCAAAGTTCAGCTCCATATGCTGGGACACGATGCCATTGGTGACGGTAATGTCGTCAATGCCATAATGGCTTGTGCTCACTGCGCTGATATCGCCGGGATAGCCCAGGGCATAGACATTGGAGCCGTCCGGCACCTGGTCTGATGGGATCAGGGGCAGGGGCTCGTATCCGCTCACCGGTTCCGTGGCCCGGAGAATAGCGTAGTCCGGGTAGCCGGAGGTGGTTTTCAGCAGCTCACAGGAGATGGATTTCGCTGGATCCGGCTTGCCGTTGCTGTCGATGGTGCAGCCCTCTTGCAAAATCCAGATATGCTCCTCCATGGGGATGGGAATATCATCCTGCGTCACCACATGCCAGTTGGTAACAAAGATATTGCTCTCCTTCCCCGCCGTTCCCACAGCGAAGCCGCTGCCGCTCCAGGCGCCGTAATATCGGCTGTCACAGGCCCAGAAGTAGATCTGAACCACACCTTTCTTGGCCTGGGCCAGGGTATCGGTGTTGCTCTTGGCCTGGGCCGGCATGGGGCACAGGGCAAGCATGAGCAGTCCGGCGGTGAGCAGGGCCAGTATTCGTTTGCGAAGCTTCATTGTTTCTCTTCCTCCATCCTGGGGTTACGCACCGGAAATCAGCTTGCCGTTTGCGTCATATTTCTTTTCGGACAGCTTATTATAATCGCCATCGTATTCGGTAACGGTATAGCCGCTGCCGTCATAGTTGTAAGATGTGACCGTGCTTCCGATTAGGCAGTCTCGCTCGTCATAGCTGTATTCCTCTTCTTGCCAAATTTCCCCCTCACCATCATAGTTCGTGCTGAAGGCTGCATTTCCAAAGTGGTCATAGAGTGTCTCGGTCCTATAGCCGTTTGATTGGTTGACCGAGCATATGCGCAGGCGAGAACCGTCGATACAGGTCATCATCTCGTACAAATACGGACTGCCAGAATCAACAGTAGAAGTGTATGCAAGGCAGGCATCCCGGACATAAGCATATGTTCTAACCATGGTATATGGATCATCCCCATAGGACGCGTAGACTTCCTTGGTCAGCAGGTCTCCCTCGTAGGTATATTCCCACTGACAGTCTAACGCATTGCTGCTATTATAGGAAACGCACAGGATTTCATGACCGCCGGAATCATATGTAGACCTCCAATACCGGTCTCTCTTCCCCCGGGAATCCAGGCGTTCTTGTTCGGCAAGGTTGCCATCCCGATCAAAATTCATAACATCGGTGGTTCCGTCCGCACGTTTCACGCTACGGCTTTCCTGGCCGAGGTGATCATAGGTGGAACTGGCTTCCCAAATCACCTCATTGGAGGTGTTCTTGCAGATACCGGACACATACCTTCCCCGGGAATCATACTTCCGAAGGGTGTAACGCTGTACACGGTTGTTGGCATCCACCCAATGCTCTTCGGTCACATCGCCGTTTTTGTTGTACGCACAGGTATCCTTCCGCATCAGCTTCTGGTCGCCGTCATAGACCCGCTGCTCGGTCATGTTGCCGTTGCTATCGTAGTCAGCGACGCAGTAATACAGCAGTTTTTCGCCTTTCGCAAAGAACGCCCGGCACCGTTCCTGACCCTTATCGTTAAAGTAAAGCTCCGCAAAGGAACCGTCTGAGTAGATATAGGTATCATCGGTCCCGGCATCCACCAGCGCCATAGTTTCCTGGTCTAAACCGGAGCTATTCTTTTCAGACGGCTGGGCAGGCTTGCTCTCCTGAACGGAAGAAACCGTGTTGGGACTGCTTTGGGGCTCGGCATCCTCTGTCACGGCAAAGCAGATTCCGGAAATGACCAGGCCCAGCACCACGATTGCCAGGCACACATAAAACGCAGGCCCCTTTTTCGGCTTTTTCGCCTGGGGCTTAGGCTCAGGCTTCGGCTGAGGCTTCGCCTTGGATTCCGGCTGGGGTGCCGGCTTGGGCTGGGGCCGGGGGGCGGGCGTACATCCCAGATCCGCCATAAAGTCCTCCATGGTCTGGGTGCGGTTGTTCCGGAACAGAACCATGGCCTTCTGCATGGCGATGGCTGCGTTCTCCGGCAGGGCGGCGATCTGGGGGTTGTCCCATTGGAGGGCATCCTCCGTCAGCCGATCCATGGCACTGGGCGGCAGCTTCCCGGTAACGGCAAAGTACATGGTGGCCGCCAGGGCGTACACGTCCGTCCAGGTGCCGGAGCCGCCTTGCTGAGTGTACTGCTCCGGGGGACTGAAGCCGTTTTTGGCCACCTGCATACTGGACACCCCTGTGTTGATGCTCAGATCCTTGGCAGCCCCCAGATCCAGAATCCGCACCGTCCCATCCGGCTGAATGATCAGATTGTCCGGGCTGAGATCCCGGTGGATCAGCCCCGCCTTGTGAACCTGGGCCATGGCCTTCGCCACCGGCAGGAAGATTTTCTCTGCCTCCTCCCAGGACATGGGGCCGGTTCGCTGAATCCGGTCCTTCAGGTTTTCGCCCTGAATGTAGTCCATGACGATGTAGGCCGTGGCGTTTTCCTCGAAGACCTCCAGGATGCTGACCACCTGGGGAATCTTTGAGACCTTCTCCATTTTTCTGGCTTCCCGCAGGAAGGCGTCCATGCCGTCATGCTGGGCAAAGTTGGCCTGCTCCGTGGAATACCAGATCAGCTCTGTTCTTCCCTTTTCCTGGCTCCGGCTGACCTGACCGGTGGGGAAGTACTCCTTGATAGCCACCTTCCGTCCGGCGGCCACCTCCCAGCCGATATAGGTAATGCCGAAGCCGCCCTGACCCAGGGGCAGACCCAGCACATATTTTCCCCGGAGAATGGTTCCGGCGGGCAGGGCATAGGGCTGGGGATTCCCATGGCTGTTGTCATAGCCGCAGTGGGGGCAAAGGGAGTCGCTGCCCATATCCTCCATGCACCGGAAGCACCGGGTAAATAATGTAGAATCCATATTCTGTCATCCTCTCATTTCTTGCCGCTTTTTTCGGCGAGATCACCGCTTGATGTATCCCTGACTCAGCAGGTCCTCTTCCGTAAGGGATATGGAGATGTATTCCGCGCCGTCTTCTGTTACCAGCAATCCGGCATTGCTCACCGCCGCAATGTTCTCAGGAGAATCCAGATCCCAGATTTCCGACCGGAATATAAACCATTTATCGGTATACCTGATAGAGGCCTTGGCGCAAGAGAGGCTTTCTGCCGCATCCACATAAACCTGGTATGTATCCTCCAGCGTCTGAATCTGTTCGGCAGTATATTTACTCAAATCCACATGGAGGTTTTCCTCCATGTTCACAATCCGATCCCCCTCGTAGGCATACTCGATGTCGTTGATAATCCCGTCCGCCAAGCGGGCAGCATACCACCCTGAGTTGGAAAAGCCCGGTTCCATCACCAGTCCCTCACTGGCAAGAAGCGCGTCAAAGGCCGCCTTGTTTCCCGCCGCCAGTTTCGGCGCGTCGTCAGACGGAGAAATCGGAGAAAGGGTGGGATTATGGGCGGAAATGGAAAAGGTGGGAGTCGTAGGGGCCGGGGTAGACACCATGGGCCTCGTGTTCGGCTTGGTGGGGATCTGGGTAATCACTGCCAGGGCCAGGGCAGCAAGGGCGGCGATCAGCACCTGCTTGGCAGCCTTCGGGCGGGTTTTCTTCCAGGAAAAATAGCAGATAATTCCAACAATCGGGAAAATAACCGACAAAATCAGCATAAATATCCCAGCGTTCTTCTTTGGGGGCTTCTGCTGCGCCTGCGGGGTCTGGGCTGCCGACTGCTGATACCCGCTTCCCTGTACCGGGACGGGTTCCCGGGCGGAAGCAGGATTGCCTCCTGTCAGTCTTGCGCCGCAGGTGGAGCAGATCAGGACCGTATCGGAATAGGCCTTTCCGCAGATCGGACATTTTTTCATTGTGTGTACCTCTTTTCTTTTTGTTTTCCCGGAGGGCATCCGGTTCTTTCCGTGAGACAACTATATAGGTTCATTATACCATTGACCCAATCGGCTTGACGTGCAGAATATGTCGTTTTCCTACCAATTATGTCAAGCCACCCTTGCAATAGCGGTGGGGCTATGGTACCATGAGATTATCCTTTTTATGGAGGGATTCGCCATGCCTCTGCCGGTTATCATTCTGCTCAACTGCCTGGCCAACTTTTCGGGCAGTCTATGTCTCTTTGTTCTGGTAACCAAGTCCGCGGCCATGCGCTCTCCCAAAAAATTCGTCGTTATCATGATGTGTGCCTGGTCTTCCCTGTGGGTAACGGAAAAGTATGTTCTTCCGTCAAGCTCCTACCTGATGGAGCTGTTCATGCAACTGCTTTTACCGGCCTCTACCTGGTACTTTGCCTGTCCCGGCCAGAAGGTCCGGGCCCTGGCCAGCTGCCTGGTTTACCTCATGGCCGAAACCCTGACTGTACTACTGATCATGTTCATTGCCTCTCCCATCCTGCTGGGTATGGGCATTCCTCAGGAAGCCTTCGGGGATGCCCGGGGAATGGTCAATGCCGTGATGTGCCTTATCTCTAATTTTGCGATCATTTCGGTCATCTACGGCTGCTATCGGCTGTTGTTTGCGAAGAAGTGGGATGTGCCCGGCCTGCTGCTGTATCTGCCTGTGCCGCTCAGCCAGCTGACCATCGTCACCATTGCCGTGCGGATGATCGGCGAGGGTGGAATCCGAAGCGAAGTGTGGATTCCCCTGATTCTGGGAATCGTATTCTGCCTGGTGGCGGATGTATGCTATTTTGTGGGCATTCGGCGGCAGGCGAAGATGGGACTGCTGGAACGGGAAAAGCAGGCGGCGGAAGAGCACCTGGATGTACAGGTTCAATACTATCAGCAGCTGCAAAATTCCATTCTCACCGTCAATCAGCTCCGCCATGACCTGAACAACCAGCTTCTGGCCGCCAATTGCCTGCTGGATCGGGGGGAGACAGAGCTGGTGCGGGATCAGCTGGACACGCTGCGGGAGACCATCCGGGAGAAGGTGGGCACCAAATATTGTGGAAACCCCATGGTGGACGCCATTTTGTCCGAAAAAGCCCGGGCCTGCCGGGAAAAGGGCATCTCCCTGGAAATCACCGCCCAGATTCCCGCTGACATTTCCATCGAAAATACCCATCTGTGCAGCGCCTTTTCTAATCTCCTGGACAACAGCATCCATGCCGTGACAGAGGATAGCATCCAGGATGCCTGGATCCGGCTGGGGGCCTCCGTCCAATCCGGCTGTCTGGTAATTCAGTGCGTCAATCCCGCCCCGGCGCCTAAGAAGAAGTCCTCCCAGGACCCTCTCCGTGCTCACGGCCTGGGGCTTGGGATTCTGGAGCGGATCGCGAAGCAGTATGACGGCACCCTGGAGACTAAGTATGAAGACGGCCAGTTCCACGCTGTGCTGATTCTTCGGCTCGCCTAGGAAACTCTGAACCAATCAGAGTTTCCCAAGTGTCTCTATCCGCATTTTTACCCCTTGGAAATTTTTTTCTTTTCCTTGTTTTATATATTAACATTCTGTTTTTCAAAAGTCAACTATTTCAGGATATTGTCCAGAAATAGTGTCCATCATTCCGATACAATGTACATAGATTCAGGAATAAGGGGTGCTGATCGTGTACTTGCCGGACATTGGGACAAAGCTAAAACAATTGCGCAGTCAACGGAATATGTCACAGATTGCGCTGGCAAAGCAGCTTGGGGTTTCAAAATCTGTCATAAGCTCCTATGAAAATGATATTCACCTGCCGCCCTACGATGTTCTTCTGCAAATCTCAAGGCTATTTGGGGTTAGCACGGATTATCTTCTGGGAGCATCCAATAACCGAACCATTAACGTGGATGGACTGACGGATCCGCAAATTGAGGCTGTCACCATCATTGTAAATGAGCTGAAGGAAACGAACAAAGGATGTAAGGAATAAGGGAAACTCTGAGTAAATCGTCTGCGTTCCATCCAAGAAAAAACGCCATGACCCAAGGCCGGTCATGGCGTTCCTATTTCTTATTCTTTTATACTTCTGTCCGCGCTGCCAGGGAATGAAAAAAAGCCTCCTTTGCCTTCCGGAAATTGGCACGGCTGATGGGGATTGCCTCCCCGCTTCGCAGCAGGAACTCCTTTTCCCGCAGAGCCTCCACCCAGTTTAAGTTGACGGCATAGCTCACATGGCATTGAAGGAAGTCCGGATGGTGGGCCAGCACCCCCAGCTTTTCCCGGGTCTGCAATTGGTTCCCGTTGGCCAGGTGGATGTAGGTGATATGCCCGCTCCGCTCCATAAAGCGGATCTGATCGGTGTGCAGACGAAGATTGCTGCCTTTAACTCTGGTGGAAATGGTATGCTGATCCTCTGTGGCAATCTTCTCCGCCGCACGGAGCAGGAATCGGGGGAATTGGGTGGGGAGCTGGTCCTTCAGCACCAGACACACATGGGGCACGTCATACACATCGCTGACGTAACACACAAATCCGCTGACAAACAAAATCTGGCACTCCGGGTTTTCCTCACCCATCTGCCTTGCCAGATCGATGCCGTTCCCATCCTCCAACCGAATGTCTAGGATCAGGATGTGGTACTCTTTCGAGGCGGCACGCATTTGCGCGTAGGAGGAAAAGCATTCCACCTCCAGGTTCCACGTTTCTCCCAGGATCTGGCATGTCAACTCTCGCAAATGCTCCAGCATCACCGGTTCATCGTCGCAGATTCCGATTTTCAAAGCTTTCTTTTGCGCCTGATCCATCTGCTCTCTCTCCCTGTAACGTATTATGTTGATTATACCAATATAAGCCCGGTTCTGTCAAGCAGCTTTGGAAATTCAAAATCGGGTTGTCTTTGGAAATTCAAAATCGGGTTGTCCTCCTTCAAGCCAGCACCACATTCCAGCATATTCTGACCTTCCTATGGTAGTCCGCAGACAAAACCGCCCCGTTTGTCCGCCACAGAAAGTTTCCCCGCGCATTATCCCTTATTCATAATATGGGCCACCAGACGGAGATTTCGTTCAATGAGCACATTCCGCGCCTCCAGGTCTCCCTCCTTTGCCCGTTCCAGGTACATCCGTTCCTCTGCCTCGGACAAGGGCTTGGGAAAAGAACCGGTGTTTAATTGCAGTGAATAGAGCAGCGTGCTGAGCATCAGCCATGCGGCAAGCATCGCTATCACCTCCCATCCTACCCTATTCCCCGTTGCCCGTCCATTTTCCTCTTCTGGGCTTTCTTTCCATGGATCACTCGCAAAACCCGCTTTCATAGCTTAATTACATTTCAAATAATCCAGAGTAAAGATACAGCCCGGCAGAAGGCATCTCCCGCCGGGCTTGTCTCTATTTCGTTCAGCACCGCACTCCAGAAAATCCCGGCCTTCCTATGATAATCCGTCCCCATTTTTTGCCATAGGAAGCTTTCTTGCGCATAATCCCTTATTTTTGATCCTGCAATATCTCCATCAAATGGTCGAGAAGGAACTGCTGGGCTTCCCCGGAATAGTAAACTGCCTGATAAACTCCGTTCTTCCCTTCCCGGAGCTTGACAGTCAATCCAATGTGCTCTCCCATGGTCGTTGGGAGGCGTTTGTTTTTTCCGTCCACATCTGTCTGCTTCGACAGGAAGCCTTTCTCAAGGAGCCAATCGGTAATCGTTGTTGTCCCCAAACGTTTCCGGTCCGGATCGTTGATCACATTCATAATCAGTTCCACAAACTGCGTAATCCGAACCGGCTCCTGTGACGGATTCACCCGGCGCAGTTCTTCCTCTGTGATGGAAAAGTCTTTTTTCGGAGTATTCACGACCTTGCCCCCGTTGGCAATAACCTGCTCCAAAATCCCGGACACATAGAAAAAGCATCTTGCCAGCCTGACATTGTTCAGCACCGAGTCCTCAGGAATCTCCTGACCCCCAATCGGATCAATTCCCTGGGCCAGTTTCTCCATATACATTTTCGCACGCTGCATTGTTTCCAGTTCTGTCATGTCCTTATGCCCCTCTTTCGTTTGAGTTTTTTATGAATCGTATCTGCGCAACCGTTCCCGGTACTTCACCAGCTCCGGATCTCCCGGGGAAATCTGTAGAAAATAGTTGACCTTCCCCAAGAGACGCTGCCGGTAATTTTCTTCCGGCACATCCGCACCAATCCGGCGAAGATGGTCCGCTATCCCGTATCTCTGGCAATAATACAGCTCCTGCCGCAGTTTTCGGCGATCCTCCCCAGGGATACTCAGCTTTTCATTTACCACAATTCCCGTCACTTTTTGCCTCTCACAGGAACGCTGGATGCGTGTCTTTTGCTCATTCAGCAGGAAACCCAGCTTCTTCAGCTCCGATTTCACAAAAAGAATCACGTCTTCCGGGCAGAAGTTGCCGGAAAAGGTCATGTCATCGCAGTAGCGCGTATAGGCGATCTTTCTGTCCCGGCACCACCGGCCTATCTTCTCGTCAAACCCATAAAAAAGGATATTGCTGATGGCCGGAGAGCTGGGTGCCCCCTGGGGAAGTCTATCCTTGTAATAGCATAGCATCGTCAGCAGAATCCGAAGATTTTCCCCATAAATCTCCTTGGGGAAAACAAGGTCCTTTACCGTAGAATACCGGACACTGTCAAAGAAGTGAAGAATATCCAGTTTCAGGACAATACTTTTTCCTACATGGGGCCTTGCGTTCCGGGTAGTCGAGCTGCCATAATGGTACGCTTTTGCATACCCGGAAACCGGCATGGAAACCAGAAGAACCTCTGTAATCTTCCTTTGAATCGATTTGAGCAGCTCATCCGGCACCGATAATGTGCGGGTACCACCGTCTTTTTTGGGAAGCTGTACAGTATGATAATGCTTTCTCAAATTGTTGCTCACTGCATATAAGGTTTTGGCCTGAAACCCCAGGTCTTTTTCAAGGGAGGAAAGCTCCCTGTATACGATCATGGCGCTTCCCTCCCCCTCCATTTTGGAACAATACAATGATGTATGGCGAGCTGCGCAGGGGTATTCATAAGCACACAACCGTGTGCGGAAATACCCCAAGCAGTTCGGCTGAGCAAGGCGAATACGATGAATTGAGGCATACCGGAGGCGACTCGCCGCCGGCGTCAACATACGCTGACAAAAGCTATTGTTCCAGTTCAATTTTACCATGCCCGATTGTGGGCGTCAAGTTTCTTTCACCCATAATGAATTTCGGATTTTCAGGACTTTTTGCAGATTGGGTGTAACAGCTGCCCCCGCCGGAATTTCCGGCGAGGCTGCTATATGGATGGTGATACCAGACAGTTGATGGTTGGCCCCGATGCCGCCACCCTGGCAAAATATGCAGATTTCTCCTCCGTGGGTACAAACGATCCGACCCAGTATACCCTTGCCTGTGACCGTCAGGCGAACGACCTTGACAGAATGCTGCGAACCCCCCAGAATTGCGGTAAGCAAAACTGGGGGGTCTTTTGCGAATTTGTGTGCTTGTAGCGATCTTATTTCCAGTACCGCTCCATCACCCTGGCAAGGACCGCTGTGTCCACAGGCTTTGCGATATGACCGTTCATGCCCAGAGACAGACAGCGCTGAACATCCTCGGGGAAAGCATCGGCGCTCATGGCAATGATGGGAATCCGCTGTGCGTCCGGATGGCTGGACTTGCGGATCTGCTCTGCGGCCTCGTACCCCGTCATTCGGGGCATCCGAAGATCCATAAGGATCATATCGTAGTATCCCTCCGGAGACGTTTCGAATTTTTCAATGCAAATCTGACCGTCTTCCGCCCATTCCGGCTCCGCGCCCAGGTCGGACAGCAGAACGTTGGCCACCTCCCAGTTCAACTCATTGTCCTCAGCCAGCAGAATCCGCCGTCCGGTGAATTCTGCCTCCAGCTCACGGGTTTCTTCCTGGGGGTCCGCTCTCTCCACATACTTGCGCAGATGATAGAACAGAGTGGATTTGAACAGAGGCTTGGAAATAAAGCCGCTGATTCCGGCCTCCTGTGCCTCCACCTCAAACTCGCTCCAATCATAGGCAGAGATCAGAAGGATCGGAACCTCCTCACCCAGATACTCCCGCAGCTTTCTTGCCGCCTGTATGCCGTTCATCCCCGGCAGCTTCCAGTCAAGCAAAATAATCTGGTAATCCTCGCCCCGGTTGTGGCGCTCCACAGCCAGATCTATGGCTTTTTCTCCGCTGAGGGTCCACTCCGCATGGATGCCAAAGGATTTCAGAATCTCGATGGTTGACTTACACAAGAAGGCGTCATCATCTGCCACCAGCATATTCCAGGGAGGAAGCACCATGTCCACTTCCGTTACACTCCCTTTGGCAAAGTCAAAGCGCAGACGGAACCGGGTTCCCTGATCCAGCTGGCTCTCAACCTGGATGTCCCCACCCATAGCGTCCACAATGTGCTTTGTAATGGTCATGCCCAGGCCCGTACCCTCGATCTTCTGGATTCGGGCCCCGTCGGCCCGGCTGTAGGCCTCATATATCCTTTCCAGGAATTCCGGCGTCATGCCAATGCCGTTGTCTGTCACCCCAATGCAGATCCTGGTAAAGTTCTCTCCCTTGGGGGAGGGCTCCTCCCGAAGGTCTAACTGAATCGTGCCGCCCTCCGGCGTGTATTTGGTAGCGTTTGACAAAAGATTCAGAAGCACCTGATTCAGGCGGACCCCATCGCAGCGCACATTTTCCGTTTCCACCTGATCGATGTGCACCTCAAAGCACTGGTTTTTTGCGTTGAGCTGAGGCTGCATAATGCTGACGATTCCGTCAAACAGCTCCTTCAGGGAGATGTCCTCCTCTATCATCGTCATTTTGCCGCTTTCCACTTTGGACATATCCAGAACGTCGTTGATCAGCCCCAGCAGCTGCTTGCTGGACAGCGCAATCTTACGCAGGCAGTTCTTGACCTGCTCCATGTCGTCCAAATGGGCAGTGGCAATCGCCGTCATGCCCACGATGGCGTTCATTGGCGTTCGGATGTCGTGGCTCATATTCGCCAGGAATTCACTTTTTGCCATGCTGGCTTCGGCTGCCTCCCGGCGGGACTCCTCCAGCGCTTCGATCTGGGCATTGCTCATTTGGAAATAGCGCAGGAAGATCAGCAGCATCAGGAGCAAAACGGACAGACAAGCCACTACCGTAAATCTGGTGCGCTGGACATTTAAGGTATCCAGCACATCGTTGAGCTCGTTGTTGGGCATGATGGATATGAGGTTCCATTCAGAATTGGACAGGGGCGTGCTGTAGAGCTTCTGCTCCTCCCCATTGACCGAAATGGCTGCGGAATAAGATCTGCTGCTTGCCAGCGCCTCCTCAAAGTCTTCCGCGCTGTACACCGTGCCCGGGGCGCCACGATAGGGAGTCAGCTGCTCCGGCAGCCGCTGGAAGGTGTCTCCCAGATCCATGTAGTCATTTTTGATCACGAAGCTGCCATCGTTTCTCACGATGCAGAAGACAATCTTCCGCTCTCCCTGATCCAGGGAGAGGAAATCGGTAATATATTCCAGCGGCACTGCCGCCACCAGACCGGTGCTGACATCCCCCCGGGGCATAGGATAAGATGCGCCCACCCCAAACAGCACCACCTGATTTCCGTCCTCGTCAACCCCGATGGCAACGCGCCGTTCTCCCTTTACCAGCGCCTGGGTAAAGGGCTCCGGGTTCATCGCCTGGATGGGGCTTCCTGTCAGGGTTTCCAGCGTACCGTCCGTGCCGCAAAGGGCAAGATACGGGAAATCCCGAACTTTTGCCCGGTAGACCAGCTCCCGGTACAGTTCCTCCTGCTCCTGTCCCACCGGGGAAACCACCGAAGCAAGTCCCTCCAACTGGTGAAACCGCAGCTGAATCACCGATTCGAAGTGTTTGGAAATCTGCTCGCTTGTGTCGGAGAGATAGATGTCCCCAATTTGGTGAAAGGCCTCATGGCTCTTATGGTTCATATACAGTCCCAGGCTGGTAAAGGAGAAAATACTGAAAACGGCAATCCCCAGGAAGCTGAGTCTCAGAAAGCGCATGATGGCTTTTCTGCTGTTTCCCTGCTCCATGTTTTTATCCCTCCATGGAACGCCGGTATTCTTCCACCGCCCGGACAATCCGATAATAATCCTCCGACAGGCGGGGGGCCAGCTCAATGGCTTTTTCGTAATTGCGTTCTTTCATAGCCCTGGTAATCTGGCTGCTGCTGTCATAAAGATCCGTGAAGGAAAGATTTTGGCAGATTCCTTTCAGAGTATGCACAGCCCGCAGACCTTCCTCGTAATTCCGGCTGACCATGGCAGCTTCAAACTGGGCAAAGCTTTTGTCCTCCAAAAATTTCAGCAGGAACTTTTCCACCAGCTGCTCCCGGCGCAGTCTTCCCAAAACGCTCTCATAATCCCCACCGAATTGGAGATAGCACTGCTTTACATTCATTCTTTTTCCTCCTGTCCGTTTCCTATGTGTCGGTATTTCCCAGGGAACGCTTCAGCGTGTCCGAGATATCCTCCAGGCATTGCAGCAGCAGCGGATTGAAGGCCCCGCACTGCCCGGTCTGGATCATTTCGATTGCCACCTCATGGGAAAAGGCCTTTTTGTAGCAGCGCTTGCTGGTCAGAGCGTCATATACATCCGCCAGGGCCACCACCTGGGCAGCAATGGGGATCTGCTCTCCCTGCAATCCGTCCGGATAGCCTCTGCCGTCATACCGCTCGTGGTGCCACCGGCAGATCTCACTGGCTACCTGCAACAGAGGCGCGTTGGACTGGTCGATGGAAACGCCGGACAGCATCTCGGCTCCAATCCTTGCGTGGGTCTTCATAATCTCGAATTCCTCCCGGGTCAGCTTCCCGGGCTTGTTCAGGATCTCCTCCGGAATAGAAATTTTGCCCACATCATGGATGGCTGAGGCCGTTCTGATCAGGGCGATCCGCTCTTCGGAAAGATCATAGCGGTCCGTGCGCCAGGTCAGACATCTCAGCAGCAACTCCGTAAAGGTCTTCACATGTTGGATATGTACGCCGCTCTCGCCGTTCCGAAACTCCACAATGTGGGACAAAATGGAGATCATCAGATCATTGTTTCGCTGCTGCGCAAGGAACTGCTCCTGTATGGTGTTCTCCAGATCATGCTGACGGGCATACAGCAGCAGGGTATTGGCGATCCGCTTGCGCACGATCATCGGATCAAAGGGACGACCGATGTAATCAAAGGCCCCTAAGCTGTAGGCACGGCTGATGTTTCCCGGCGAGTCGTCAGAGGAGATCATTATCACCACCACCCGGTCATCCCAATGGTGCTCGTTGATATAGTTCAGCACCCCAAAGCCGTCCATTTCCGGCATCATAATATCCAGGAGTACAAACCAGAAATCCGCCTCATTTTCAGACAGGATCTCCACAGCCCTGCGACCGTTTTCCGCCTCCATTACCTCGTACTGCTTCTCCAGAATATCCGCCAGGAGCATACGGTTCATCTCTGAATCATCCACAATCAGAATTTTCTGCTTTCCCATGGCACTCTGGCCCCCTCTCCTGTTTCAGTTGCTGTCCTGATCCGTTTCATCTGTCTTCTCAAACAGAGAATAACCCCGTTTTTTCTTTTTTGCGTGATATAAAGCGATATCCGCCTGCTTATAAAGCTCCTCATAGGGCTGCCCCTGGGAAATGGTTGCGCCCACCGATGCCGTGACCAAAAGCGTTTCCCCATTCTTTTCACAGGCAATCTGCATTTCCTTCACCAGACGGTTGAGTACCGGATGAATGTCGTCCTTGTGGGGGATGCTTTTCAGGAAAACTACATATTCGTCTCCCCCCAGGCGGTAGATGATATCCTCGGCCCGAAAGCACTTTCGCAGTCTCTGGGCTGCCTCCCGCAATACCCAGTCTCCCATCGGATGACCAAAGCTGTCATTGACCTTTTTGAAATTGTCCAGGTCCATCAGAATCATCACCTGGTTTTTCTCTGCCCTGGTTTCCGCCATGGCCTTTTGGACCAGTCTCTCTCCTCCCAGCCGGTTATACAACTGGGTCAAAGGATCGGTGATGGATTCCAGCCGGGCATCTTCCAGCATTCTGTTCTTGCTGCTCAGCTCTGTGATGTCAACGCTTTGGAGGATCACACAATCCTTTGACTGGTGAAAGGGCTTAACGATCAGGCGTTTCTTTCGAATCTCGCCATGCTCGCCAATGGTATTTGCCACGAAGGAATATTCTGCCTCCGTTTCCAAGGCCCTGAGGACAGATTCCATGCGCATCTGCTCCTTGACCTGAGTCCGTTCTTCCTCCACGACAAACCGGTCCACATGGGCTTCCATCTCCCGGGTGTAGTGATCCCCTTCCCTTGGCGGCATCCCATAGGCGCCTTCATTTCCAATAATGCGGAGGAAATAATCCGTCTTCCCATTGATGCAGTAGCAGTAATCCACCGTCTCCTGCATGTGAGATTCCAAAATCGGATACAGCTTTTCCTTCCAATCCATCATTTCCAGCAGCAGATAGGCCTTTGTTTTGACCTGGGGCGATGGCACAACAGACATTCTGATGCAGTCATACCGAAAATGCGCCGAGTCCAGCAGCAGGGTGATGGATTGTCTTCGATGCTCTGCCACGCATCTGCTCATGGTTTCATTTGTCAAAAATGCCCGGGCCTTTTCCCGCTCAGAGGGGTCAATATACTGTCCGCACAGCATCTGCGCAACCTCCGGCAGAGATATGCTCTGCCTGCCAGGGAAATGACGGATACGACGCAGATCCTGCTTGAGCACCCGCATCCGGCTGGAGCCGGTCGTCCATTCATAAATAACAGTCCCTGGATGCGTGATGGCGTACAGCACATCCTCCTCCGCTTTCAATGCGATATGTCGCTGGTTTTTCTTACGCACAATTGGTTTCCTCCCTGGTGCCGCGTCCTGAATATACGCAGCCAGCCACCAAACGTTCAACCAAAAAAAGAATTCCAGCAGCATCGAATTGACAATCGTTTGGCAGTATTGTAAAATAAGTGGGTAGCTTTTTCAAGAAGAAGGGGAAACATGCATCTTACGATCCGCGGTAAAATCCGTTTGCTTCTTCTGTTTTTGTGAAATAAGCGGGCACCTTCCAGGGAAATGTCCGTTTTGATACACCCTGCCTGCTCCGGACGCTCGGCAGAGCAGCCCAATGCGGCAGTGGATATCGAATTGTTATCGAGTAATGGAGTGTATCGACCCATGGTTAAAATCAAAATAGCAATCTGCGATGATGAACAGGGCGACTTGAACTGCCTTGAACATCTGGTCTCCCGCATTCTGAGGGAGGAGAAAATCGAGTCTGCCATCTCTGTGTATGACAGCAGCAGCGCCTTGCTTCGTACCATTGAGGAAGGCACCGTTTTTTCCATTCTCCTGCTGGATGTGGTGATGCCGGAGCTGAACGGCATGGCGCTTGCCGCCGCCCTGCGCCGGCAAGGCAGCGATGCCGCCATTATCTTCATTTCCTCCAACCGGGAAATGGCCCTCCAGGGATATGAAGTGTCTGCCCTGCGGTATCTGGCAAAGCCCGTATCGGAGGAAAAGCTTCGGGAAGCCCTTCTTTACTGCTGTGATACCCTCTGTTCCCAGAAGGAAATCCTGCTCCCCACAGATAAGGGCCAGACCATTGTCCGCATTTCCGACATTCTCTACGCGGAAAGCCAGAACCACAGCACACGCTTGATTCTGACCAATACCAGCCTGACCGCAAACCTGATGATTTCCGGGCTTGCCCAGCTTCTGCCAGAGAAGCAGTTCATCTTCTGCCACAGAACGGTTCTTGTCAATCTGGAATATGTGCAGGATATCCATCGCAGTCAGTTTACCCTGAAAGACGGCACCACCCTGCCCATCAGCAAATACCGTCTTCCGGAGGTCAAGGCGCAGCTTCTAAGGTATTTAGGCATGTGAAAGAGGGATTGCCAGCGTCACTTTATAACTGTTCTCCGTCTGCTCTACCTGAATGAGATCTTCCTGGGATTTCAAAATCTGACGGACGATTTTCAGGCCATAACCCCGCTGGGGCGTGGCCTCCGCTTTCGGCAGCTTCCCTGCCGCGTTTTCCAGCGCCAGTACCAGGAAGCTTCCTTTGGTGCTCATGCTCAGCCGGATATACGGCTCCGCCACCCCAGGGGCCGTGGCCGCCTCAATGGCATTGTCAAGCAGGTTCATCACCAATGAGCACAGCTCCGCATCGGAAAGGGGCAGGGTTTCCGGGGCATGGCAACGCAGAATCTCTACCTTTACCCCCATGCTGATTGCCTGGGAAAGCTTGCTGTTGAAAATAATATCCAACATGTTGTTTCCGCTCTGTACCACAGGGCGGATTTCTTTGTCCTGTCCCAGCAGCTCGTCCAGATAGTCTGTACGCTGCTTTTCATCTGTCATCTGCCGCAGGACCAGCAGATGCTTCACCATATCGTGGCGGAGCATCATCACCTGCTCGTTATGAAGCCGCAGATTCTCATAGCTTCGCAGGGTCAATTCACTCCGTTCCTCCCGGACCCGGTTCTCTGTTCTGCGGTTCATATACTGCTCTATATATTCCGCAAACGTTGCCGCCACTGCCGATGCCGTACAAATCCGGATCAGAGGCCGGGTAAAATACGCCAGTTGTCCATCAACCACATATTTCAGCTGCTGGAAAACCGTTGCGCCGTGAAAAAGCACTGCCCAGACAGAGGCAACAACAATGCCTGCTGACGCTATCGGCACAAAGAAGGCATAAAAGCGGCTCTCCTTTTGCCAGTAACGATACCCCAGATAAAGGGCACAGATCAGTCCCGCCAGGCACAAATGCTCCGGGAGATCCAATTTGAAGAAACTCATCAGATTTCCTCCCTGGCCAGGATACCACCACTCCAGCAGCAGTGCCGCTAGACCGGCAGCCCCATCCGCGATCATAAAGCCCCACAGCACCCATCTGTACTTTTTGCCGCAGCAGGCCAGGAACATCAGCACTACCAGCATACTCAGAATATGCCCGGTCAAAATCCATGCAAGGGTCTCCTCGCCCTGATATTTTCCTGTAAAGGAGGCGTTGCTCAGCAGATTCATCATCCACAGCAGGAGTGTAACCGCCGCCCAAAGCAAGGCCATGGCTTCCCGCTCCCGGTACACCTCCACGCAGAAGGTCAGCAGCAGCACAACGGACAGGAGAAAGCACACCGTGGCAGGGGCAACGGTACGGAAGCTTTCCGCAATGAGGGAGCTTTCGTAGGCATAGCCGCAGTAAAGGGTCACGAAGCAGGGATAGACTTTATACGTTCCCTCCCCCTGTATCTCCGAAAGGCCGGAGGACTGGGCGATCGTCAGGGTTTTTCCATAATACGATTCCGGCAGCCTTACAATCACGGGCGTGTCCCGGTACCATCCCAATGAATTCAGATGCAGCCCTCCGGTGCCTTCCGTAAGCTCCGGCTGGTCAGAGTAAAGAAGCTCGCCATCCAAAAATACAGCAATGCTGTAGCTGTTGGTATCGATCCGGAGGTATGGCGCATCCAGTTTTTCCGTCATCTCCCGGGAAAAGAAAAAGGTCTGCTCCGGCTGAACCGGACCATAGAAACCGCCAGAGCCGTCCGGTATCAGTTCTCCATCGGAGGTAAACACCTGCCAGCCCTTCTGGTCATACACCCAATTCTCCGGTTCAGCCTCTCCCTCCCAGGTCATGGCAAGGTCATAGATTGCATCCTCCATTGGTCTGGTATATCGCAGTAAGGTGCCTCCGAACAAAACGCAAAGGCCCAGAGACAGCAAAATCGCTGCCGTGATGATATACTTCCGCTTTATAAAAGGTCCCCTCTCCATACATGTATTTTTAAATAGTATACCATGGCGTGGAATTCAGCGTCAAGGCACCCCCTTGACCACTCACGAGCAGGAATGTCCATTCACGCTGCCTCTCTTGATTTTACACGGCGGCATTTCATATAATAAAAATAATAAAACCAAAGCTGCGTCATGAAAAAACGCCTTATGACGCAAAGGAGAGAAGCTATGGAGCAGCTGGATGTTCTTCGTATCGAGCAAAAATACGCGCTGGGTCCCCGGGAAGCATCCCGCATGGCGTATCTGCTGTCCCAGATTCTGCAACGGGACAGCTACAGCAGGAACGGGTCCTACATGGTAAGATCCCTTTATTTTGACACCCCGGACGCCCTGGATTATTTTGATAAAATTGACGGATTGGAATCCCGGAAGAAGGTTCGCCTCCGGATTTACGGCTTCGGCGATGCCCCGGCGAAATTGGAGCTGAAGCAGAAGCAGGGCTCCTTGCAGCGAAAGCGGAGCCTGACGCTGAGCCGGGAGCAGGCCGAGCAGGTCATTTCCGGAGAGCTTTCCTGTCTGGAGGGTTGCGGGGAATTCGGTCAATCGATGCGGCGGCTGATGGATTTGGGAGCCTATCGGCCTTCCTGCCTGGTGGAATACGACCGTGCCGCCTTCTTCTGTCCAACCAACGACACCCGGATTACCTTTGACAGCCGCCTGCGATCAAGCGAGGGGTGCTTTCGTCTGTATGACCCTTCCGTCCAGCTCACCCCGGTAGGCCCTCCGGGCAGCGTAACCATGGAGGTTAAATACAATCATTTTTTACTGAGCTATCTGAAGGACACCCTTTCGGCGGTAAATATGCTCAGTGTATCCAGCAGCAAATATTGCAGCTGCCGGCAATTTGGAATCAGAGGAGAATAACCAATGAGCGACGAACTGATTTACTACCTTTCCAACAACGCGGGAAGCCTTTCCTTGCAGGAAATCCTTTTGAGCTTTTTGTGCGCCATCGCGTTGGGCGCGGTCATATTCGTGTCCTACCGGTTTTCCCATGTGGGATCTACATACAGTGCCAAATTCAACGTGTCGCTGTGGATGATGACCCTGGTAACCACCCTGATTATGTGCGTCATCGGCAATAACATTGCCCTGTCTCTTGGCATGGTGGGCGCACTGTCCATCGTCCGCTTCCGCACCGCCATTAAGGACCCCCGGGATACCACCTATATCTTCTGGGCCATCGCCGTAGGGGTGTGCTGCGGAATCTGCGACTACCTGATCGCGGGGATTGGCAGCGCGGTTATTTTCTGCCTGCTTCTGATCGTCGGCAACGCCAGAGACAATGATCGCTATCTTCTGATCATCCGGACCATTGGCAGCCCGGATACCCAGGTGGAGGAGCTTATGGATGCCCGGTACAAGGGCAAGGCCCGTCTGAAGGTGAAAAACACCGCGCCTGATCAGGCCGAGTATATCTATGAGCTCAGCGCCACGCTGCTGGAAAAGACCGGCGGCAGCGCGGAGGTTACCAAGGCTCTCTACGACCTGGCAGCTGTTCAAAATGTTAACCTGGTCTGTCAGAACGACGAAATCACAGGCTGACAGCGCCCTTTGGTTGGAGCATTCGGGTATGAAACGTAAACTGTGGATCTGCGCGCTGGTCTGCTGCCTGACCGGGCTGTTCTGTGTGGGCGCCGGGGCACTGGAGCGGCATTCCGCCCCGCAGGGGGAGCGCTATATCGACCATATTGTCAATGGGGACGCCGACCCCTCCCTGGGCGTCACCACCATCCCGGCAGACCGCATGGTAGGGGAGGATTTTGTCAGCCATCTGCCCCTGGTGGTCATCGATACCGGCGGGCAGGAGATCGTCAGCTATAAGGTATATATTGCGGAGACGGACGCTTTTGAAATTCCTCAGGGCATTGACCCCTACTTTTCCATGCACATCAGCGTGTATGACAGTGCCGGGCACTGCAACCGCCTTTCTGATGAACCCTCCCTCAGCAGCGGCGGCCGCATCAAAGTACGGGGAAATTCCTCCGCCAACCCTTTAAGCAGTCTGCCGAAGTTTCAGTATACACTGAAGCTGGAAAATGAAGAGGGGGAGGGGCAGCCTCTCAGCATGATGGGCATCGGCACGGACGACACCTGGGTTCTGAACCCCACCGTGCATGATAAGGCCCGTATCCGCAACTATCTGGTGTACAACATCGCCGGGCAGATGGAACCCACTACCCCGGATCTGCGCTACTGTGAGGTTCTCTTTGCCCAGGACGGCGGATATTATTATGGTGGCCTCTACATGATGTGCGAATCCGTCAAGGTCTCGCCGGAGCGGGTGGACATCCGGAAGGATGTCTCCGACTATCATGTGGGCAGCGGCTATCTGCTTTCCCGGGATCGATATTCTCCGGACGAAGTTGTTCTGGATACCTGGGGCACCCGGGAGGGTCATAACATCCATACGGATATAGACGGCAAGGTACACGAAACCGTTTTCTCCCTGAAATACCCTAAAAACGAAGACGCCACACCGGAGGCCATCGCTGACATAGAGAGGGAAATCTCTCAAATCGAAATGCTCCTGTACAATCAGGACAGCAATTCCTGGGACCGGCTTGGGGACAGGATGGATCTGGAGTCCTTTGCGGATTATCTGATTCTCAATGAGTTCTTCTGCAACTTTGACGCCGGGCTCCACTCCACCTATATGTACAAAGCCCCCTGGGGCAAGCTGACCGCCGGGCCCTACTGGGATTATGACGGTGCCATAGACAACTGGCATGGGCTGTTGGATTTCGATGCCTTTGTATTTTGGGGCTATCCCTGGTACGAGGCACTGGTTCAGATGGAAGCGTTTGACCAGCTGGTAGAACGCCGTTATTCCGAATTGCGCAAAGCCCTCCTGGATGATGATTACCTGGCCGGGTTTGTTGACGGCACGGTACGCTACCTGGGCAATGCCCTGCTGCGGGAGGACAGCGCCTTTGGCGATTACTCCTATATTACTTCTGCCGTCACGGAGGAGAGCACCGGCCTGTCCGTAGACCAACGGCGTGAAACTGGCGCGGAAGAGGCCCAGCGCATAAAAGATATCCTGCACCTCCGGGGCGAATTTATGGATGAAAATATCAGCGAGTTTCAAGAGTTCGCCGTTTATCGCACAAATTCAAGCATCAACACCATCATTGCAACCCTGCTGATCCTCGTCTTTATCATCAGCACCGTGCTGGTGCGCCGTTACCGGCAGATCCGATAGTCGCTTTTTCAGAATAGGAGGGTACGTTCATGAAGCGAAACAAGCGTGTACAAAGCGTAAAGCTTACCAAAGGCTCCCACCGGGTTTGGATGTGGCTTGCCACGGTCTCCATGACCATCTACATTCTGTGGCGTATCTTCTTCACCATCCCCAGCATTTCCCAATATGGAATATTGGCTTTTGTGTGCGGTATCTGCCTGGTAGTGGCGGAGGCGATTTCTGCCCTTGAGGCTTTCCTGCATTATACCGATATGCACCATATGATGGTGCCGGAAAAGCCGGAGATCCCGCTGGAGCTGTACCCGGATGTGGACGTGTTCATCGCCACCCATAACGAGGAGGTGTCCCTGCTCTACAAGACCGCCAACGGCTGCAAGCATATGCACTATCCCGACCCCGGCAAGGTGCATGTCTACCTCTGTGACGACGGCAACCGCCCCGCCGTGGCGGAGCTGGCGAAGGAGCTGGGCATCGGTTATCTGGGGCTGGCCGACAACAAGTATGCCAAGGCCGGAAACCTGAATAACGCCCTGTCCAAAACCAGCTCTCCCTACATAGTCACCTTTGACGCGGATATGATTCCCACCTCTGATTTCCTGATGGAAACCATGCCCTATATGTTCCTGCCTCAGTACAAAAAGGATGAGGATGGACGGTGGGTTCCCCGCACCGAGGAGGAGCTGGACCCGGACTTCAAAATGGGCTTTATCCAAACCCCCCAGAGCTTTTATAACCCGGACCTGTTCCAGTATTTTCTGTACAGTGAAGGCCGGATTCCCAATGAACAGGACTATTTCTTCCGGGAGATCAACGTGGGCCGGAACCGTGCCAATGCGGCGATTTATGCAGGCTCCAACACCCTGATTGCCCGGGCGGCCCTGGATGAGGTGGGCGGCATCGCCACCGGCACCATCACCGAGGACTTTGAGACCGGCATCAAGATCCAGTCCGCCGGGTACACCTGCTACGCCATTGACAAGGCTCTGGCCCATGGTCTGGCCCCCAATGACTTTGACAGCCTGATCCGCCAGCGGGAGCGCTGGGGCCGCGGCTGCGTATACTCCATGCGCCACACCCACATCATGCTCAACCCGAAGCTGAAGTTCCGGACAAAGCTGTCCTATTTTTCGGCGCTCCTGTACTGGTTTACCTTCGCCCGCCGCTTCATTTACATTATGGCGCCCATTCTGTTTGTGGTGTTCCATATCCCCGTGGTGATCTGCACCCTGCGGGATCTGCTGCTGATCTGGCTGCCCTCCTACCTTCTGTATAACCACGCCCTGAAGCTGTCCTCCGGCAAGATCCGCTCTTACCGCTGGTCCAATATTATCGACACCATCATTTTCCCCTATCTGATCGTGCCCATTATCGCGGAAGCTCTGTTCATCAAGCTGAAGAAATTCCATGTCACGGAGAAATCCCACACGGATAACGGCGGCGACCTGCTGCTGGGGCTTCCCCATATGATCCTTCTGGTTCTGGATGTGATCGCTCTGGTGATTCTCTTCCCCGAGGTGGTCGTGGGCCGCAACTACGGCGGCATTGTGCTGCTGTACTGGATATTGGTCAACGGCTTCAACCTGGTAATGGCCCTCCTGTTCGTAGCCGGACGGCGGAATCTGCGCTCCAGCGACCGCTTCCAGGTTTCCCTGCCGGTGGAGGTCAGCTCCGAAAGCAGGCAGGTAAAGGGCCTTACGGCGGATATCTCAGAAAATGGTCTTGCCGTGATCCTGCCGGAGCCGGTGAGTACCCGGGATCAAGTCCCCCTTACCGTTACCATTCGGGACCGGGAGTATACTGCCCAGCTGCAATGTATGGTTGCCAGCGTCTCCCAGGTCAAAGACAGCTGGAAATATGGGCTGCGCATCGATACCATGGACAGTGCGGATCGGGAGAATTACACCCAGATTGTCTTTGACCGGCATCACACCATGAGCAACACAATGCATCCAACGGTGAGCACCTTCTCCGACCTTTCCGTGAATATCCAGAAGCGGATGCAGCCCCTCCAAAGATCCCAGCGGAAGCTGCCCCGCATCACCATTGGCCGTCGTTACCCCATGGAGGGCGGCGGGAGTGTCCTGGTAGAGGATATCAACTTCGCGTATCTGCGGGTCTCCGACGAAGATGCCGTGACGCTGCCCCAGGACTTCACGCTGAATATGGACGGGTATCTGCTGGAGCTTCGCAAAAGTGAGATTCGTCCCAATCTGTACGAGATTCTGAACCGGGAGGAGCTGCTGGATGATCCGGGCTTCACCCGCTGGCTCCTGAATACCGGCAAAGAGACGCCGGTGTAAGAGGCTGAATTACACGAAAGAAGGAGAGCCTTGCTTCCATGCTTTTCTCAAGCGTTATTTTTCTTCTTTACTTTCTTCCGGCTGTCCTGATTCTCTACTACAGCGTGGGGATGCAGCATATTCGGGTTCGCAATGGTCTTTTGCTCATCGCGAGTCTCATCTTTTATGCCTGGGGGGAACCCAAAAATGTCCTTCTGCTGCTTCTGTCCTGTATCGCCAACTATCTGCTTGGCCTGGCAGCGGGCAGTGAAAAGGGCCGTGACAGTCTGCGGCGGGCCGGTTTGATTGGGGCCGTGGTTTTCAACCTGGGCATCCTGTTCCTGTTTAAGTATCTGAACTTTACGGTGCAGACCATCAACGAGGTAGCCGGATCTGCGCTCCTTTCCGTCCCTGCCATCGCTCTCCCTCTGGGCATCTCCTTTTTCACCTTCCAGGCCATGTCCTATGTGATTGATGTCTACCGCGGGGACACACCGGTTCAGAAGAATCCCTTTGACCTGGCGCTGTACATCTGCCTGTTCCCCCAGCTGGTAGCCGGGCCCATTGTCCGCTACAACGAGATTCAGCACCAGCTTCTGCACCGGAAGGAAAGTATGGACCAGGTCTGTGCCGGTGCCTGCCGCTTTATCCGGGGACTGGCAAAAAAGCTGCTTCTTGCCAA
This sequence comes from uncultured Oscillospiraceae bacterium, assembly GCA_964422935.1. Classification (GTDB taxonomy): domain Bacteria; phylum Bacillota; class Clostridia; order Oscillospirales; family Oscillospiraceae; genus Faecousia. Next base: position 7,790 of record CAYRDE010000005.1, on the reverse strand, counting down.
CAGCATGGGCGCCATTGCGGATCATATCTTTGGTGTGACCAACCTCTGGCACACCCAGTATCTGGTGCCTGCCTCCCTTGCCTGGCTGGGCTCCATTGCCTATACCCTGCAAATCTATCTGGATTTCTCCGCCTATTCCGATATGGCGATTGGTCTGGGCGGCATGTTCGGCTTTTCCTTTTGCGAAAACTTCAATTACCCTTACATTGCGGATTCTCTGAATGACTTCTGGCGGCGGTGGCACATTTCCCTGACCCGCTGGTTCCGGGAATATCTGTACTTTCCCCTGGGTGGCTCCCGGACAAAAAACGAGGATATCATGGTACGGAATCTGTTTATTGTCTGGCTCTGCACCGGCATCTGGCATGGGGCCAACTGGACCTTTATTCTGTGGGGCATGTGGCATTTCCTGTTCTGTCTTCTGGAGCGGCTGGTAGGCTTTGACAAGTGGCCTGGAAAAGGAAAGGCGTGGCGGCACTTTTACCTGCTGCTGGTGGTCAATTTCGGCTGGGTTTTATTCCGGGCGGATAATATATACTGCTTTGCGGAATATGCCGCCAATATGTTCCTGGCAAACGGCAACGGTCTGTTCAGTTCTGTAGCCTGGATGTTCCTTCGGGAAAACTGGTTGTGGTTCCTTCTGAGCATTCTGGCCTGTATTCCGCCGAAAACCCTGCGGGGATGGTGTGAAAGCCTTCTGGGACGTCTGCATTGGAAAATGCCCAGGCTTTCCTTTCTGTATCCCCCCGCCATGCTGGGGCTGTTTGCCCTGTGCGTCATCTACCTGGTGCGAAGCGACTATAACCCCTTTATTTATTTCAACTTCTAACGGCGCGCGGCGCCGCCACACTGGTGAGTCTTGTATATGAAAGCATTTCTGAAAAACCCTAAAATAACAGCCGGTCTTCTTCTGCTGCTGGTATGGCTGGCTCTCTCGGTATGGAATCTGTTTGGCAGCCTGCAGGAACGGCAAGAACTGACCGAGGACCTGGGAAATGAAACGGACCTGGCAGGTGTCATTGAAGACGTAGAGGAATTCGTTCAGGATCAGGTGGCGCTCCGGCGGCCTATGGTGGAAGCCTATGGTCTGATGCAGATGGCCCTGGACAAGCGTGAAATCAATAACCTGGATTTGGTCAGGGACCGACTGGGATATCTGCACAGCGGAAACTTCTATGTGGGCTTTTCCGATGATCAACGCAAAATCGCCATCAATTTCCGGAAGCTGCAAGATTTCGCTGCCCAATACGGAGTGAAAAGCGGTGTCGTCATCACGCCCATGAAGGTAGCGCCGGAGGATGCCCGGTATCCCGGTCTGCCCTACAACAGCTTCTATCCCGATGCGGAGGATCTGCTGGCCTGGTTGCGGCACTACAATGTCCCTTGTCTGGATCTGCGATCCCTGCCGGAGGACAGCGGCCTTGGCTATGGGCAGAGCTTTTATAAGACCGACCACCACTGGACCACTCCCGCCGCCTTTTACGGCTACTGCCGCATTCTGGACTGGCTGGAGCAGACAGCGGGCCTTGTGCTGGATCCGGGCGGCGTCACCCGGGATCCGGATAACTATACCATCGAATGTTATCCTTCCGCAATGTTCGGCAGTCAGGGCCGCCGGGCGGGCCTGTGCTACAGCGGCGGGGCCGAGGATTTTATCATTTATTATCCCCTGGAGGATGGCAGCTATCTTCTGCGCACCGAGGACAGCGGGAAGCACCAGGAATACGATGGCGGCTTCCGCGGCGCTTTGGTGGATGACGGCTTTGAAGCGGAGGTTCAGGCGGATCTGTTTGATGAAAGCTGCTATGGCCTTTCCTTCCTGCGTGGACTGCACGATGGGCTCTCCATTGAGAACAGGAACCTGCCCGATGGGCTGCGGATCCTCCTTTTGGCAGATTCCTATTCCTGCCCCCTGGGCTGCTATCTGGCCCAGAATTGCAGCCAGCTGGACATGGTCTACCTTCTGGGCGATGAGATGGAGGATGCGCTGGACATGATCCGGGAGAACGCATATGATTATGTCATGGTCTGTATTTATCCTGAGAACTTGGATTCTGTAGAAAATGTTCGTCTGTTTGAGGATTTGGACTATGAATAAGCCATACCTTTTTCTGCTCCTTCTGGCTGCTGTTCTGGCCATGACCGCCTGCACCCGGGAGGAACCGCCGGTTCAGGTTGCGGTTCCGGCTCTTCGGGTCAGCGGCGGAGGTCTGGTGGACGAAGGGGACCAGCCCGTTGCCCTGCGGGGCCTGAGCAGCCACGGGCTGGGCTGGTATCCCCGCTATATCAATGGCGCCGCTCTGAAAACGCTGAAGGAATATGGCGCAAATGTGATCCGTCTGGCCCTGTACAGCGAGACAAAGGCAGGCTACCTGGAGGAGCCCTACAGTCTGGACCTGCTTTATATCGGCATTGAAAACGCCATTGCGGAAGACATGTATGTGATCGTGGACTGGCACATTCTGGGAGATAGCAATCCCCTGACCCATGTGGAGGCCGCCGAGGAATTTTTCTCTCAGGTTTCCCGTCATTACGGGGATGTACCCAACGTCCTGTATGAGATCTGCAATGAGCCCAACGGCGATACCAGCTGGGAGGATATTACCGACTATGCAAGCCGGATCATCCCCATCATCCGGGAAAACGCCCCGGAAGCGGTGATCCTGGTGGGGACTCCCAAAAATTCCACCCAGATTCAGGAGGCCATGGAGCGTCCCCTCCCCTACGAAAACCTGATGTACAGCTACCATAAATATGTGGATGTTTCCCCCGATTCTGAGAAATCCTCCTTATATTGGCTGGAAAAGGCTGTTGAAACAGCTTTCCCCGTTTTTGTGACCGAGTGGGGCATCAAATATGCGGATTTTACGGATGGGGAGCAGGAGAAGGCCATGCTCCTGCGGCAGTATCAGTCTCTGGATATGGAGCAGGCCCAGGCTTTCTCAGACTTTCTGAACCGGAATGGGATCAGCTGGTGTGGCTGGGCCCTGTCCAATTCTGTTGAAATTCACGCGACAATCCGCTGGGACTGCGACAAGCTTCATGGCTGGACCCAGGAGGATCTGACCCCCGGCGGTGCTCTGATGTTTTCCGCCTTGAAAGGAGAGGTGAGCGAATGAAGCAAGCTTTCGTTGGGCTTCTGAGGGTTCTCGGCCTTGTGCTGCTGACAGGGGGACTTATTCTTTCGCTCCAGAAGGTTATGGCCCCCGCCACGCCTAAGAACTCAGCGGATTTCTTTTTTCTGGAGACAGAAGAGGACGCTGACTGCACGCTGCTGCTCAGCGGCGGAAAAAGCATCCTGATTGACACCGGAGAGGCTCAGGATTATGAAGCCATCTGCGCCCTGCTCCAGCAGCAAAACCTGGAGCGCATTGACTGTCTGATCCTGACCCACCCGGACAAGGATCATATCGGCTCTGCCCAGGCTCTGGCCCAGACCTATCCCATTGGGCTGGTGGTTGAGCCCTATTATGCCAAGGAAAAGGACAGCTTTCAGGCTTTGAATGACGCTTTGGATGCGCAAAAAATTCCCCGTCTGGTCCTGGCGCGCCCCAGGCACTTCACCTATGGGGATCTGCGTCTGGTCGTATATCCCCCGGAGGAAACCAATTATCAGAATGACAATAATTACTCTCTTGCCATTGAAGTAAAGCACGGTGATGTCTCTCTGTTCTTTCCGGGGGACGCCTATACCGCCCGGACCAAGGAATTGCTGAAGCTGCCCCTTCATCAGGTTGACCTCTATCACGCAAGCTACCATGGCAGGGACTACGAAAATGGGCTCCTGCTTCTGGAAGCCCTTGCGCCCCGGTATGTGATCGTCACATCTGACCAGCCCGGCACGGATACGCAGCAAACCTGTGATGCCCTGGGCAGTCAGGTATTGTGTACTGCCTCCGGGACGGTCCGGATGCAAAGTGATGGAAACGAAATCCTTCCGGTCAGCTAACAGCATCCATGCTTTTCCGCCGTCATGCCCGGAACCGTGGAAGCAATGGAAGCACTGATGGCAAACCGATAAAATACGCCGGTTATCCCGAAAACCAGGATAACCGGCGTTTTCTTTTCCTTAAAGCAGCAGATCTGTCGCCAGCTTGATGAGCAGCAGGCACATCACCACCAGCATCATAGGCCGAATGAACTTCGCCCCACGACTCAGGGCAAAGTGGCTTCCCAGCAGCGCCCCGCCGATGTTGCACAGGGCGCAGGGAATTGCCAGGGCGAAGGGCACCGTTCCCGCCAGAAGATAGGTTGCCAAGCTTGCGTAATTGCTGGCAAGGTTCAGGATTTTCGCGTTTCCCGAAGCGGTACGCAGGTCAAATTTCAAAATTGCCGTAAAGGCCAGGATGGCAAAGGTTCCCGTCCCCGGGCCAACCAGGCCGTCATAGCCGCCGATGAAGAACCCGATCACAGCGGATAGGGCCAGCTTTTTCCCCAGTGGCACCTCCCGGGACCGGTTTCCCTCCGGCTGGTTGCGCTGGGAAAAGATGATCACCGCCGCAATGGGAATCACCACCAGCACCAGGGTTTTCAGCACCTCATCGGGCAAAATCAGCACCAGATGGGCCGCAAGTCCGCTGCCCAGGAAGCTGGCAGCCGCCGCCACCAGTGCCACCTTCCCGTCTATGGCCCCTTTTTTCAGGAACATGGCGGAAGAAAAGGTGGTTCCGCAGGCGGAGGAGAATTTGTTGGCAGCATATACCAAGTGGACCGGCAGTCCCGTTGCCATGTAGGCGGGCAGGGTGATCAGGCCCCCTCCACCGGCGGAGGCGTCCACAAAGCCTCCCAGTCCCACCAGCAGGCTCACAAGGACCAGCATAGGTAAGCTGACGCAGTCGTAAAGTACCATCCTACATCTTCCTCTCTCCGGGGGAACTTCCCCCAAGCGGCTCCCATTATAGCATCGGTTTTTCCCGGATACAAGCTTTTTCCGCTCTTATAGCCAGAAAATCCACCAGATGCCATACAGCACCGCCAGATGGAGGGGATAGTAGATGTAAAACAGCTTCCCAATGGCGTATTTTCCCCGCTGCCCGTTGTACAGTGCCAGCAGGGGCACTGCCGCCAGGGCAAGGATCTGCCATCCTCCATAGTATCCCCCCAGCAGCGTAAGTCCCAGGGTCACCAGCCACAGCTTTTGCTTTTTGCGCTTTCCCAGCCAGGCAAGCACCGGCACGCAAACCCCGATAAAACCATAGTCCACACCATAGTCCGTATGGGGCAGCAGGAAGGGCAGCCCCTCGCAGAGGAACCCTACCGCCAGGAACACCGCCGCCACCGCAAACTTTCTCTGTTTCCCCCACCGCTCCAGCGCCATAATCAGGATTACTGACAAAGAGAAGGTGATCAGAATACATTGATACAGCGACCCGGTAACGACATAGGAAACCACCTGGCACACAAGTCCCAGCCCCAGCAGCCGGAGAAAGTAGGCCCGGATATCGTGGGTATACCGGCAGCCCTCCGCCACCATATAGGCGTAGATGGGAAAGGCCAGCCGGCCTATGACCCGCAAAATCGTACTTTGGGGCAGCAGAATAAACCCGATGTGATCCAGGGTCATGGACACCATGGCAATGATTTTCAATTGGTTCCCGGTCAGGCCGGTTCTTTCTTTTACGGCAGGCATGGGCATTCCCTCTTTATCGCAGATGCACGCATTTTACCACGAGGACCGGGATGCTGTCAACTGCTCCCCTTTTCCGGACCTTACGAAAATCACCGCAGCCGAAAAAAGCTGCGGTGATGATTTATGTTTCTCGTCATGCCTTCCTCTGAATTGGGAAGGGCATCCGGTTATTTTCTTCTTGTGTAGACAATTTCGTTGTGGTTTTGGGTCAAGGTCAATGTGTCTCCCTCCAGCTGATAGGGAAAGCTCCATTTTTCGTCGTCCGAAAATTTGATATTCAGGGTATCCTCTGTCATGAAATAAGAGAAGCTCTCCGATTTCGCATTCCTGCCCGCAGGAGGGATCAGCTTCCCTGTCATGTCCTTGTAAAAACGGAAGGCCATGGTGCCTGTTTCCCCCGGCTCTGCGTTCTCCCCCAGGATGTTCACGGTTGCCTCCCAGGTTCCGGTGATTCCCGGTTCCTCCTGCCCTCTCCGCTCCACCACAATCAGGCTGACCAGGGCGACCAGAGCGACCAGGATTGTAATGCTCATCAGTATGCACAGCGTTCTTTTCATAGTCTCTACCTCCTTATTGTCATAAAAAGAAGTGACCCTTGACGAAACCATGCAACTGCTCACGGTACGTCAAGGGTCACTTCCGTGAACTCTTGGTATCTAGCATCCTTGGTTAACCTCGCTTTCTACAGAATCGATACCGTCTCTCATTTGACAAAAATTGAATCACTTCCGGGAATATTTTTTGTTTGAGAAAATGTATTTAACGGAAGAAATTGGGAGAAACAGTATCCTTTCAGGCTTCTCAGTGACTTTGGAAGCCTTACTTTCCTAGGTCATTGGTATCACCTCTTTGTACCTAAAGAATACCACCGTTTCCGGGAAAGCGCAAGATGGAATGGTATACAAATTTGCGCCCATTTCTTTTCATAAAAGGGAGAAAGTCAGTCTTATCCACAATTTTTCGTTGACAAATCATGGGAAGCTGTGGTATGCTGAATACGTTGGGGCGGCGAAAAGCTGCCCCCTTTTTGCGCCCTTTTCGTCTCTTTTTACTGATTTGTCAAGATTCACATGGGAAACCGCGAAAACATGGGAAGAAACCGGCTTTCTGCTCTCTTGACGGGTTTTCCGCCGAATGCTATAATAATCTCGTAATTTTTGCAACCCTTATGACTGACGGATCAGTGGAGCACCACATGGAGTAAGGGCATAAATGTTTTGCCGACCGTCTGGGCACACTTTCCCGCAGGATGAAGGGTAAAGTGCGCCCTTTTTTCGTGGCATTTTTTATCACTTTTCTGAGGAGGTACTTTCTTGAAAAAAGTCGGAATTGTCATGGGCAGTGACAGCGACCTGCCGATCCTGCGCAAAACCATGGATACCCTGAAACAGCTGGACATTCCCTTCGAGTGCCGCATCTATTCCGCCCACCGCACGCCGGTGGAGGCCCGGGACTTTGCTCTGAACGCCCGGAATAACGGCTTTGGCGTCATCATCGCCGCTGCCGGTATGGCTGCTCATTTGGCTGGCGCTATCGCCGCAAACACCACCCTGCCCGTCATTGGCATTCCCTGTAAGGGGCCCTGCTTTGATGGCATGGACGCCCTGCTTTCCACTGTGATGATGCCCTCCGGCATTCCCGTTGCCACCGTAGCCGTCAACGGCGGTGTAAACGCCGCTCTCCTGGCGGCGCAGATCATCGCCGTAGAGGACGAAGCCCTTGCCACCCGGCTGGACGAAAAGCGGGCTGCCGACGCAAAAAAGGTCCTGGAAAAGGACGCCACCCTGCAAGCGGAGCTGAATTAATTTGTTTGCAAACCCATCCATATATACATTTTCATTCAGAAAGAGGTATTTTAACATGGAAAATCTCAAGCTTCTCTACACCGGCAAGACCAAGAACGTTTACGCTCTGCCCAATGGAAACTGCCTGCTGAAGTTCAAGGACGACTGCACCGGCAAGGACGGCGTCTTTGATCCCGGCGAGAACTCCGTGGGTCTGACCATTGAAGGTGTAGGCGATGTGAACCTGCGTATGTCCATCTACTTCTTCGAGAAGATCAACGCCGCCGGCATCCGGACCCACTACGTCTCCGCCAACCTGGACGACACCACCATGGAAGTGCTGCCCGCCAAGGTCTTCGGCAAGGGTCTGGAAGTCA
>CAYRDE010000004.1:0-43478 GCA_964422935.1 uncultured Oscillospiraceae bacterium | reverse complement strand
GGGGACGCCGATGTTGCGGCATGCTTCCTTACTGACAGGCAGGGTAGCGGCGGAGGACTGGGTGGCAAAGGCGGTGATGGCAGGGGTGACAACGTACTTCAGCTGCTTGACGCCCAGCTTGCCGCCGGCAAACAGTGCGTACAGGGGGAAGAAAATCAGAACGTACAGCAGGCACAGGGGGTAGTAGACCACCATGGAGCGACCATAGTCGCCGATCAGCTCGGGGCCGTAGACGGCAATGAGGTTGGCAAAGTAAGCGCCCAGGCCGATGGGGGCAATCTTCATAATGACGCCTACCAGCTTCATAATGACCTCGTTCAGGTTGGTCAGGAGCTTGCCCATGGGGCTTTCCTCGCCGCCGCAGGCGGAGACGCAGAAGCCGAAGAGGATGGAGAAGATGATCAGGGGCAGCATATTGGACTTGCTGAGGAGCTGGTTAAAGTCGCTGACAGTCAGGGCACCTACGATCATATCTCCGGCACTCTGCATTTCGCCCATTTCGGCAACGCCCATCTGGATGGTGGTGCCGGAGGAGGGGCTGAACACATTGACCCAGACGAGAACCATCACACCGGCAATGGCGCCGGTAGCCAGGAAGGTCAGCAGGGTGCTGCCCAGAATCTTGCCCAGACGCTTCATGTTAGCCATGGTGCCCACGGCAGAAGCGATGGAGGCAAAGACCAGCGGGACAACGATGGTGAACATCAGGTTCAGGAAAATATCTCCCAGAGGCTTCAGCTTGGTGCCGAAGTTAGGAGCGATGATGCCGATGAGGGCACCGATGGCAATGCCGCCCAGCAGCAATATGGGCATCTTGTACTGTTCCCAGAATGTTTTCTTCTGCATAGTGATGTCTCCTATCTTTTTATTAGAGTTGATCGACAGCTTCTTTCAGCTGGTGCATGGCTTTTTCCAGAGTGGCCCGGGGGCAGGCGGCGTTGAGGCGCATGTAGCCGGACAGGCTCCGGCCAAAGGTGTAGCCCTCGTTCAGGCCCAGCTTTGCCTTGTGGATGAAGAAGTCCCGAAGTTCCTCGTTGCTCATGCCCAGTTCCCGGCAGTCCAGCCACATCAGGTAGGTAGCGTCGGGGCAGTTGGGCTTGATCTGGGGGATGTTCTTTGCGCAGAAGTCGCAGACATAGTCAAAGTTGTCGGAGACGTAGGAGAGCATCTGCTCCATCCACTCTTCGCCCTCCCGGTAGGCGGCCTCCATGGCAACAGAGCTGAAGGCGTTGTTCCGGTGGATGTCCATGCCGCCCCAGAAGGAATCGAAGGCCTTCTTCATCTCGGCGTTGGGGAAGATGGTGGTGCTGGCCTGAAGACCTGCCAGGTTGAAGGTCTTGGTGGCGGAGACGCAGGTGATGATGCTGTTTCGGATCTCCTCAGACAGGGAGGCCGTGGGGGTGTGGTGCTTGCCGTGGAAAATGAGATCGGCGTGGATTTCGTCGGACACCAGCAGGGTGCCGTTTTCCATGCAGATTTCCGCCATCTTCCGCAGCTCCTCAGGCTCCCAGACAATGCCCAAAGGATTGTGGGGATTGCACAGCAGGAAGATGCTGCACTCCCTGGCCTTGGCGGCAAAGTCCTCAAAGTCCACATGCCAGCGGCCCTCGGACTCTACCAGCTGGTTTTCCACCACGATTCTGCCGGAGGCCTCGGTTACGTCATAGAACTCGGAATAGACCGGGGTCTGAATCAAAATCTTGTCCCCCTCCTTGCTGAAAATCCGGACAATGGAGGACAGGGCGGGCACTACGCCCAGGCTCCAGCTCATCAGAGCGGTATCGGGCTTCCAGTGCTTGTGCTTCATTTCCCACTGCTGGACGGCCTCAAAGTAGCTGTCCGGGCGGGAGGTGTAGCCCCAGATGCCTTCCTCGGCCTTTGCCTTGCAGGCATCAATGATGGGCTGGGCGGTGCGGAAATCCATATCCGCTACCCACAGGGGAATCACGTCAGCGGTGCCAAACTTCTTTACCCGCTCGTCATACTTGGAGGAACGGTTGCCGCTGCGGTCCACAATCTCATCGAAATTATACTTCATAACGGACTCCTTCTGTTTGTCGTTAATCATTGAGAGATGCCGCCGGCCGTCGGCTCTCTCCGCTGCACACCTACAGTATATCGAAAAATCCCGGTTTGTCGAGTCACCCAAAGTTTCACGACAGGAAACAAAAAAGAGAAGAAGTTTCCTGAGAATGCAAATTCTCCTTGATATCGGGTGAAATTTTTTGTATAATGGGAAAAAGGAAGAAAAAAGTTTTGGTTTTCTGCCTTTTTACGAAACAGTGTATATTGCTAAAATAAAGGGGTGCGTATTTGTTGATATTACCCAAGAAATTGGCGCTAAGATTCGGTATTACCGCAAAAAGAAAGGCATGACCGTAGATCAGCTGGCAGCGGCGGTCTGCAAAAGCAAGTCCAGCATCTCGAAATACGAGTCCGGTCAGATCGGCATCGACATACTTTCCCTCTACGACATTGCCGCCGCCCTGGATGTGCGGGTGACCCAGCTATTGTATCTGCCGCCCTCCGGCTATATGGGGGCGCCCTCCGGCTCTGTGCCTGCCTTCTTCGCGGGGCTGAGCCATTTTTATATGTACTATTTCGACGGACGGACCAATCACATCAACCGCTGCGTGCTGGATGTGTCCGCCGAGGAGGAGCCTGGGGTGTATCATGTGCAGATGTACATGAACGTGAAGGACTACCGGCACTATACCATTTGTGAAAACTTCTATGAGGGGACCCTGACCCACTATGACGCCCTGAGTCTGGTGATGCTGCAAAACCAGGACATGGAAATGGACCACTACCAGATCGGCATACCCTCTCCCTACATGAACGCCCCGGTCAAGTGGGCTTTGGCCTATGGCATTTCCAGCCGTCCCCTGATGCCCACCGCTACAAAGGTGCTGCTGAGCAAAACCATTCAGGAGGAAACGGCGGAATTTGAAAAAAGCCTCCGGCTGTCCAAGGAGGATATCCGGCTGATGAAGCTGTATAATGTGCTGACCATTATGTAATACCCGGGAAAACCCAATTTGAAAGCCCTGAGGACTTGACGCCTCAGGGCTGTTTGTATTTTCTGGAGCCGATGAACATCGGCATGTCCGTGGCTTTCCAAAGGGGCTGCGGGCAGGGTTACTTCCAAACAGAACGAATATTCTGCACAAACTGGGGGACGGCAGGGTTGGCACAGTCCGATTTCCAAACACAGGCCAGAAAGGGTAAGGTCCCCACATTGGGATATTGATAATGCCGGAATTGGGGGTTGTGGCTGATTTCCAGGGCGTCACTGACGATGGTCACTCCGCGCCCCAGGGAAACCTGATACAGAAGGGAGTCCACATTGTCGCAGTGCTTGATCCGGATGTTCTTCAGTCCGAGCACGCTGGTAATCACATACAGCTCCGTGTCCCGGCCTGCGGATTCCTCTTCCTGGAGTACATAAAATGTGGCGTTGTCAAAATCCCGGAAGCTTAAAACCCGCTTTTTTGCCAGGGGGTGCTTCAGGGAAAATAAAAAACCGGAATTGACGTTGCAGATCTTCTCATACTGGATATTCCGCATGCCCGGCAGCTCAAAGTTGTAGGTCACGATCATATCGTACTCGTTGGCAGCCAGCTTGCGGCGAAGCTCCGAAAAGGTGCTTCCGGTAATCTGAATGTCCACATTGGGGTACATTTCGGAGAAGGCGGACAGCAGCGGATACAGGTACTTTGCCACCCGCAGATTGGAGACATAGCCGATAGTAAGCTTCTGAGGCATATTTTCATCCGCAAGCTTTGCCCGTTCAATGGCATTGTTCATCTCATCCCGGATCTTGCGAAGCTCAAAGGCCATGACTGCGCCACCCTTCGTCAGACACAGCACATTGTTGTCCCGCTCAAAAAGGGGAAATCCCAATTCCGCTTCCAGGGCGGCAATCTGACGGCTGACAGTTGGCTGGGTGGTATAATACTTTTCCGCAACCTGGGTAAAGCTCAGGCTCTTTGCTGCCTGGAGAAAGTAGGCAATCTGCACACCGTTCATGCTCTCACATCCTTTCTTTAAGGATACCATTCCTGTTTTGCATTGTCAATTCAACACCATGCGTTCTTGCGCCTTTCTCCATTCCATTTGCGTATGGAAAGAAAATGAAAACAGAAGTTGTACGATTGGTGTTTTCCAACTAAAATAAAAGCAGTGAATCCATATTTTTTATCCATTCCACCAAAAATTGAAAGGAAGAGAAAAGCATGACAGCCAAGAACAAAGCATTGATCAGCGCCTGCGCCACCTCCTCTGTTGGCATGATGTGGCTGGTAACCTCAGCGGTGCTTGCGTACATGATCGGCACCTATGCGGCCCAGGGAGCGTCCCCTCAGCAGATTGTCATGGTAATGACCATCCAGCCGCTGGCGGGGGTATTCATGGCCTTCCTCACCGGCCCCATTTCCATGCGGGTTTCCAAAAAACTCCTGATGTGTGTGGCCTGCGGCCTGACCATCGTCAGCGGCATCATCTACGGAATCCTGGGCGGCTCCTGCGGCTATAGGCTGCTGTATGTGGGCGCGGCCCTTTCCGGCATTGTTTCCGGCCTGGCATCCACCGTGCCGAATTCGTTTATGGCCCAGTATACCCAGTCCTTTGAGGAGCGGGGAAAATACGCAGGCTACACCAATGCGTTTATGCAGGGCGGGGCTTTGCTCATGTCCGTGGCAGGGGGCCTGCTGGGTGCCAGCCGTTGGCAGAACGCCTTCCTTCTCTGGTTCCTGGCGATTCCGATTCTGATCCTTGTGATCCTTGTCTGCCCCTCTGACAAGGTTATAAAGCCCGCCGGGAAGGAAGCTCCCATGAAGCTCGCGGCGATTCCCGGCTCTGTGTGGCTGATGTGCCTGCACTTTGTGCTCTTCTTCATCTGCTGCTATACCTTCTCCGTGTATATTTCCTCTTACATCATTACGGAATTCCAGCTGGGCACCTCCTTCCATGCGGGCATTGCAACGGCCCTTCTGACCATAGCCGCCATTTTGGGAAGCGCGCTGTACGCCTGGTACGGCAAAAAGCTGGGCAGGTGGACAATGCCCTTCTTCTGCCTGACCATGGCAATCGGATATACCATCAGCGCCGTGATGACCGATTCTCTGACGGGCATTTTGCTGGCTTCCTTCCTGGTAGGCCTGGGTAAGGGCGGCAGCATTCCCCACCTCATCAAGACCGCCACCGCCAGGGCGCCCCGGAACTACACACCCATGATTATTTCCTTTATCATGGGAAGCATGAGCCTGGGGATGTTCCTGTCCAAGAGTATCATTGGGGCCATGTGCACCCCCCTGGGCAGCGAGGGTGTCTATCAGCGCTTCGTTGCCACGGCAATCATGTCAGTCATCACATTGTTTGTGGGCCTGCTGGTCTACGGCATTCGGGAAAAAGAAAAAAGTGCGGAAGCCTGACAGCTGCAACCCAGGCAGAAGCATAAAAAATAAGGAGGACTTCCCTATGGCAGAATCCATGTTTGACTACCGCTTGAGAATCACCAATGAGGCCATTGCCCACCAGGAACCGGACCGGGTTCCGATCTGGTTTAACTGTGGTTCTACCCCCTTCCGGCTGAGCCGGAACCTGACCTATAAGGATTCCATGTACGATCACCCCCGGGCAGGGGAGGCAATCATTCAATTCCACCAGGAATTCCAGCCGGATTGCCAGCTTGCCAACATGCTGGACGGAAAGATAGAAGAATTGGCGGGTACCCTTTCCATCGACTGGCCCGGAAGGCCCGGCGGCAAGGTGCCGGATGAGAGCATTTACCAGGTCCATGAGATCGAAGCCATGGAGCAGGAGGAGTATGATGAATTCCTGTCAGACCCCACGGGCTTCCTGCTCCACAAGTACATTCCCCGGGTATTCCCGGGCCTGAGCGGTCTGAGCGCCGTATTGAATCCCATGCCCACCGGATTTATGAGCGCCGGACATATGGCAGGCAGTCTGTTCAATCCCCAGGCGGTGGAAGCCTACGGCAAGCTGGTGGAAATGGCAAAGTACCAGGCGGCCCTTCAGGCAGAGCTTCAGAAGGTTCAGGGCACCCTGTTCGGTATGGGCTTTCCTCCCATGCTGACCGGTGTGGGTCTGGTTCCCTATGACACCCTTTCCAACTATTTCCGGGGCACAATGGGTACGTTTGAGGACCTGATCGACTGCCCGGAGAAGATGAAGGAAGCGATTGACTACTTTACGGATGTGCAGATTAAGAACTTCCAGTATTTCCGGTACGCCAATATGCCGGTGAAGCGGGCGATGTTCTGGATGCATAAGGGCATGGACGGCTTTATGAATCCCCAGCAGTTTAAGGAGCTGTACTGGGAACCCTTCCTGAAGGTGGTTTATGCCCTGGTGGATATGGGCGTTACACCGATTATCTACACAGAGGGCAACTACAAGACCCGTCTGACCCAGATGACCGGCCTGCCGGAAAACAAATGTGTGGTCCATTTTGAGAATGTGGATCTTGCCGAGGCCAAGAAGACCGTGGGCGCGACGAACTGCATTACCGGCAACTTCCCGCTGTATCTGCTGGAGTACGGCACGGTGCAGGAGGTAATCGACGAGGCCAAGCGGCAGATTGACGTGGGCGCCCCCGGCGGTGGCTTTATCTTTGAAACAACTGCCTCCATTGAAAATGTGAAGCGGGAGAATCTGGAAGCCATGTATGACACGGTCCGGACCTACGGAAAGCGCTGATACAGGTTACACCCTGACAGTTTAACAGCCCTGAGGAGCTTGACTCCTCAGGGCTGTTGTTATACGGTAAAGAATTTAGAAAACACCACATCGGCTGCCGCCAGCACGCCCACGTTGGGGTCCTGGGCGGAGGGGAAGATGCGAATGTTGTTTCGGCTCCGATCCTGGGCTTTGGCGCTGATCTCCCGCTGTAGGCGCTGGGCAAGCAGCTCATAGCGATAACAGATTTCTCCCGCCAGATAGATGGTATCCACAGGAATCAGGTTGATCAGGTTAATGAGGCCCGCGGACAGATAGACGGCCTCCAGATCCAGCAGTCTTCTGGCATCGGGGTCTTTGTCCACATGATCGATCAGGTCAATCCAGCTGGAGAATTCGGAGCCATCCAGCAGGGCGGAGATTCCGGCGTAGGTTTCCAGGCAGCCCCGGTTTCCGCACTCACACTGCCGCCCGTCAAACCGGATGGACGTATGCCCAAGCTCTCCGGTAAAGTGCCTGGAATTTCCAAGGAGCTTCCCGTCGGACATGATGGCGGCGCCGATACCGATGTCAACAAATACCAGCATGAAATTCTGACTCTGGCCCATTTCCAGCTGATGCAGCGCCAGAGCGCAGACGTCGTGTTCCAGATAGGCGGGCAAGCCCAGAGCCTCGGACAGAAGCTTGCTGATTTCCACCCCGTGCCATCGTTCAAACCGGGCGGGATTCAGAATCCGACCGGCCTCGCAGTCCAGGGGGCCGGGAGAGCTGATGCCGACGCCCAGGACCTTGTCCCGGTCCACGGTCTCCAGCGTGGCTTTCAGCGCATCAATGATCGCTCCTACCAGATTGTCCTGGTCGGGTAGCTTTTTACACTGGAGCATATGGCCTGCCATATCGCATAGCCCCACACTGCAACCCTTTCTTGCCACATCCACAGCCAGGGCATAATAGCAGTCGGCCCGGAGGGCAAGGGGGGTGGCGCTGCGACCCTTGCCCACAGACTGGGGGGCAAGCTCCGTCACAATCCCCAGATTCAGCAGCTCCTCCGCAATCAGGGAGGTTGCCGCCCGGGTCAGTCCCGTGGCCCGGGCCAGCTCTGCCCGGCTCATGGCCTGATGCCGCAGATTGCGCAAAACGGCCTTCCGGTTATATTCCCTTGTATAGTCAGCATTGCGTGGTTTCTGGGCCATATCCAAAGTCTCACTTTCCCGGACGGGCTTGTGCCCTGCCTGCATCCATTATACGATTTACCGCTTCTTTTGTCAATCCGCTTGACACTCTTTCCCCACAATACTATAATCAATGTAGGATAAGAATGGTCGGAGGGATGCCATATGAAAGCGTTGGGCCTGGATATCGGTACAACATCCATTTCTGCTGTGATCTTTGAGGAGGGAGCCGGGGTCCTGGAGGCGGAAACCATGGAAAACGGAACCTTCCTGCCGGGAAACAGCTGGGAGCGGATACAGGACCCCAGGGCAATCTGGCAGAAGGCCTCCTCATTGGTCCAAAGGCTTTTGGACCGTCACCCGGATGTGGAGGCCATCGGCGTGACCGGGCAGATGCACGGCATCGTGTATCTGAGCCGGGCGGGGGAGCCGGTCAGCCCCCTCTATACCTGGCAGGACGGCAGGGGAGAGCTTCCCTTTGGGGAAAAGGAAAGCTGGGCGGAGCATCTGTCCGCCATAACCGGGCACCGGCTGTCCACCGGCTACGGTATGGTCACCCACTTTTATAACCTTCACCAGGGCCTGGTGGGGTCGGACGCTGTCACATTGTGTACCATTGGAGACTATGTGGCCATGAAGCTTGCCGGGCGGACCCGGCCCCGGATGGACCCCACCAATGGGGCGAGCCTGGGCCTCTTTGATCTGCCGGGAGGCTGCTTTGATTCCGCTGCCCTGGGCCGCGCCCAGATCGATGAGGGGATTTTGCCGGAGATTGCCGGGGAACCGCTGCTGGGCAGGGGGGAACTGGGCATCCCCGTCTATACCGCCATTGGCGATAACCAGGCGGCTTTCCTGGGGGCCGTGGGAGAAAACCGGGACGCGGTGCTGGTGAACGTGGGTACCGGCAGTCAGGTGGCGGTATATTCCCAGGCATACATGTGCCTTCCCAACCTGGAGACCCGGCCCTTCCCGGATGGCGGCTGGCTTCTGGTGGGGGCCTCCCTCTGCGGCGGACGAAGCTATGCCCTGCTGGAAAACTTCTTCCGGCAGACGGTGAAAATGGTCACCGGAACGGAGACAAGCGCCTACGATGCCATGGACCGGGCGCTGAGGGAAGCGGGGAAGGTGGAGAATGTTCTCTGTACGACCACCACCTTCCAGGGCACCCGGCAAGACGGGAACCTCCGGGGCAGCATCCGGGGCATTGGAACCGACAATTTTACCCCGGTGCATCTGATGCACAGCTTTATGAACGGCATGGCCCAGGAGCTGTACGATATGTACCAGGGCTTCCTGGATGCGGGAGGGGCGGCCCCGAAAACCATCATCGGGTCCGGAAACGGCCTGCGGAAGAATGCCCATCTCTGCCGGGCCTTTGAGGAGGCTTTTGGCTGTCCCCTGGTTCTTTCCCCCTGGAAGGAGGAAGCCGCCTGCGGCGCAGCAATGTATGCCGCAAAGCACGAAAAAAACCGGAGGCCTTGAGGCCTCCGATTTTTGGTTACATAGCTTTCAGAACCGTTTCTTTTGGGGGGATGCTGGGGATGCCGCCGGAGTGCTCCGTGGACAGGCTGGCAGCGGTGGCGGCGAAGGAGCCGATATAGGCAAGGTCCTCTTCCGTCAGGGCCTCCAGAGGTTTCTCCAGCTCCAGCAGCCGGGACAGGGCGCTGCCGCCGAAGATATCTCCCGCACCGGTGGTATCGATGGGGTGCACCTTGGGGCAGGCGGCACGGAAGGAAGCGTTCTTTGTTTTCAGCAGACAGCCGTCGGGGCCCAGGGTCACCATGGCCAGGGACACGCCGAACTCCCGCAGCAGCTTGTCCGCCCCCTCCTCCGGGGTGCAGCCCCACAGGAATTCCACCTCGTTGTCGCTGATCTTCACCACATCCGCCTGATGGAGGCTCCAGAGCATCTGCTCCTTTGCCGCCTCCGGGCTGGGCCACAGGGGCAGCCGCAGGTTGGGGTCGCAGGTGATGAGCTTCCCCGCTTTCTTTGCGTAGGCGACCGCCTTTTGGGTGGCGGAACGGACCGGCTCGTCTGTCAGACTCAGGGTGCCGAAGTGGAAGACCTTGGCCTCGTCAATGAGGGACGTGTCGATTTCCTCCCACTTGAGCTGGGTGTCCGCACCGGGCTTCCGGGCGAAGGAGAAGGAACGGTCCCCGTTGCCGTCGAAGGTTACAAAGGCCAGGGTGGTGAAAACGGAATCATCGGAGACAATCCCCTTCGTCTCGATTCCCGCTTCTCTCAGGGTGCCCAGCAGCAGACGCCCGAAGGCATCGGTGCCCACCTTTCCCAGAAAGGCGGTCTTTCTGCCGTAGGCGTTCAGGGCTGCCAGGAAATTGCCGGGAGCGCCGCCGGGGTTGGCAGCCATGGTGGGGTAGCCTGCCTCGTCTGTGGATTTCGCGGCAAAGTCAATGAGCAGCTCGCCCAGCGCAACCACATCGATCATGGTTTGTCCTCCTCTTAGTCCTTGGCAGCGGGATACTCGGTGCACAGCAGACGGTAAGGCGCCTCGTCCTCCTCAATGGCGGGGAACCGGCCCATGGGGAGAGCGAACCGGTTATCATTGCTGTCGTCGTTGCACTGGCTGACTTCGCCCAGCAGCACGTCTCCGGTGCCCGGCTCCACCTCGAAGTCATGGTACAGATACTGCTGCACATAGATGCTCTCACCGGGGGTCAGACGGATCTGGGTTCCGGCGGGAACGGTATAGGTACGTCCGTCGGTATGGACGGTGACATCGGATTCATAGTCGATCTCTTCATTGGGAAGGCTGTTGTACACCCGGATAAGGACATTTCCGCCGCCCCGGTTGATGATGTCCTCGGTCTTGTACCAGTGGAAGTGGTTGGGGGAATACTGCCCTTCCTTCAGGAACAGCAGCTTCTCGGCGTAGACCTTGGGATACTTGTCCCGCATGGTCTGGCTGCCGTTGCGGATGGTGATGAGGGAAAAGCCCAGCTTGTCAAAATTGCCCTTGCCGTAGTCGGTGATATCCCAGCCCAGGCAGCAATCCCGGACCTCATCGTATTCATGGCCCTTATGCTCCCACTCCTCCGGGGTGAAGTGGCAGAAGGGGGGCAGATAGCAGTGGTATTTTTCGCACATGGCTTCCAGCTCACGCAGAGCCTTGTTGACTTCGGAACGTTTCATAAGGTATTCTCCTTTATATGAGATTTCGGTGGGTTACATCTGCCCATAAGGCAGGGGACTGCTTCCGCCCGGGCGGGAACACGCCTCCGCCTTATGCGGATATGATAGCACATTTTTTTGCCCAATTCAACTGCGTTGACAAGCCCCAAAAGGGGCTTGTCAACGGGGCGAAAAGCGCCGGGGGAACCGGCGCTTTTGTGTCGAATCGGAAGCGCTTACTTGGTCAGGACGGAGACGCCGGTGTCGGTGACAGCACCGCCCAGGTTCTCGCCGTTCAGAGCAGCCACAGCGGCCTTGACGCCCTCAGCGCCCATCACATCGGGGTTCTGAGCCATGGTAGCCAGGATGTAGCCATCCTCAATCAGACCCATGATGGCATCGGACTTATCAAAGCCAACGCAGACCACGTCCGCACCGGCAGCCTTGACAGCGTTGCCAGCACCGTTGGTGGAGCCTTCGTTGCAGCCGAAGATACCCACAACGCCCTGGGTGATGTAGTTCTCGGCAATGCCCTGAGACTTGGCGGCGTCGCCTTCGCCGTACTGGGTTTCCAGCAGCTCGAAGTCGGTGCCCTCAAAGGCGGAACGGAAGCCGGTCTCACGAGCCACGGTGGAAGCGGTGGCGGCGTTGACGTTGACAATGCCGATCTTGCCGGAGGTGATGCCCTTGTTGGTCAGCTCGGCGATCATGGTCTCACCGGCGGTCTTGCCGGCGGCGGTGTTATCGGTGGAGAAGGTGGCCTCGGCATCCACATTGGCGGGAGAGTCCACATAGACGATCTTCACACCGGCGGCGGAGGCTTCCTTCAGAGCGGAGGAGATGGCGTCGGGACCGTTGGCAGCCACGATGATGGCGTCGCAGCCGGCGGCGACGGCGTTGTTGACCTGCTCAATCTGCTGCGCGTCGTCCTTGGTGTTGGGGGCCATGAAGACCAGTTCCACACCCAGCTCGGCGGCGGTCTTCTCGGCGCCTTCCTTCAGGGTGATCCAGTGCTGGTCGATGGAGTCCATGGTGATCAGAGCCAGCTTATAGTCGCCGGCAGGAGCAGCGGGAGCGGCAGGAGCAGCGGCGGAGGTGGCCTTCAGAACGGAAACGCCGGTATCGGTGACGGCGCCGCCCAGGTCCTCGCCCTTCAGAGCGGCAACAGCGGCCTTAACGCCTTCGTAGCCCATGACATCGGGGTTCTGGGCCATGGTAGCCAGGATGTAGCCGTCCTCAATCAGGCCCATGATGGCGTCGGACTTATCAAAGCCAACGCAGACAACGTCCGCGCCTGCGGCCTTGACGGCGTTACCGGAACCGTTGGTGGAGCCTTCGTTGCAGCCGAAGATACCCACAACGCCCTGGGTGATGTAGTTTTCCGCGATGGACTGGGACTTGGCAGCGTCGCCTTCGCCGTACTGGGTCTCCAGCAGCTCAAAGCCGGTGCCCTCAAAGGCGGAACGGAAGCCGGTCTCACGGGCCACGGTGGAAGCGGTGGCGGCGTTGACGTTGACGATGCCGATCTTGCCGGAGGTGACGCCCTTGTCGGTCAGGGCAGCGATCATGGTTTCACCGGCGGTCTTACCGGCGGCGGTGTTGTCGGTGGAGAAGGTGGCTTCGGCATCCACATTGGCGGGAGAGTCAACGTAGACAATCTTCACACCGGCGTCAGCGGCTTCCTTCAGAGCGGAGGAGATGGCGTCGGGGCCGTTGGCGGCCACGATGATGGCCTTGTTGCCGGCGGAGACGGCGTTGTTGACCTGCTCGATCTGCAGGGCGTCGTCCTTGGTGTTGGGAGCCATAAAGGTCAGCTCCACACCCAGCTCGGCGGCGGCCTTCTCAGCGCCTTCCTTCAGGGTGATCCAGTGCTGGTCGATGGAGTCCATGGTGATCAGAGCGACCTTGTAGGATTCGCTGGATTCTGCGGCAGCGGGCTTGTCACTGCTGCAGCCTGCCATCAGGCTCAGAATCATAGCCAGACACAGCAGGATAGAGAATGTCTTTTTCATTGGTGTTCCTCCTAAATGATTTTTTCCTTAGGGATATTTATTTACGCGGCTTTGCCACGGAAATAACGGGGTGAGGGAAGCTCTGATTCAGAGTTTCCTAAGATTACTTCTTGGCCTTCTTGGTGCCCTGACGGAATACCACGTCAATCAGCACGGCACCGGCGACGATGACGCCGATGACAATTCTCTGGATACCGACAGGGGCGCCGATGATGCCCAGGCCGTTCTCCAGGGTTTGCCACACGCCGGCACCTGCGAAGGCGCCCAGCAGCAGGCCGCTGCCGCCCAGAGGAGAGATACCGCCGATGACGCCTGCGGCAACGCCGTACATCTCGTAGGAGTTACCGGCTTCCATGTTGCCCATGCCTGCCTGACCGGCAAGGATCAGACCGACCACGGCGGCGCAGAAGGCGCTGATGAGGTAAGCCTTGGTGGTGGTGGCGAAGACGTTGATGCCGGACAGCTTTGCCGCTTCCACGTTGGAACCGATGGCGTAGATGTGGCGACCGGTGCGGGTCTTGTTCATAATGAAGAAGACGACCAGGAAGATGACGAAGGCAATCCAGAAGGCGTTGTAGATGCCCAGGGTCTTGCCGTAGTAGAAGAAGTTCTGGAAGGCGTCGCCGGCTTCCTTACCCAGGCCGGAGACGATGGCGTCGGTGTTCCGGTTGCCGTTTGCCAGGTAGGCAACGCCTCTGGCGCAGAACATGGTGCCCAGGGTTGCGATGAAGGGAGGCAGCTTGAACTTGCCGACCAGCAGGCCGTTGATGACGCCCACTGCCATGCAGCAGATGATGGCTGCCAGAATGGCGACCACGGCGGTGATGCCCTTGCTCATCATGGTGGCGGAGATCATGGCGGACATGGCGACCACGGAGCCGATGGACAGGTCGATGTTGCCGGTAATCAGGATGACGCCCTGGCCCACGCCTACCAGAAGGTATTTCGCCATGGACCGCAAGAGGTTGAGCATATTGTTGGCGGTGAAGATGTTGGGCTCAATCAGGCCGAAGACGATGTACAAAATGGCCCAGCCGGCGAAGGCAACCAGGGCGGCGCCCATGCCGCGGATTGCCAAAAACTTGTTTTTATTTCCATTCAGGGTGCTCATTGTTATCCGTTCCTCCTTAGTTGGCTTGCGCCGCGAACTTATTCTCGAACTTGGTTGCCAGGGTCAGAATTTCGGTCTGGCTGGTCTGCCGGGCCATGACCTCGCCGGTGATCCGACCGTCGCACATGACGATGATCCGGTCGGCAATGCCCATGACCTCCGGCATTTCAGAGGAGACGAACACCACCGCGATCCCCTGCTGCTTGAGCTGGTTCATCAGATTGTAGATTTCCACCTTGGCGGCAACGTCAATGCCCCGGGTAGGCTCGTCGAAGATCACAACCCGGGAATCCCGTGCCAGCCACTTGGCAACAACCACCTTCTGCTGGTTGCCGCCGGACAGGCCTCCGGCATCGATTTCCACGTTGGGGGTCTTGATCTTCAGATCGGAGACGGCCTTGTCGCACATGGCGTCCTCTTTCTTCCGGTTGACCACACCCAGCTTGCTGCACAGCAGATCCAGATTGGGCAGGGCGATGTTTTCCCGAATGGGAAGCTTGGTGCAAAGCCCGTCCTTTTTCCGGTCCTCGGGGGCCAGCACGATACCGGCCTTGATGGCATCGGCAGGGGAGTGGATGGTGACAGCCTTGCCGTCCAGGTAAATTTCTCCGGATTCCTTGGGGTCCACACCGAAGATGGCCCGGGTGGTTTCGGTACGGCCCGCGCCCATCAGTCCGGCGAAGCCCACGATTTCACCGGCGTAAACCTCGAAGCTCACATCCCGGACCATGCGTCCCGCGTTCAGGTTCTTCACTTCGAAGATTTTCTCGCCCTTTTCGCATTCCACCCGGGGGAACTTCTCCTTGATTTCCCGGCCCACCATGTTGGTGATGATCTCGTCCAGGGTGGTGTCCTTAAAGTTCATGGCGGTGATGTACTGACCGTCCCGCATGATGGTGACCCGGTCCACGATGTGCTGCAGCTCCTCCAGACGGTGGGAGATGTAGACAATGCCGCAGCCGTCGTCCCGAAGCTTGCGGATGATGCGGAACAGCTCGTCAATTTCCTTGGCGGTCAGAGCGGAGGTGGGCTCGTCCATAATCAGCACCCGGGCGTTGATGGACAGGGCCTTGGCGATTTCCACCATCTGCTGCTTGGAAACCGGCAGGTTGCCCACGGTTTCGCTGGGAGACAGGTCAATGCGCAGATCGTCCAGGATCTGCTTTGCCTCCGCCTCCATGGACCTGCGGTCCACGGTAAAGCCCTTCATCTTCTCCCGGCCCAGGAACATGTTCTCCGCCACGCTCAGGTGGGGGCACATGTTCAGCTCCTGGTGGATGATAGCCACGCCCAGCTCCTGAGCCTGCTTGGGGGTCAGGTCATCGTAGGCCTTGCCAAAGATCTCCACCGTGCCGCTGTCTCTGGTGTAGACGCCGCTGAGAATTTTCATCAGCGTGGATTTACCCGCGCCGTTCTCTCCCAGCAGAGCCATGACCTCACCGGAACGCAGTTCAAAGTGAACATTGTCCAGCGCTTTCACACCGGGGAAGCTTTTGCAAATACCCTGCATGGAAACAATGGTTTCGTTCATTTGCTCACTCACCTATCTTTTATTACTGGAATATCTCAAAAATATTGCACAGATTCCTTCCTTGAATCCTTGACGCTAGTGTATCATTTCTCCATTAATTTGTCAAGTGGATTGACAATAAAAAACAGGTTTCAGTCGTGGAAAACGCGTTTTTCTTGCAGTATGTACAATTTTACTATATATTATTAGTGCAATATGACAAGTGGAAACCGGAAAATTGGGGCTTGCGCCGGGAGACGAATCCAGGTAGAATAAAATTGGGGAAGCTCTGATTAAATCGGCAAGAGCTGGCAGCGAGAGATTTTGACTCAGCCGAAAGTTCTGAAAGTGGAGGAATACTGGATGTATTTCCCACTTCAAGGGGTCCCCATAAAGCACAACGTGATTTATGGGGAGAGGAGCAGTCCGAACATTGCCGGAGTTTTCCGCTTGCGGAAAACGGAGCATAATGTTTGGTACTGCGACGACCTGCACGGCTGGGGCAAAAGATCCGCTGTCCGGCCGCGGACGATTTATTCAGAGTTTCCTTAGAAACGTTTCCCATTCCATTTTCAAATTCAGGAGGCAAAGCGATGTTGTACACAATTCACAGCGATGGCCTGACCGCCGTGATCGATTCCACCGGGGCCCAGCTGATGAGCCTGCAAGGCGCTGACGGCACCGAGTATCTGTGGCAGGGGGACCCGAAATACTGGTCTGACCGCTCCCTGACCATTTTCCCCTATGTGGCCCGGCTCACCGAGGGCTGCTACCGCTACCGGGGGCAGCTGTACCATCTGCCCATCCACGGCTTCGCGCCGAACGCATCCTTCTCGGTTGCCGGGCATGAAGACGCCGCGGTTACCTTCACGCTGGAAAGCTCCCAGGAGTTTTACACGCAATATCCCTTCCGGTTCCGGTATGCCATTCGTTACCGTCTGGAGGATACCATCCTCCATGTGGAGATTACCGTGGAGAACAGGGACGGGAAAACCATGTACTTCGGTCTTGGCGGGCATCCCGGCATCAATGTACCTCTGGAGGAGGGGCTAAAATTTGAGGACTATGTTCTGGAGGTTCCCCCCTGTCAGCCCCGGCGGGTGGAATTCACCCCGGCCTGCTTCGTCACCGGGCGGGAGCTGCCCTTTCCCCTGGAGGGCAACCGGCTGCCCCTCAACCATCAGATGTTTGATGAGGACGCCATTGTGCTAAAGGGCATTCCCGGGGAGGTGACGCTGAAAAGTCCCAGGGGCCGTCATGGTGTGACGCTGACAGCGCCGGATTTCCCGATCTTTGGATTCTGGCATATGCCCGGGACCGACGCCCCTTATATCTGTCTGGAGCCATGGAGCAGTCTGCCCTCCCATCAGGACGTGATCGAGGACCTGGAAACCCAGGAAGACCTTATATCCCTGGAGGCAGGGGGCGTGTACCGGACCGCGTGGGCACTGCGCTGCTTTTAACAGGCTTCCGTTTGTCTGAGAAAGGGCACTACATGAAAACATCCCCCGGGAAATGTGCATTTCCCGGGGGATGCTTATGGATTTTCCGCTGTTACTGGTCGCAAATGGAGCCGTCAAAATTCAGACGGGTCATAATCCTGTGGGGACGGAAGGGGAACTTCTCTTCCAGATCCGGGATTACGTCAATGCCAATTCCCGGCTCCTCGGGAACGGGCAGATAGCCGCCCTTCCTTTCGGGAATGTGGTCAACCATATCGCACTGCCGGAGCTTCACGCCGGAACCGGTTAAATGATCGGCGGTGGAAGCGGCAAAGGGATCGGGATACTCCGTAATGGCGATGTTATCCGTGGCGGCAACGAATTGCAGCACAGCATTGGTCATAACCGGGCTGCAGGGATTGTGGGGAACAAGGCTCTTGTGGTGGGCTTCCGCAATGGCGGCGATTTTCTTCGCGCCGGTGAAGCCGCCGCAGACACCCAGAGACGCTCTGACATAGCTGCATGCGTTCTGGCTCAGAAGCTGCTCAAATTCGTGGCAGGTATTGATCCGTTCGCCGGTGGCAATGGGAATTCGGCATTGTCTGGCAACATTTCCCATTTCTTCAAAGTTATCCGGGCGAATGGGATCTTCCAGGAACATGGGATTATAGGGCTCCAGCCGTGCGGACAGCTGGACCGCAAGACCCGGCTCCAGCCGTCTGTGCAGCTCCAGGCACAGGTCAATTTCTTCCCCAACGGCTTCCCGGATTTTCGCGATGCGGCGCTCGGCTTTATAAAGCATAGCCCCGTTGCCGTCAGAATAGGGCTGGGTTCTCGGCTCGTCCAGATAGGGATTCAGGTGACCGAGGGCAGTGTAGCCCTCTTCCACGCCCCGGATGGCGTTTTGGACCAGCTCCTCTTCCGTGCGGCCCGCGGTATGATTATAGACACGAACCTTATCCCGGCATTTGCCGCCCAGCAGCTTGTAAACGGGTACGCCAAAGTATTTTCCGGCAATGTCATACAGCGCAATATCGATGGCGGACATGGCACCCATAACAGCCGCCCCCCGGAAATGAGAGAAACGGTAGAGATACTGCCAATGATGTTCAATATCCAGAGGGTCCTTGCCAATCAGGTATTCCCTCATGGTGAGAATTGCCTGGGCAGAGGCTTCCAGAAAGCCCCAGGCGCCGCTTTCACCCAGACCCACAATGCCCTCGTCGGTGTAGATTTTGCAGTACACCGCACGGTTGGCCCGAAGAACCTTTACATCTGTAATTTTCATAGCAATGCTCCTTATCCGATCCGATAGTCGCTTAGAACGGCCCGGTTGATATCCAGGCCTACGCCTGGGGCCTGGCTGGGACTGACGGTCCCATCCGCGTTGAACACCACCGGATTTTGAAACGCGGTGTAAACCATGGCGTCATACTGGGGCGGGTAGAATTCCGCGAAATTCACGTTTGGAACGGCGCAGTCCAGATGAATGTGAATCTGCTGCTGACCGTGGGGACTCATCATAATCCCGTTGGCGTCGGCATAGCCCGCTACCTTCATAAACTCCGTAACACCGCCCAGGCTGGCGGCATCGGGGTTGAGTATGCTGATGGCCTGGGTATTGATCAGATCCCGGAAGCCAAACCGGGTTACCTCATTTTCACCGGCGGCAAGGGGAATGCCGCTCTTAGCCGCGACCTTGCGGTAGCCGTCGTAATCGTCGGCATCCACCGGCTCCTCGAACCAATAGGGATGATACCCTTCCACCATCTTGGAAAACTCGATGGCCTCATAGAATTTGTAGGCGCAATTGGCGTCCAGCATCAGTACGGTGTCCTCGCCAATCACCTCCCGGACGGCCTTTACCCGGGCCGCGTCCTCCCGCATGGAGACGCCGCCGACCTTCATTTTCACGGCGTGAATGCCCCAGCTCAGGTATTCCTCCATCTCCTTCTGAAGCTCCGGGATGCCCTTATCTTTGGCATAGTAGCCGCCGGCAACATAGCAGGGGACGCTTTCCCTGGCGCCGCCCAGAAGACGGTACAGGGGCATTCCGGCAGCCTTGGCCTTGATATCCCACAGGGCCATATCAATGGCGGATACCGTCTTTGCGCTGGTGCCTCTTCTGCCGATGAATTTGGGGACGTAGGTTTTCTGCCAGAGACGCTCATGGTTCAGAGGGTCCTCTCCCAGGATGGCCCTTCCCATGCTTTCGGCAAACTCAATGGCCCAGCTGCAGCCATAGCCGGTGATCCCTTCATCGGTTTCAATCACCAGCAGATTCAGGTCGTTGTGGGTATAAACGTGCTTTCCGTTGGCGATGGGCTTTTCCTTGGGCCAGCGGTATTTCTCTGTGTAAACCTTCGTGATTTTCACAATATCAGCCTCCTGATCCTTGTAGTTTCTATGGATATTGTAGTAAGCAAACAGGCAAATGTCGAATAAAAAGTTGCCTCGGATTATAAAGATAATTTATAGTTTCCCCTTCGGCCTTTACATTGGTCAAAAGCCGATTATAATAGAAGCGGAGGGATGATTATGTTATACGATAAGCTGGAATATGTGATTGCCGTGGCGGAAGAGCGGAATCTGACAAAAGCGGCCCAGCGGCTGTATGTCTCTCAGCCAACCCTCTCCATGTACCTGAACCGTCTGGAGGAGGAGCTGGGGGCCAAGCTGTTTGACCGGACCAAATCCCCCATCACCATCACGGACGCGGGCCAATTCTACCTGCAGAAAATGAAGCAGATTGCCCTTGCGGAGCGAACCATGCGGCGGGATCTGCAATTTATCTCCAATCCGACCCAGACCTTTGTGGTTGGCATAGGTCAGTATCGGGGGAATCACTGGCTGCCGCTGATCCTCCCCCGGTTTTGTGAAATGCATCCGGATGTGAATATACAGCTTGTGCAGACAGCGGAGGATGTGATCTACGAACAGCTCCAGCAGCAGCAAATCGACCTGGTCATCGGCGCTTATCCCACGGCCTCCCGGGACCTGATCGTGGAAGAGCTGATGTTTGAAAAGCTGTATCTGGCAGCTTCCAAAAAGCTGGGAATCATCCCGGAATCCATACGGGAGCAGTACAGCTGCGATAACCCCTATCGGGTGCGTCCGGAGCAGCTGAGGGGGATTCCCTTCATTATGTCGGCCCTGGGCCATGGCCTGTATTCCATCTATGAAGGCATCATTCAGGAGAATCACCTGATGCCTTCCCGGACAATCGGCATCAGCAATCTGGGAACCGGGATACAGCTGACCGCTGCCGGTCTGGGAATTCAGCTTCTTTCCGGGCCTGCCCTGGATCAGCTGCCATCCGTCCGTGAGGAGGACCTGGATTTCTTCATCATCAAGGGGATGCCGGAGTACCGCAGATGTGTAGCCATTTATCATCCGGATAGCATTAAACAGGATATGATTCGGGACTTCTTGCAGATTGTGAGGGA
Source organism: uncultured Oscillospiraceae bacterium (assembly GCA_964422935.1). Classification (GTDB taxonomy): domain Bacteria; phylum Bacillota; class Clostridia; order Oscillospirales; family Oscillospiraceae; genus Faecousia. Next base: position 22,957 of record CAYRDE010000004.1, on the reverse strand, counting down.
GCGGGCGATTCCGGCCTGCACAAACTGCGTTGTGCCCTGAGTCTGGGAACCGGTTCCGAAGCCGGAAAAAACATATATGGAAAAGAAACCTTGTGTATTGATATGGCGCAATACACAAGGTCCTTTTTTATCCGGGGTATGCGCTTATGGGAGTGCTTACAGGACGGGATACATGGACATGATCCAGCCTACGGAGACAACGCAGGAAATAATGGCGTACAGCCAGCCGCCCTTTACCAGATCCATCTGAGAGTAGTTGCCGTACTCCATCATGTAGGGAACGGCGCCGGTCGCCATGGGGGTCATAAAGGCGGTGAGGCAGGCGGCCTGAATCAGGATAATCAGACCGACGGGGTTGCCGCCCACATTGTAGCAGGTTGCAATGGCGATGGGAATGAAGATCAGCATGGTGCCCCGGTTGGACATGAACTGGGTCAGAACAAAGGGAACCAGGAAGAAGATCAGGCCAACCAGATAGTTGTTGTTCAGCTTGGTGACGACGCTGGAAATGATGCCGCCGATCAGGTCACCGGCACCGGTGGCGGACAGTGCGCCGGACATAGCCAGAGCGCCGACAACCAGGAACAGCATGCTCAGAGGAACCGACTGGGCGGCCTCCTTGGGCTTGAGCACGTTGAAGATTACCATCAGAACCGCGCCGATCATGCAGATCTGCCAGACCTGAAGACTCTTCAGCACGGAAGCCTGGAGCATCAGGCACAGAGCCGTTCCGAAGAAGATCACGATACCCGCGACCTCGGCGACGGGGGAGAGGGTGGCGGTGGACTTCCGGGACTCCTTGTCAGCGGTGTTCAGCTTTTCGGGGCTGAACCGGGGCATGATCAGGGCGCAGTAGACAACGGTGACAATCAGAAGGGGAAGACGGGCAATCATGGGGTCAAAGAAGTTGACCGTGGGCATGGTGCCCGCAAAGCTTTCCAGCTTTTCATAATAGGAGGCAATGTAGCCGTTCAGCTCTGCGGCCTGAGTTGCGCCGGTGCCGATGGGCAGGGTGCAGCAGGTAGCGATGGAGACAACGCCCAGGGGCAGGGCGATTTTGGACTTGGAAATTCCCATAGACTCAGCGGAGGACATGCACAGGGGAGCCACAATACCAAAGACAACCACAGGGCTCTGGACCATCTGGGACAGAAGCATAGCCAGAAGGCAGTAGGCAAAGAGAACTCTGGTGAGGCTTCCCTTTGCGATCTGGGAAATTTTGTTTGCCAGATTGGTGCAGAACTGGGTGCGATTAAAGCCCGCAGCCACGACGCTCATAGCCGCAATCATAATGACATTGTTGTTTGCAAAGTAAGAGAGGGCGTCCTTTGGGCTGAGGCAGCCGGTCAGGGACAGTGCCACAAGGGAAGTCATGGCAACGGTGCCCAGACTCCATACACTGGTCATATAACCGGCGCAGGTCAAAACGAAGATGAGCAAACAAATGATGAGTTGCGAGTTCATACGATACCTCCTGATTTTTTGGGAAACCGCGATTGCATAGGGTTTCCTGGGTTTTTTGGGCAGATTTGGGGAAAATCTGTCCCTTTTGCAAGTAAAACGTACCACACCGGGAAACCGTTGTCCAATAGGGATAATTGATTCCGGTATAAAGAAAACAGATAGTTTGGCAAAATAGATAAATGTGAAAATTGGCGATTGTAAGAGGTGCACAATTTTCTGCTTTCTTCCGAAACATGGACGCCGAAATCAGGACGAAAAACCGCCCTTTTGCAGGGGAAAACCCCCGGAAGCAGGCTATCAAAAAAGATAATTCCACCATAAAAAAGGATGATTGGACAAAGCCTGGAGGCAATGCTACCATGGATACAGAAATGTCCTTTGAAACGGGACGCAATTGATCCATTCTTATAATCAGGAGGCGGACAGCTATGTTGACCCTTGCGCAGAAAAAGGCCCTTACCATTGAAATCCGAACCAATCTGGAAAAGATGAAGCAGGTTTCCCCGGAGGAAATCGCCGCTTTCCCCGCCGAGGTAACGGAGGTATCCGTTCCCACCTGCCAGGGAGACACACCGGTTTTTGTGATTGCTTCCACAACGAAGCATACAAATCGTCCCCTGATGCTCAATTTCCATGGCGGCGGGTTTATTGCGGGACGGCAGAAGCGGGATGAGCTGTTCTGCCGGAAGCTGGCCTGTACCCATGACGCGGTGGTGCTGGACGTGGACTATAAGCTGGCGCCCCAGTATCCCTTTCCCGCGGCGGTTCTGCAAAGCTGGGATGTGGCGCTGTGGGCGAAGGAGCATGCCGGTGAATTTGGGGCTGATCCGGAGAAAATGGTACTGGTCGGTCACTCTGCCGGCGGCAATCTGGTTGCGGGCGTGTGTATGCGGGGCGGTGATACCGGGCTGCTGAAACCGCTGTGCGCGGTCATTGACTATGCGCCGATGGATCTGGCGACGGACCCCGGGGAAAAGGAGCGCAGTATCTGCGATATGCCCGCGGAACAGGCGAAGCGGTATAATGAAATGTACGTTGCTCCAGAATTGGCAAAGGACCCTTATGTCAGTCCCCTCTTTGCGCCGGACGCGCTGCTGGAGGGATTCCCGAACACCCTGATCATTACCGCCGGTGAGGACAGCCTCTGCAATGAGGCGGAGGAATTTGCCCTGCGGCTGATCAGGGCCGGGGTGTATGTAAGCGTTCAGCGGTTTACGGACAGCGTTCACGGCTTCATCATCAACCGCTGCTGCCAATGGCAGGAGGGGATTGCCAGAATTCATAGCTTCCTGCGCAGTCAGCTGAACGAAAGCGTAAGGTAATCCCCGGGCCTCTCTCCAAAGTCCGGAAAGGACGAGAAAATCATGGGGGATTGGGGCTGCGGCCCATAGAAAGCCCGCAAGGGTGAAACTTCCGGCTTTGATGATTGACAAACGCCTTGTCCGTATTGTATAATGCATAGGAAAAAATACAGCGTTTCACCGCTGCCGAAATCGTATGGACTCGGCAGAGAATAGGGAACCCGGTGTGAATCCGGGACGGTACCGCCACTGTAAACACGGAGGGCTGCTGCTTGACGAAAGTCGGTCATTGGGGGAAACCCTGAGAAGGCTGTAGCAGTCTGCGGATGTGTAGTCAGGAGACCTGGTGAAATGGACTGCTTCACGACTTCCGGTGCTGAGGGAAATGGGGCAATGGCTTGCAAAGATACGGTTGCGGCAGCTGTTTGGCTGCCGCGCTTTGTTTTGTTTCCCGCCCACCGGCGATGCGACGGCACTTCGCTGGAAATTTTTCAAATCGTTGAATGTGGAGGAAACAACATGAAAAAATTACTGTCATCGCTTCTGGCGGCGCTCCTCATTTTGAACCTGAGCGCCTGCGCCGGCACGGCTCCGGCATCCACCGAGGCACCCACCGAAGCACCCACCGAAGCACCCACCGTGGCATCCACCGAAGCACCCACCGAGGCGGACTACAACGGCGTCCTCGTTGAGGAGGGCGACATGCCCGTGGAATATGCAAAGAACTTTTCCATCAAGCTGTATCAGGGCGGTTATCGCATGATCACCGGCGGCGAAGAGGGAAAAAGCTACCTGGTTGTCCCCGAGGGGATGACCGTACCGGCGGATCTGGATGCAGGCGTGGTGGTATTGCAGCAGCCCATCGACAAAATGTATGTGGCCAGCTCCAACATGATGGGACTTTTGGACGAGCTGGATGCCCTTTCCACCGTGAAATTGGTGGCAACCGATGTCAGCGGCTGGCACCTGCCCAACATCAAGGCCGCGATGGAGGCCGGCAGCATCGCCTATTCCGGCAAATACAGCGCCCCGGATTTTGAAATGATCACCCAGGCCAATATTCAGCTCCATGTGGACACCGGCATGATCGACAGCACCCCTGAGGTAGGAGAGAAATTTGACGAGCTGGGAATCCCCTCCCTGATTGAAAATTCCTCCGCTGAAAGCCATCCTTTGGGCCGGATCGAGTGGGTCAAGGCCTATGGCGTGATTCTTGGTATGGAAGAAGAAGCCAACGCTTTGTTTGAAGCAAAGAAGGAGATCTATCACGCCTGTCTGGACAGCGAAGGCACCGGCACCACCGCGGCCCTGGGCTATCTCTCCACCAGCGGGAAGGGCTACGCCCGCAACGGCGGCGACTACCTGGCCCAGATGATCGACCTCGTGGGCGGGCAGTATATCCAAAAGGACATGAATCCGGATGAAACCGGCAATGCCAGCATGACCGTTGAGGAGTGGTACGCCCTGTTTAAGGATGCCGACTACCTGTTCTACTGGAACATCGGCGAAAAGTTCTACACCATCGAGGAAATGATCGCCTATAACCCCATGTTCGCCGATTTCAAGTCTGTGCAAAACGGCAACGTGTGGATCACGGCCCCCGACTGGTCCCAGACCAGCCTGACCAACGTCATGCAGGACATGTACACCATCTTCCACAGCGCCGATGGCGATGTTACCACCGACCATCTGATCAAAATTCAGTAAGCGCAAAGGTCCCCACTGTCTGCTCATCGTGGGGGCCTTTTCTCGCAATAAGAAGGATGCGATACCATGGACAATCCCGAAGAATTAACAAAAGCAGCCAAAGGCACGGCTGTGCGCTTTGCCATATGGATGGCGCTCATGGCCCTGCTTTTGGGCTGGGGGCTGATCCTCAATGTGAATATCGGATCGGTACACATCGATGCCGGGGAGGTGTTCTCTCTGGTGGGGCGGGGACTGGGGGCATGGCTCCGGGACGCCATACAGGGAAGCCGTACCATTGAGGGAATCCTCTCCGAGTCCACCAGCAGCCGGATCATCCTCAGCATTCGGATGCCCCGGATGATGATGGCTGCCATTTTGGGCGGCTCCCTGGCGCTGTCCGGCTTTTTGCTGCAAACCTTCTTTCGCAACCCCATTGCCGGACCCTTTGTGCTGGGAATTTCCTCCGGCGCGAAGATGATCGTGGGAATTGCGATGATCTTCCTTGTGCCGAAATTCGGGCCTCTCAGCTCCTCCGGCATGGTGATCGCTGCCTTTATCGGCTCTTTGACCATCACGTTTTTTGTCCTGCTGTTTTCGCAAAGGGTAAAAGATATGGCGATGCTGCTGGTCGTCGGAATCATGGTGGGCTATATCTGCTCCGCCGTGACGGATTTTGCCATCACCTTTGCCAGTGAAAACGATGTGGTGAACCTGACCCACTGGTCTATGGGTTCTTTCTCCGGGGCCGCCTGGGACAAGGTGGGTACTGCCCTGGTGTTTGCGGTGATCGGCTTTTTGGCATCCATCCTGCTGTCCAAGCCCATTGGCGCTTACGCTTTGGGGGAGGGCTACGCAAAAAGCATGGGAATTCCCATCAGGGCCGTTCGGGCGGCGATCATCGTGGTATCCAGTCTGCTGTCTGCCTCGGTCACCGCTTTGGCAGGCCCCATTTCCTTCGTGGGCATTGCGGTGCCCCATATCGCAAAGTCCATGCTCAAGACCTCCAAGCCCATTTTCGTGATACCGGCTACCTTCCTGTGCGGCAGCGTTTTTACGCTGTACTGTGACCTTCTGGCCCGGACGGCCTTTTCTCCCACGGAATTGGCCATCGGCACGGTGACGTCAATTTTTGGCGCGCCTGTGGTGATCTATATGATGGTTCAGCGGAAGAAAGGAACGGTGTAAATGGCTTACTTTGAAACAAGGGACTTTGCGGTGGGCTATAACGGCAAGGCAATTATCCACGGCATTGATCTGAGATTGAACCGGGGCAAAATCCTGACCCTCATCGGACCCAACGGCGCCGGAAAATCCACCATTCTCAAATCCATCACCCGGCAGCTGACCCCTGTAGGCGGCGGCGCCTTTCTGGAAGGAAGGGATATCACCGCCTGGAGGAGCCAGGATTTTGCCCGGAAAACGGCAGTGGTGCTGACCGAACGGGTTCGACCGGAGCTGATGACCTGCGCCGATGTGGTGGGTATGGGGCGTTACCCCTATACCGGGCTGTTTGGTCGCCTTACGGAGGAGGACAGGCAGATCGTCCACCGCGCCCTGGAAAGAGTACATGCCCTGGACATTGCCGACCGGGATTTTTCCACCCTCTCCGACGGTCAGTGCCAGCGGATCATGCTGGCCCGTGCCATCTGCCAGTCGCCGGAGCTGATCGTTCTGGATGAACCCACGGCCTATTTGGATATCCGTCATAAAATCGAGCTGCTTTCCATCCTCCGGGATATGGCACGGGAGGAAAATATCACGGTGATCATGTCCCTCCACGAAATCGACCTGGCGATGAAGGCTTCGGATTTGATCCTCTGCGTCAAGGGGGAGACCATTGCCGCCTGGGGCACGCCGGAGGAGATCATGGCTGCCACCTCCATTGAGCAGCTGTATGACATGGAAAAGGGCAGCTTCAACCTGACCTTCGGCTCCGTGGAGTTGGAAAAGCCCAGGGGCGCCGCGGAGGTGTTTGTCATTGGCGGCGGTGGCTGCGGCATCGGACTGTACCGTGCCTTGCAGAAGCAAAACATCCCCTTTGCCGCGGGAATCCTGTTTGAAAACGATTTGGACTACCCGGTAGCCAGGGCCCTGTCGGAGGATGTGGTGTCCGTACCGGCGTTTTCCGCCATGGGACAGGCGGATCTGGAGCGGGCCATGGCCCTGATGAACCGGTGCGGCAGTGTCCTGTACGCAGGCACCCCCTTCGGGGAACTGAACGCCCCCTGTAAAGCGCTTTTGGACTGGGCCCGGGAAAGCGGAAAGCTCCGGGATACCATTTTTCCCCCAATTCCATAAAATCTATCGACGAAAGCCCCCTGATCTGCTATAATACCCTTACTAAGCAGATCAGGGGGCCCTGTTGTTATGGAGAAGGAACCGAAAAAAACGCCGTGCAGTGTGGGACTTGTGGCCCATGTGGATGCGGGAAAGACCACCCTCAGTGAGGCCCTGCTGTATGTGGGCGGGGTCCGGCGGACGCTGGGACGGGTGGACCATGGGGACGCGTTTCTGGATACCCACAGTCTGGAGCGGGCCAGGGGGATTACCATTTTCTCGAAGCTGGCCCGGCTGGAAACGGAACATCGGGAGCTGACCCTGGTGGATACCCCGGGCCATGTGGACTTTTCCGCCGAGGCGGAGCGGACCATGGGGGTTTTGGACTGCGCCGTGCTGGTCATCAGCGGCACCGACGGGGTCCAGGCCCATACGGTGACCTTGTGGCAGCTTCTGGAGCGGTACGGGGTGCCGGTGTTTCTGTTCATTAATAAAATGGACCTGCCGGGCAGGTCCCGGGAAATGCTCATGGAGGAGCTTCGGGAGAAGCTTTCTCCCGGCTGTGTGGACTTCGGGGCGGACCCCTCCGAGATTGCCGAAAACGCCGCCCTCTGCGACGAGGCCCTGCTGGAAACCTACCTGGAAACCGGCACGGTGACCCAGGGGAATCTCCGGGGACTGATCCGGGGAAGAAAGCTCTTCCCCTGCTGCTTCGGCTCCGCGTTGAAGCTGACTGGGGTGGAGGCGCTGCTGGAGGTTCTGGATACCTACGCCCCCATTGGGGAATACGGGCCGTCCTTTGCCGCCCGGGTGTATAAAATCTCCCGGGACCCTCAGGGAAACAGACTGACCTGGCTGAAGGTCACCGGCGGGAGCCTGAAGGTCCGGGAGAGTCTGACCTACCGGAACGCAAAGGGGGAGACACGGGAGGAAAAAATCCAGCAGCTTCGCCTGTACGCCGCCGAGAAATTCACGGTGGCGGAGGAAATTCCCGCCGGGGCTTTGGCGGCGGTAACGGGCCTGACGGAGACCTTTGCCGGGCAGGGCCTGGGCGGGGAGAAAGCGGGCATGCGCTATGCCATGGAGCCGGTGATGACCTACCGGGTGGCCCTGCCAAAGGGGGATGACCCGGCGGTGGCCCTGCCAAAGCTAAGGCAGCTGGAGGAAGAGGAGCCTCAGCTCCACCTCCTCTGGGACAAGGGCCAGATTCAGGTCCAGGTCATGGGCCGGGTCCAGCAGGAGATTTTGAAAAGCCTGGCGGCGGAGCGGTTCGGGCTGGAGATTCAGCTGGAAGACAGAAGGATTTTCTATAAGGAGACCATTGAAAACACCGTGGAGGGGGTGGGCCACTTTGAGCCTCTGCGGCACTATGCCGAGGTTCATCTGCTGCTGTCCCCCCTGCCCAGGGGCAGCGGCCTGGTCTTCGATACCCGGTGCCCCCTGGATGTGCTGGACGGGAACTACCAGAGGCTGGTTCTGACCCATCTGGAGGAGAAGGTACACCGGGGCGTTCTCACCGGGGCACCCATTACGGATATGAAAATCACCCTGCTGGTGGGCAAGGCCCATCTGAAGCACACCGAGGGCGGGGACTTCCGGCAGGCCACCTACCGGGCGGTGCGGCAGGGGCTGATGGAGGCGAAATCCCTTCTGCTGGAGCCCTGGTACGCATTTCTCCTGACCTGCCCCAGGGAGCAGATCGGGCGGGCCATTACGGATATCCGGGCCATGGGGGGACAGTTTGAGGCCCCGGAGGGAGAGGGGGAGCTGTCCACCCTGAAGGGCCAGGTCCCCGCCGCTGAGGTGAAGGACTATGCCGATACCCTGGCGGCCTATACCCAGGGCCGGGGCCGGCTTCAGCTGACCTTGCAGGGCTACGCTCCCTGCCACAACGCCCAGGCGGTGATCGAGAGCCTGGGCTACGACCCGGAGGGGGATTTGGAGAACACCCCGGACTCTGTCTTCTGTGCCCACGGGGCGGGCTTCAACGTCCGATGGAACGAAGTGAAAAGCTACATGCATCTGGAAAGCGGCCTGAAGGAGGAAAAGGCCCCTCAGATTCTCACCCGGAATCTGGGGGCGGAGGACAAGGCGCTGGAAAAAATCATGGAGCGGGAGTTCGGCTCCCAGAAAACCACCCTGTACCGGGTGAAGGCCGATACCATCCCTGCCACGGAGGAGATTTCGATTCGACCGCCTAAGGAAAAGTATATTATTGTGGACGGCTACAACGTGATCTTTGCCTGGGAGGAGCTGGCGGAGGCGGCGAAGTCGGACCTGGACGCCGCCCGGCGGCGGCTGTGCGACCTGCTCAGCAGCTACGCGGGCTTTACCAAATGCCACATGGTGGTGATCTTCGACGGCTACAAGCAGAAGGGAAACCCGGGGGAGAAGAGGAAATTCCACAACATCCAGGTGGTCTACACCCGGGAGGGAGAGACGGCGGACGCCTACATCGAGGCCCTGGCAGACGAGATCGGCACCAATTACGCGGTGAGGGTGGCATCCTCCGATGGGCTGGTGCAGCTGGGGAGCTTCCGAAGCGGCGTGCTGCGGATGTCCGCCCGGGAGCTGCGGCAGGAGGTGGACCAGGCCCGGAAGGACATGGAGGCCCACTACCGCAGGAACTGAAAATTTCCGAAAATATTCCTTTCCTTTTCCCCAATGGTATTGTATGATGGAAACAGAATCTATCCGTGGGAGGAATTGCCTATGAAGGTTAAAGACGAAAAAGCGGTTCAGGAGTATATGAAGAAAACCAAAACCCATGACCACAGACTGGGCTGGATCTTCCGCCGGGTGCTCCACTTTGCGGAAAATTTCATCGCGGCCCTGACCATCTGCGTACTGTTCGCTGCCCTGGGGCTGGAGGTTTACCGGATGTTCACCGAAAGCGGCTACTTCGGGGAGGTGGAGCATGTGCTTCACAATATCCTGACCATTGTGGTGGGCTTCGAGTTCGTGAGAATGCTCATTGACACCACCCCCGCCAACATCCTGGAGGTGCTGACCGTGGCAATCACCCGGCATGTGGTGCTGAGCCATGACGATCCCCTGAGCAATCTCGCCTGCATCGCCTGCATTGCGGGGTTGTTTGCCATCCGGCGGTTCCTGGTCCGGGAGGAGGAACTGGGTGAGGATATGGTCATTGAGGAGGAATAGAATATGTGGCTTGCTTACGCTTTCGGCTCCGCCGTCTTTGCGGCCCTGACCTCGATTCTCGCGAAAATCGGCATTGACGGGGTGAACTCCAACCTGGCGACGGCTCTGAGAACCCTGGTGGTGCTTGCCATGGCTTGGGGAATGGTGTTTCTCACCGACGCCCAGGGGGGCATCAGCGCCATCAGCCGGAAAAGCTGGGTGTTTCTGATTTTGTCGGGCCTTGCCACGGGAGCCTCCTGGCTGTGCTATTACAAGGCGCTGCAAATCGGGGAGGCAAGCAAGGTGGTGCCCATTGACAAGCTCAGCGTGGTGTTTACGCTGATTCTTGCCTTTGTCTTTCTCCATGAGCGGTTTAGCTGGAAGTCCGGGATCGGATGCCTGCTCATCGGGGCGGGGACGTTACTGATGGTTTTATAAGCAAAACAAGGGCTGGCCTAAATGGGCCAGCCCCTTTTTGCTGTCTTTGCGGATAAAGAAGAGCCGCCTCGGATGAGGCGGCTCAGTTTCGTTATGTTGCCCGGTTCTTACAGAGCCTTGCGCTTCTTGTCGTAGAAGTACAGGCCGGTCAGAGCTGCGGCGGACAGGCCCATGACAGTGATGGTCATAAAGATGGCGTCACCGGTCTTGGGGTTGGTGGTGTCGGCGTTGCTGCTCTTGGCAGTGGCGTTGGTGATCATTACGTTGATGTGAACGTACTCATAGCCCTGACGGACATCGATCTCGTCCAGGAACTCAGCCTTGTTGTCATCCACATAGTCCTTAACCCACTCGTTGCCGTTGGTGGCATACAGGCCGTCATACTTGATGCCGTTGCTGTTCTTGGCCTTGTAGTAGGTGGGCAGCAGGTTCTTCACTTCGTTCATGTGAACCTTGCCGTCGGCAGCCAGGGTGTTGGTGATGTTCAGGTTCCGGTCAGGCTCGCCGATGTTGTTGTTCAGGTAGACATGCAGGTAAACCTTGGCGGGGAACTTGTTGGAGGTGGAGTTGTTGTTGCTCTTGGAGGTCAGGTAGATGTTGACGGTCTGACCACGTCTGACAATGTAGGAATCCACATTGATGGAGCTGCCGTCGACCTTGGCGGAGTAGTTGTAGTTGTCGATGTTGTAGCCAGCCTCGCTGATCAGCTGATCGACGTACTTGGTGTCAAAGTCAAAGGGAAAGGACTTGGAAATGGTGGAAGTGCTGTTAACATAGAAGTTCGCGTTCAGCCGGTTGCTGGAGGGAGTGGTGGGGTTGGTGGGAGTGGTGGTCTTGGGGCTCAGGTAGATGTCCACAGACTGACCACGATTATAGATGGTGTCCAGGTTGGAGGGAGTGACATTGTAGTCGCTGACGTTGTAGCCGCCCATGGAGACCAGCTCACGAACGGTCTTGCCGTCCACGTCGTAATACTGGGTGTTGGTGGTGTTGTTGATGTGGTAGATGGCAGTCAGAACGCCGGTGTTGCCGGTGCTGCCGGAGTTGCCGCCGTCGGAGGGGGTGTTGGGAGTGTTGATGCCTTCCAAATAAGCGATGAAGTCGGTTGCGCCGGTGATCGTTGCGGAACCGCCATTCTTAATGGCAATAGTGCCGTCTACAGAGTTAATACGGCTCACCTTGTAAGCGGTGGGTTCGGGATTCTGTGCAGTAATGTCATTCCAGCTCAGAGTCTGACCAGCCTTGCGGGTGAAGACTGCGGTGCTGCCAATCTGAGTGTTGGTGCCTTCCTTATAGAAGTAGACCTTGCTCTCATAGCTGGAAATCCGGTTCAGATAAATCTTAACACCTGTGCTGGCAAAGTTGGTATGGAAAACGGTGGACAGATCAGTGTAACCAGCACCCTGATATTCAGCGCTCTGGAGGGTAAAATCGCTGCTCCAGCCAGGGTAAGCATAGTTCAACAGATCTGCAACCGTCTTGGTTTCGGGGTCTTTCCCATTCGCCCAAGCCTTGGACGCAAGCAGGGTACCGACACCGGCTTCGTAGACATCAATGGAATCAAAGCCCTTGTAGTTATTGCCGCCCTGGACAACTTCCGCAGCCAGTGCCTGGAAGGGAACTACAGAAGCCAGCAGTACCGCAACCAGCAGCAGGCCCATGATTTTCTTCATTGTGTTTTTCATTTTGGAACCTCCTAAATGATCTTTTTTGTTTTAGAAATTTGCCGGCTCTCAAGATCTCCTTCTCCAGCAGATCGGGGAGTGCTTCCGGGATTCTTTCGCCCCGGCATCTCTTTCATGGCCTCATTATAGCCTAACCACATCCGATTGTCAAGAGGGAAATTACAAGAAATTACAAAGTATTTACATTTCTTAATAAAGCCTTAAACATCTTAAGAAGTTTTTCCCGGGTTTTTCCCCTCCGGCTGAAACGATTCTGAAATTTTAAGGGGATAATGTGACATTTTGTAATTTTTTAACGGAGAGACAGGCGGATTTGGAAACAAAGGTTTGGGTTCCGGATGATTACGGGCGTTCGGATTCGTCCCATTCCAGGTGAAAAAGCGACTGCATCAGGAAAAGCCCCTTTTCGGGGCTTTTAACTGGCTTGTTTTTCAGGAACGCTGCATTCATAGAGCTCGTGGGGGGCAATGTCCTGCCCATTGCTCCATTCGATTCCAATGCCACCGGGCAGCATACGCACGGTTCGGAAGTATCCCTCATCCTTTAGCTCTCCGAACCACATGCCGTTGGCATAGGGAGTAACATCGAAGCGTTTAATCTCTCCGGTCTCATAGGTGAGCCGAAGGCACAGATTTTCAATTGGCTCAACACTGACCAATTTCGGCTGTAACATGGGCGATCCCTCCTTTACTTCAGCGGATCAATGCGGAAGAATTGCTCACCGTTGGACAGCAGCTTCCAGTTGGCTTCCAGATCCTCATGGTGAATTTCCATCCAAACCTCAAGCATCTTCCGCTTATTCTTTGGGAAATTCTTGTCACCTTCCAGAATCGTTCCATCCAGAGCAATCACGATTTCATCACCGGAATACTCTGCGTGAATGTGAGGCATATTATGCTTTCCGCCTTCTTCACGGTACATTCGGACGATGATTCCAAAAAACATACTCAATACCGGCATACAGAACGACCTCACTTTCTATATTTATTCTATCAGGTTTTCGCAGGATATGCAACCGGAGTTTTATGTGCCCCGGGAAAAATCCTGTCAATACGAAAACGGAAGGTTTGGGTTCCTAAGGACGGAAGTCCTCCCGGAGGAAGGGCGGGTGCTTTTCCGGGGAGGTGAGCAGGCCGTATTTCCGGGGGCGGCGGTAGGCGTTGCCGTGAACCTCCGCTTCCCGGTAGGCTCGGAGTTGGTCCAGGTCCAGCCGGGCCAGGTAGATGCCCTCCGCCTCCGGGGCCTCCAGCAGGCACATGTCCCGGGAGCCTGGCTCCTCCGGCAGGTAGGCCACCCCGTCAAAGACCGTGGAATGCCCGTTGCAGTCCGGCTTTCCGGCGGGGTAATTGCAGGTGGCGATGGCAAGCATATTTTCATAGGCCCGGCCCCGGAGCTGACTTAAGCGGTTGATCTCCATGGGGCAGGCGTTGGGGGTGAGGATCAGCTCTGCCCCTTTCAGCATGAGAATCCGGGCGCTTTCCGGGAATTCCCGGTCATAGCAGATCATGGCCCCAAGGGTTACGGGGCCTTTTTCCGTATCCAGCCGGGTGACGCGGAAGTCCTCCCCGGGGATCAGCACCCGCTCATCTCCGAAATCGCAGGTATGGACCTTCCGGTAATGGAGAACCGGGAGGCCGTGACGGTCAAAGAGGACCAGGGAATTGCGGCGGTTCTCCAGAAAGGTGATGGCGATTGCCAGGTTCAGCTCCCGGGCAAGAGAGCCAAAGGCGGAGACAAAGGGCCCCTCCGGTTCCTCGGACAGGGCGTCCAGGGCGGCGGCCTCCTGGGGGATTTCATAGCCGCAGTTCCACAGCTCCGGGAACAGGACGATGTCCGCACCCAGGGCCTTGGCCTTCCGGCAGGCGGCGAGGCCTTTGGCGAGCTGCCCCTCCGGCGTGCCCGTGGGGAGAAGCTGTAACAGGGCGATGGTTAAGTGCATGGGGCCTCCTGTTTTTTTAGTGAATAGTGAAGAGTGAAGAGTGAATAATTGCGGTGTCGCCTACGGCGACGATTTGAAAATGCCTCACACAAGGGAGCCTTTTGCCCTCTCAGTCAGCCTTCGGCTGCCAGCTCCCCCAAGGGGGGAGCCAAGTGGGTTTCCGAAAGATTTTAGAGTCCTAAAGACATAGAACCACCCCTCTTGGCTCTCCCTTTGGGAGAGCTGTCACCGAAGGTGACTGAGAGGGCAAGCCGGGCTGATCACGCCGCGGCGGCGGTGGTTTCGGGAATGGTCTCCGGGACCGTCTCAGCTACCGTCTCCGGAACCGGCTCTGTTGGGGGTTCCGGGACTCTGCCTACCAGACCATAATAGTAGTTGTCCCGGTCCGTCTGGCTCTGAGCCAGCCATTCCTGACAGGCCGTCAGTCCTTCCTCCACCAGACCCATGGTTCGGGCGTAGGAATTTTTCGCCTTGTTCAGGGTGGTTTCATTCAGATCGTACAGCTCCTGCCAGCTGTCCTCCGTGGACTTGTCCAGGGGGAGAATATAATAGTTGTCCGTAAAGTTGACCCAGGTGGGGATCAGGTCCGTGGACTGGACATAGGTGGCGCCGTCGGAATACTTGCAGAAGGTGACGCTGTAGAGAACCCCATCCTCGGTATGGGCGGATTGAATCTGGGAGATGTTCCCCAGACGCTGGTTGGATACCGCGTTGCCCATGGAATGGAGGACAATGGTCTTGTGGTCCGGGTCCACCGTGCTGGTGAGCAGCTCCATGGGCTGGACCACATGGGGATGCCCCCCCACCACCACGTCGATGCCCAGATCACAGAACTTCTGGGCGATTTGCTGGTGCTTGGGGTTGGCATAGAGCTCATATTCGTTGGGGCCCCAGTGGATATACATGATGGTAGCGTCCACCCCGGCCTCCTCCATTTCTCCCAGGTACTTCTCCACCTCGTCATACATGGACTGGGGATTGGCAGGGCGGTAGCAGTTGAGGTTTTCGTAGGTGGCGTTATACATGGGATTGCCGTTGAGGGCGGGACGGTTGGTGGAGCCGTCGGAGGTTTCGTAGGTATAGCAGAACATACCGATGCGGATACCGTTAATCTCCTGGATGGTATATTTTGGCTCGGTGCCGTCCTTCATGGTGCCCAGGGTCTCCAGGCCCGCTTCCCGGGTGACATCCAGGGTCCGGATGTAGCCGTCAAAGCCGGTGTCGAAGGAGTGGTTGTTGGCGGTGAGGAGCATGTCAAAGCCCGCGTCTTTGCAGGCGGTGACGATTTCGTCGGGACAGTTAAAGTAGGGGAAGCCCTGGTAGGGCTTGGCGGTGCCGGCTAAGGTGGTTTCCAGGTTGGCAAGGGCGTAGTCCGCCTGGGATACATAGTCCTTGCAATACTGGAAGACGGGGGAGAAGTCATAGCCCCCGTTTCCGTCGGAGTTCCGGTTGATGACGGGCAGGTGCATGAGCAGGTCCCCGGTGGAGAGAACCGTTGCGGTGGAAACCACATGCTCCGGCTCCGGCAGGGTGGTCTCCGGGGGCAGGGTGGTTTCCGGAGGCTGGGTGGGAGCGGCTGCCTGATTTGCGGGCAGGGTCATTACGGAGGCGGAAGGGGAGGACTGGGGGGCCTTGTTCACCAGGTCGATGCACAGGTAGATCATCAGGCCCGTGACGGCAATCATAATGACAATCAGGGTGATCAGAACGGCAATCAGGCCGGAGTGGCCCTTCTTCGGATTGCGGGACATAAAGGGAATACCTCCTTACATGGTTGAAAGCAGATAGTCTGCCCGGCGGATGATTTTGCCGCCGCTGAGATAGTTCCGGGGGACCCGGCGGCTGATGCCGCAGGCGAATTCATAGGGGAAGCTGCCGGCGTTGGCGGAGATGTCCTCCATGGAGATGGTCTCCTCCCCGTCGGTACCGATGAGGGTGACCTTGGTTCCGGGGACCACGTCGGGAATCTCCGTTACGTCCACCATGAGCTGGTCCATGCAGATTCTGCCCAGGATGGGGGCCTTTCTTCCGTTGATGAGAACGTGGAAGCAATTGGACAGGCTCCGGCAGTAGCCGTCGGCATAGCCAGCGGGGATGGTGGCAACCACCGTCTCCCGGGTGGTTACGAAGGTAGCGCCGTAGCTGATCTCCCGGCCCGGGGACAAAAGCTTGACATGGGACACATGGCTGTACCAGCTGAGGGCCGGGGTCAGAGAAAGGGTTTCCCGGGGGACCTCGTCGCTGGGGTACAGACCATAGGTGACGATGCCAGAGCGGACCATTTCGTACCGGCCTCCAAAGTTCACAATCCCGGCGGAGTTATTCAGGTGGCGGATGGGGATGTTCACGCCTCGCTCTTTCAGCATGGTATCAAAGCGCCGGAAGGCTTCCGCCTGGCGGTGGGTTCGTTGCAGGTCCCGGCTGTCGGCGGTGGCGAAGTGGCTGAACAGGCCCTCGGCATTTAAGCCCGGCAGGGCGGCGATTTCGGCGCAGAGGTCCGCGTCTTCCTCCGTGACCTGGAAGCCGATGCGGCTCATGCCCGTATCCACGGCGAAGTGGAAGGGGGCCGTCTTTCCCAGCTTTTCCGCTGCCCGGGACAGGGCGTAGCCGTCCTCCCGGCGGAAGATGGCGGGGCGGATGGCATGGGCGATGGCCTCCTCGTAAGCATCCTGGGGGGTGTGGCCCAGAATCAGGATGGGCTTCCCGATGCCCGCCCGGCGAAGCTCCATTGCCTCCCCCATGGAGCTGACGCCGAACATGGCGCATTCCGGCTCCAGGGATAAGGCGACGGGCACGGCCCCATGACCGTAGGCGTCGGCCTTGACGATTGCCATAACCGCCACACCGGCCCGGCGGCGGACGGAAGCGAAGTTCCGGGCGATGGCGTCCAGATCGATATTGACATAGGTGTTGTCGGTTGCCATGGGTGATCCCTTCCCCCAAAAGTTTGTTCCCTTATTTTAGCATAGAAGTTACGAATTGTAAACATCAAAGTCGCCCTTTTGAAATTATGTTCCTTCCTCCCACATGTTTCCCGCCAATCCGGGAAATACTAGGGCTGTTAGATGGCTTCGGCACATATGCCGGAGCCGATACAGACAAGGCGGTGGTTATCCATGGAGGAATTTTCCTGCACGACAAGGGTGATTTCCGGCCCCGGGGCGACGGCGGCGCTGGGAGAGCTGGGGGCAAAGCGGCTGCTTCTGGTGACGGACCCTTACTTTCAGAAAAACGGTATGGCAAGCAAGGTTGCAAAGCAAACAAAGGCGGAGGCGGTGACCATCTTCGACAAGGTGGCGCCCGACCCGTCGGTGGAGCTGGCGGCGGAGGGAACAGCGGTGCTGAAGGACTTTGGCCCCGATCTGGTGGTGGCATTGGGGGGCGGCAGCGCCATGGACCTGGGAAAGGCCATGGTGTATTTTTCCAAGGCAAGCTGCACCTTCTGCGCCATTCCCACCACCTCCGGCTCCGGGTCGGAGGTGACGGATTTCGCGGTGCTGACCCACAACAAGGTCAAGCATCCGTTGGTAGACAAGGGGCTGCGGCCCCACATTGCGATTCTGGACAGCGACTTTCTCATGGGGCTTCCCAGGGGGCTGATTGCCGAGACGGGCTTTGACGCCATCACCCACGCGGTGGAGGCCTACACTGCCAAGGGGGCCGGGGCCTTTTCGGATTTGCTGGCGAAGGAGGCCTTTTCCGCCCTCTATGCAGCCCTGCCTGCCTCCTACGCCGGACGGCAGGAGGTGCGGCTGAAGGTCCATGTGGCGTCCACCATGGCGGGGCTGGCCTTTACCCAGGCGGGGCTGGGGCTGTGCCACGCCATGGCCCACAGCATGGGCGGCATGTTCCATGTACCCCATGGGCGGCTCAACGCCATTTTGCTTCCGGCGGTCATCGGCTCCAACGCCGCCGTCGCCGGGAAGAAATACGCGGAGCTGGCCCGGGCGGCGGGGATTGGGGGCAGCGCCGATACCATCGGGGTCCGGAATCTGAAAAACAGCCTGGTAAGGCTTCGCCGGGAGCTGAACCTGCCGGAGACACTGGTCCAGGCGGGAGTGGACCCCAGGCAGGTCTGGCGCAGCGCCGGGGAGATTGCCCGGGCTACCCTGAATGATCCCTGCTGTGAAGGTAACCCCATGGCGGCGGAGGATTTTCTGATCCGGCGTATCCTGGAAGAGGTGACGGGCCGTGTCTGAGGTATTAACCAGTGTGGGCCTGGACATCGGCACCACCTCCACCCAGATGATTGTGTCTGAGCTAACGGTGGAGAACCGGGCATCGGCCTTTGCGGTACCGGAGCTGGAGATTGGAGAGAAGCGGATTGTCTATGAAAGTCCGGTGCACTTTACACCGCTGCTCAGCGAGCATCGGATGGACGCCGCCGCCCTCCGGGAGATTGTAGAGAAAGAGTACCGGGCGGCAGGGATCACCCGGGAGGATGTGGACACGGGGGCCATCATCATCACGGGAGAGACCAGCCGGAAGGAAAACGCCCAGGCGGTGCTGGAGGCCATGTCCGACCTGGCGGGGGACTTTGTGGTGGCGACGGCTGGCCCGGAC
The DNA here is from genome assembly GCA_964422935.1 of uncultured Oscillospiraceae bacterium. Classification (GTDB taxonomy): domain Bacteria; phylum Bacillota; class Clostridia; order Oscillospirales; family Oscillospiraceae; genus Faecousia. The sequence continues at coordinate 4,460 of CAYRDE010000004.1, read as the reverse complement.
CTGGAAAGCGTCCTGGCAGCCAAGGGTTCCGGGGCGGCGGATTACAGCCGAGACACCGGCTTGACGGTGCTCCACATGGACATCGGCGGGGGCACCAGCAACCTGGCCCTGATTCAGGCGGGGGAAATCCGGGAGACGGGCTGCCTGAATGTGGGCGGGCGGCTTCTCAAGCTGGGGGAGGATGGGACTGTAACCTATGTTTCCCCGGCCCTCCGGGCGCTATGCGGCCTCCGGCCCGGGGATCGGGCGGAGCCGGGGCAGGTTCAGGAGATTGCCCGGACCCTGGCCCAGGGGCTGGAAATGGCGGCAGGGCTGCGGGAGGTGACGCCTCTGCTGGAGGTGCTGACCACCGAGGAAACGGCCCGGCCCTGGACTGTGCCCAAGGAAACAGTGGTGCTGTCCTTCTCCGGTGGGGTGGCGGACTGCATCGGGAAGGACTATCCCGATCTGGCCTTTGGGGACATTGGTCCGGCGTTGGGCCGGGCCATCCGGGAAAGCCGGTTATGTCAGGGAGACTATGTGCTGGGGAAGGAGACCATCCGGGCCACGGTGATTGGGGCCGGGTGCCACAGCGCCCAGCTCTCCGGCAGCACGGTATTCTGCCAGAACATTCCCTTCCCCCTGAAAAATGTGCCGGTGGTGCGGATTCCGGATTTGTCCCAGATCCGGGAGGCGCTGGAAGGCCAGGAGGGAATGGCGATCCTTGCCATGGCGGGCAAGGATGCCCCCAGCTATGAGGAGACGGTGGAAATGGCGGAGGAGATTCTCAGGCAGACCCGGGAGAATCTGTATCTCTGCCTGGAAAAGGACATGGCGAAGGCATTGGGCCAGGCACTGGCGGCAAGGGTTCCCGGGGAGACGCCCATTCTCTGCATTGACCGGGTCAAGGCGGGGGAGGGAAGCTTCCTGGATGTGGGAAAGCCCATCGGCGGGGCCATGCCGGTGGTGGTGAAGACGTTGGTGTATGGGAAAGGGTGAGGCACGCTTGGTGAAGGCCCTCTCAGTCACGGCCTATGGGCCGTGCCAGCTCCCCCAAAGGGGGAGCCAAGGGTGTGGTCCCCCAATTCGCATTGTCCCAAAACCTTGCACCGCGCCTACTTGCCTCTCCCTTTGGGAGAGGTGCCCCCGTGCGCACACTGGGGCGGAGAGGGCGAAAAAACAAGAGGTGGAAACATGAATAAACAGGAAATCGCCGCTATGGTGGCGGAAATTTTGGGAGGCATGGAGGAGGCTCCGGCGGTCAAGGCCGCCCCCTACCATAATAGCGTCCCGGGGCCGGAGAAGGGGGAAAGCCCCTATGGAGAAGGGGACTTTGTTCCCGATGTGACGGCGCTGGATTTGCGGAAGCTCTACCTGGTGGAGACGCCGGAAAACGGGGAAAAGTTTCGCACGATGAAGCAGCGGACCCCGGCCCGGCTGGGCTGCGGACGGGCCGGGGCCAGGTACAAAACATTGACCATGCTCCGGTTCCGGGCGGATCATGCCGCCGCTCAGGACGCGGTATTCTCCCAGGTGCGGTCGGACTACGCGGAAAATCACGGCATGGCGGAGGTTCAGACCCGATGCCACAGCAAGGACGAATATCTGACCCGACCGGATCTGGGCCGGAGTTTTGACGAGGAGAATCAGCGGAAAATCAAAGCCGCCATCCCCGGCACCCCGAAGGTGCAGATCGTCATTGGGGACGGGCTCAGCTCCGCCGCCATTACGGCAAACGCCATGGACTGCTACCAGGCCATCCGGGAGGGGCTGAAGCTCCGGGGCATCGACCCGGGAACACCCATCTTCGTCCGGTACTGCCGGGTGGGGGCCGGGGACGCCATCGGCGATGTGACGGGGTGTGAGCTGATCTGTATGCTGGTGGGAGAGCGGCCCGGGCTGGTGACGGACAAGAGCATGTCCGCGTATCTGACCTATCTGCCCCGGACGGGGGTATCGGAGTCCAGCCGGACGGTGGTGTCCAACATCCACGCCCAGGGCACCCCGGCGGTGGAGGCAGGAGCCCATATCGCGGGGCTCATCGATACTATATTAAATAGGAAGGTGTCCGGCGTGGCCCTGCAGCAGGAGGCGGCGGTATGATCCCGGTGAAGGTACTGGCGGTCCGGTTTCTGGCGAATGCCAGCCCGGCCCTTTGCCGGGCGTTGGGGGCACCGGAGGGGTTTCCCGCTCTGGGGCTGCTCACCACCGACTGCGACGATGCCACCTATATCGCCCTGGACGCTGCCACCAAGGCGGCGGAGGTGGAGGTGGCTTACGGCAGAAGCTTCTACGCCGGGGCGGGGAACGCCTCCACCCCCTATGCGGGGGAGGTCATCGGCATTCTGGCGGGCCAGACCCCCGGGGCGGTGAAAAGCGGCATGGAGGCGGCGCTGGCGGAGCTGAAGCGGGTGGGCTTTCAGGAAGTGAATGGGGTGCCGTTTCTTGCGCATACTGTCAGTAGCGTGGGTACGTTCCTGGCGAAGGAGGCGGGCGTGGCGGTGGGGACTGCCATTGCCTATCTGATCGCCCCGCCCCTGGAGGGAATGTACGCCATGGATGGGGCGCTGAAGGCGGCGGATGTGAGGCTGAAAAAGCTATACGCGCCCCCCAGCGAGACAAACTTCGGCGGCGGGCTTCTCGCCGGAACCCAAAGCGCCTGCGATGCCGCCTGCGCCGCCTTTGCGGAAGGGGTGGCAGAGGTGGCGGGAAGGCCCAAAGATGGAGTGTAAGCCCTCTCAGTCTCGCTTCGCGAGCCAGCTCTCCCAGAGGGAGAGCCAAGGGCGTGGTTCCATGTCTTTAGCGCTCTAAAATTTTTCGGAAGCCCACTTGCCTCTCCCTTTGGGAGAGGTGGCACGGCGTAGCCGTGACGGAGAGGGCCTACGCCCCAGTCATCACACAACGTAAAAACTGGAAGAAACTGGAAAGGAACAAACACTATGGATACAAATTCTCTGGGTATGATCGAAACCAAAGGGCTGATTGGAGCCATTGAGGCGGCGGACGCTATGGTCAAATCCGCCAATGTCCAGCTGGTGGGCAAGGAGCATGTGGGCGGGGGCCTGGTCACCGTCATGGTACGGGGGGACGTGGGCGCCGTGAAGGCCGCTACCGATGCGGGAGCCGCCGCGGCGGAAAAGGTGGGGGAGCTGATCTCCGTCCACGTCATTGCCCGGCCCCATATGGAGGTGGACGCCATCCTGCCGAAGGGACGGCTGAACCAGAATCCCCCGGCGGCGAAGTAAGAAATGCTGTGGAGCGAAAATGCCGTTCGGGACAATATCCGGTCCCGGGAGGGGAAGCGGGTCTTCTTCCTCCCAAAGGGGGATTCCCTCACCAGCGGCGCCCGGGATTACCTGACCCGGGAACGGATTGAAATTCGTCCCGGGGAGGCGGCGAGAATTGCCGCCTACCGGCTGTTAAGCGGCGGGTATGTGACGGAGAAGCCGGAGCATATGACCCATCTCCGTGGGGATGTGCTGGTGGAGAAGGATCACCCCAGGATTCTTTTCCGGGGGAAGCTGGATACCCTGGAGAGCATTCTCATCTTGTGCCAGGTGGAGGCGAAGGAGATTGCCGGGCCGGTGGGAGAGGTGCTGAATCTGGTGCGGCAGATTCTCCGCAGTGAGGTACTGGAGGAGCCGCTGAGCTTTGGCACCCTTTGCGGGCTCAGTGAGGAAGAGCAGCGAAAGCGGAGTCACTTTCCCCAGGACTACTACGGTCAGCCCCACTTCATGCCGGAGGCAGCCGACGGAAAAACCATTGCCCTGTTAAATCGGGCCAGGTGTGCCGCCCGGGAGGCAGAGCTGGCGGCGGTGACGGCCTTCCGGGACGGAGAGGGGAACCCGGTCAGGGTGGATCTTCTGCGGGCGCTGAACCGGATGAGCAGTATGATTTATTTATTGATGATTCAGGAGAAGGGGAAAGGTTAGCACGTCAAAGCCTCCCCTGTGTAAGGGGAGGTGGCACGGCGTTAGCCGTGACGGAGGGGCTGTTTAGAGCGCTTCCGGTTATAACAAACCTGGGAGGTTGCACCAACGTATGATGTTGGATTTCAACAGCCACCAACGTTGCGAGTAGTCGAAAGCGGTAGAAACAATCCCTCAGTCTTGCTTACGCAAGCCAGCTCCCTTTACACAAGGGAGCCTTTGGGGCACGAACAAAGAATAAGGACGAACGCTATGAAACTAAAAACAACATTATTGGGAAAAACATATGTCTTCCGGGACTTAAAGCAGGTACTGGCGAAGGCCAATGAGGAAAAGACCGGGGACTCTCTGGCAGGCCTGGCGGCGGAAACGGCCCAGGAGCGGATTGCTGCCAAGGTGGTCCTCGCCGCTGTGACCCTGGGAGATCTGCGGGAGAATCCCGCCGTCCCCTATGAGGCCGACGAGGTCACCCGGATCATCCAGGACGACGTGAATGAGAAGACCTACGCTTCCATTCGGAACTGGACGGTGTCCGACCTGCGGGAGTGGATA
>CAYRDE010000003.1:0-53639 GCA_964422935.1 uncultured Oscillospiraceae bacterium | reverse complement strand
GGGAGACGGAGCTGGAAAATGAGGTGGTGCCCAACCTGATGATCGGCTTCGGCATCGACGAGATTCAGGCCAACTTCGTGGCGGAAATTAAGCTGCGCAACATCAACAAGGAATACATCCTCAAGCAGGTGAAGGCGACCGACCAGCTGGAAAAGGAGATTGCCGATCTGCAAAGCACCCTGGGTAGCCCCCGGAAGCTGCAAAATCTCATCATCAAGGAGCTGCAAGCCGTCAGCGACAAGTACGGTCAGCCCCGGAAGACGGAGATTCTGTACAGCGTGCCTGAGGCAGCGCCCGAGGAAGAGGAGGAGCAGGCCCCGGACTATCCGGTGACCGTGTTCCTTTCCAAAGAGGGGTATTTGAAGAAGATTACCCAGGCCTCTCTGCGGATGAGCGGCGAGCAGAAATTCAAGGAGGGGGACAGCCTGCTCCTGCGCCGGGAAGCTACCAACCGGGCGGAATTTTTGGTCTTCACTGACAAATTCCAGTGCTATAAGTCCCGGCTCTCCGACTTTGAAGACGGAAAGGCCTCCCTTTTGGGAGACTACCTGCCCCAGAAACTGGGCTTTGAGACGGGAGAGAACATGGTGTCGCTGCTGTTCTGTGGGGACTACAAGGGGTTCATCCTGTTCTTCTTCGAAAACGGCAAGGTGGCAAAGGTGCCCCTCAGCGCCTATGAGACCAAGACCAACCGGAAGAAGCTCACCGGCGCGTACTCTGATAAGAGTCCCCTGGTGACGGCCCTGGCCCTGGATGCTGACGAACAGGTGGCGCTCTACTCCAGCGATGGCAGAGCAGCCATTTTCTCCACCGCCCAGCTTATGCCCAAAACCACCCGCAATACCCAGGGCGTGGCGGTGATGACCCTGAAAAAGAAGGCGGTGCTCACCGGTGCCGCGGTACTGAAGGACAGCGGCATTGTCAACGAAAGCCGCTACCGCACCAAAACCATCCCCTCTGCCGGAGCGCTGCTGAAGGAGGAGGACTCTCCCGACAAGCAGCAATCTTTTGAAGTGTGATAGGAGCGAGGCAATGAGAAAGAAGTGGCAGGAATACGGCTGGATTCTGGAAACGGCAGTGGGCAGCGCAATGTTTGCGGTGGGATTTGCTCTGTTTCTGGAGCCAAATGGAATAAGCCCCGGCGGCGTGTCCGGTATGTCATTGGTGCTGATTCACATTCTGGGTTTCGGCAGTGTGGGTACCTTTTCGATTCTTATCAACCTGCCGCTGTTCATTCTGGGCGGCGTGAAGGTCGGAAAACGGTTCTTCTTCGGAAGCCTGCTGGGCATGTTTCTCAGCTCCATTCTCATTGACCTGCTGACCCTGGTGGAGATGCCGCCCATTGAACCTGTGGTGGCGGCAATCTACGGCGGCGTGGTCTGCGGTTTGGGCCTGGGTATGGTGTTCATCTGCGGCAGCTCCACCGGCGGCTCGGATATCCTGGCACGGCTTCTGAAGCTGCGCTACCGCAATGTCCCCATTGGACAGATCACCATGACCATAGACAGCGTGGTGGCGGTGATGACAGGCCTGGTGTTCCATGACATTACAAAGACCTTGTATACGGGCATCACCGTGTTTATTTGCAGCAGGTCTTTGGATATGGTGGTGTACCGCTTCGATTACTCCCATGTGGCGCTGATCATTTCCCAGAAATACATGGAAATCGCGGCGGGGATCAATGACAAGCTGGACAGGGGCGCGACCCTCCTCCATGGAGAGGGAAGCTACAGTCACAAGAATACCAAGGTGATACTGACAGCGGTGAAGAAGCGGCAGATTACCGAACTGAAGGAACTGGTGATGGAGATGGACCCCAATGCCTTTGTCATTGTTCAGGAGGCCCACCAGGTATTGGGAGATGGCTTCGCCCGATACTCCAAAAACGGCTTATAGTCCGGCATCCGGCGGGATGTGATGCAAAAAGGAGGGGCGCGATGAAAAAGCGATTGGTTTCCATGCTCATGGCAATCTGTCTGCTGCTTTCCGGCTGCGGCTATATGGACGGCAGCTATGTGTCTGTCACGCCCCACCGGGAGCAGCGGCAGGTCCAGCAGCAGGATGCGGTTACGGTATCCGACTACAAGACCCTGCTGGAGGCCCTGAAACAGATAGTCGCCTCCCGGCAGGAGAGCGCGGTTTTGTATGTGCCGGATTATCCCGCGGACAGGCTCCGGACGGGAATTGATTTGGCCCTGCACAATATGAAATATTCGGACCCATTGGGAAACTACGCCCTGGAGGACATCCACTGCGAGCTGGGCGCCAGCGGTAGTATCCCGGCCTTGGCGGTAACGGCAACCTACCGCCGCAGTCAGGCAGAGCTGCGGCAGATCAAAAAGGCTGCCACCATGGAGGACGGGGAGAAACTGGTGGAGAACGCCCTGGAGCGATTTGAAGCGGGGCTGGTCATGCAGATTGAGGATTACCGGCAGGAGGATTTCATCCAGTTCTGTCAGGACTTTGGCACCGCCAACCCCCAGCTGGTGATGGAGGCCCCCCAGGTCACGGAGACCGTCTACGGCAATGGTCGGGGGCGGGTGGTGGAGCTGGTATTCACCTATCAGAACTCCCGGGATGATCTGCGGAAGATGAAGGCCCAGGTAAAGCCGGTGTTTGATTCCGCGGTACTGTATGTCAGTGGCGACGGCGCCCAGCGGCAGAAATTCTCCCAGCTCTATGCCTTTTTAATGGAGCGTTTTGACTATAAGATCGAAACCTCTCTGACCCCCTCCTACAGTCTCCTGCGCCATGGGGTAGGGGACAGCCGCGCCTTTGCCACGGTATTTTCCGCCATGTGCCGTGACGCGGAGCTGGAATGTATGACGGTGACGGGAACCTGCGCCGGAGAGCCCAGAACCTGGAACATTGTCCGGGAAGGGGACTGGTACTACCATGTAGACCTTTTACAATGCAGCGTGTTGGGAGGCTATCACACCTATACGGATCAGCAAATGGAGGGGTATGTATGGGATTACTCCGCCTATCCCGCCTGTGACGGGCCTGCCTATGAGTCCCTGGAGCCGGTGGAGGAACCCGAGGCTTAGGGGCTGTCTGTCTTTCCCGTTTCCCCGCGTTTTTTCCGGAGTCGGCAACATTTTTTGGAAAAGCCCTTGACTTTTTCGGAAACCTTGCTATAATAAATGCTGTTCCCGCGGGTGTAGCTCATCTGGTAGAGCGCCACCTTGCCAAGGTGGAGGTAGCGGGTTCGAGCCCCGTCACCCGCTCCAGAAAAGAGAAGCCGCTTTTGCACAGCAAGAGCGGCTTCTTTTTTCAACGAAATCCACCCTGTCGGGTGGGAGAAATCATCTTTGATGATGAAATCCCCTTCGGGGATGAAATCCGGCTCGACGCCGGATGGGTGGATTTCATTTCACCCACGCAGTGGATTTCATCTGCACAGCAGATTTCATCCTTGCGAAGCAAGGATTTCATGCAATAACGAGGTCAGGGGGATGAAAAAATGGCAGAAAAAAGCTGGAAGATCTTTCCATGGATTTTGCGGTTAATATATTAAAAATGACCGATGGCATGATATCATCTAAACCGACTCGACACCCCCAATCCGCTTATCAGATTACCCCCCTTATGCACCAGACAAGGGCATAAGGGGGGTGTTTTCAAAAGGGTGCGTTCGGAGAAAAACCGAACGCACCGTTCTTGTAAAAGGGTTACAGTACCTTTAGCACTTTCTGTTATTGTTTTCACGAAAATCAGATGCCGCATTGCCTACATACAAAACTGGAAAACCTGAATTACAGCCCAGTCCGGATGTACTTCTCCCGGGTTTCCTGGGGAACCATCCGTCCGCCGGTGGCCCAGGCAATGTGAGTGGCGTTTGCCATCTTGTCCTTCAGGCCATGGGCCTCTACATACTTCTCCATATCCCCATGACGGATCAGTGCGGCGAAGGCGGCACAGGAGCTGGGCTCAATGAAGATGTCCTCTTCCTTCAGTAATCCCCGCATCAGATCATACAGCTTGTGGTCCTGAATGGTGGCAATGCCGGAGAGCATGGGCTGAATCACCCGGCCTACGAAGGCGGAGGGACGGCCTACCGCCAGACCGTCGGCGTCGGTCCGCCCGTCGATACCAAAGTCCTTGACACTGACGCCGTCGTGAAGACCGGTAGCCATGCCCAGCATCATGCAGCAGGCGTGGGTGGGCTCGGTAAAGAAGCAGTGGCAATTGTCACCGAAAATGTTCTTGATGCCGTAGGTGACACCGCCGGGGGCGCCGCCAATGCCGCAGGGGATGTAGACAAACAGGGGGTGGTCAGCATCCACGATGATGTTCTGGGCAGCCAACTGGGCCTGTAAGCGCTCACCGGCTACGCTGTAGCCCATGAACAGGTTCTGGGAGTTCTCATCGTCCACGAAGTAGCTCATGGGATCGGCATCGGAGTTCTTCCGGCCCTGCTCCACAGCGGCGCAGTAGTCGTCGGCATACTCAATGACCTCCACACCCCGGCTCCGCAGAAGATCCTTTTTCCACTGCTTGGCGTCGGCGGACATGTGGACGATGACCCGGAAGCCCAGCTTGGCGCTCATAATGCCAATGGACATGCCAAGATTGCCGGTGCTGCCTACCTGAACGGTGTGCTTGCCGAAGAATTCCACAAATTTGGGTTCCGCCAGAACGCTATAGTCATCACTCTCTTTCAGCATACCGGACGCCAGAGCCAGATCCTCGGCGTGTTTCAGAACCTCATAGATGCCGCCCCGGGCCTTGACAGAGCCGGATACCGGCAGGTCGCAGTCCATTTTCAGCATCAGCTTGCCCTGAATCTGGGCACCGTAGTTCCGATTCAGGAATTCCTGCATGGCGGGAATGGAGCGCAGCTCGGATTCGATGATGCCGTTTGTAGCTTCCAGCTCCGGGAATACCCGCTTGAGGTAGGGGGCGAACCGCTTGAGACGATCACTGGCGTCCTTGATCTGGGCAGGGCTGACCTCGGTGATGTGCTGCTGGGCCTCGGGCACCTGCTTATCGTTGAGCCAGAAGGTTTCCTTCAAAGCGGCGGCATCCGCCACGGCAGGGATGGTATCGACAAAGGACTGTAATTGTGCGTTCATGTGAAAAATTCCTTTCCTATGTGGTAATTCATTTTTGAACCTGTTCGGAGAGGTCCTCCCGGTTCAGGTATCCGTTTTCGGGGTCGGTAAACTCCTTTAAAAGCTTTCTGACCTCCGGTCCCAGAATGACCAGAGCAATGACATTGGGAATGATCAGCAGGCCTAAGGCACAGTCCTGAATGGACCAGACCATTTCGATGGTGCTGAGACTTCCCAGAAGAATCAGGAAGGGGAACACGATGCGGTAGATGGTGGCTCCCCTGGGGTGCTTCAGGTATTTCAGGCTCACATGACCAAAATACCACTGACTCATAATGGAGGTGCCGCAGAACAGCAGCAGGCACAGGTAAATGACGAACTGGAGCCCGTTAATGGTGGAGCCAAAGGCTGCCGCTGCCAGGGTGGAGGCGGTGGTGTGGGTCTCGTTCATGCCGGTGATCAGCACCGTAAAGCCAGTGGTGCTGCAAAGCAGAATGGTGTCGATGAAGACCTCCATCAGGCCGTACATGCCCTGCCGGACAGGGTGATCCACCTTGGCGGCGGCGTGGAGAACAGCGGCGGAGCCTTCACCGGCTTCATTGCTGTAAAGCCCCCGGGCAACGCCGTAGCGCAGGGCGTGCTTCATGGTCAGGCCTGCGGCGGCGCCAACCCCGGCCTTCATGGTGAAGGCGCCCTGGAAGATGGAGACGATAACGCCGGGCAGGGCGGTGATGTTCAGCAGGATCACGATAAGACCGCCGAAGATGTACAGCACAGCCATAGTGGGCACGATCTTCTCCGCGGTATGGACCAGCCGCTTTAATCCGCCGCTGATGACGCAGGTCATCAGGATCGCCAGCACAATGCCGGTGACAATGGGCGGAATGGACAGAGCCTCGTTCATCACGCTGCTGATGGTGTTGGACTGGATCAGGGTGGCGCCCGCGTTCTGAATGAACAGCAGAACCGCAACCACCGCACCTATCCAGGGAGCGTGGAAGGCCTTGGAGATGTAGTACATGGGGCCGCCGTTGATCTCCCCGGCTTCGTCTCTGCCGTGATAGCGAACGCCCAGGGTGATTTCGGCGAATTTGGTGGACATGCCTAAGATGGCGGCGACCCACATCCAAAACAGAGCGCCGGGTCCGCCGGCGAGTATGGCGGTGGATACGCCTACAATATTGCCGCTGCCTACGCAGCTGGCAATCGCGGTGAAAAGCGTCTGATTGGAGGAGTATTTGCCCTTGCCGTCCTCGCCCTGCTTCTTTTTCAGCCCGGAGATAAATTGCCGAAACACATAGGGGAAGTATCGGAACTGGACAAAGCCGGTCATTGCCGTGTAATAGATGCCGAGTCCCAACAGAAAGACCAGCATCCAGTCCTTCCAAAGAAAGTCGGCAACGGTTTTAAAGAATAGCTCGACTGTTTCCATAGATTTCTACCTGGTCCTGACAGGGTTCCGGTTATTCCAGAACGCTGTGGCCTTCGGCATCAGGCAGCGTAAAGCCCATGATGTGTGCCAGGGTGGGAGCCACGTCGATGAGGTGGACACCTTCCACATGGCCCTTTTCGATGCCCTCACCGTGGAGCATGAAGGAGGCCCGCATCTCGGGGAAGTTCTCGTTATAGCCGTGCTGGGCCTTCTGGGTCAGCAGGGTGCGGCAGTAAACACCGGTCACGTCATCCCGGATCTCGTAGCCCTTTTTGGATACCAGAACAAAGGCGGAATCGGGGAAGCCGCCCCGCTTCTTTGCGCCCTCGCCGGAAACCACTTCCAGAATGCCGCTGTCAGGATCGGCAAGCAGACCGTCCAGAATTTTCGCAACAGCAGCCCGGGTCTCTTCGTCGGCAGGATCAGCCAGACGAACCTCGGAGGTGCCGCCGGCTCTCTGACTGTAGGCCTTCCAGGAAGTGACCTTGCCGTCCTCGTCCGTCCCGATGAGACCGGCCTCATGGAACAGAACGTTGGGGGAGATATTGTGGGTGTTGTCCAGAGTGCCGTGGTCAGCCACAACGCACACCACCAGATGACCATCCGTGATCCGCTTGGCCTCTTCGATGATGCTTCCCAGCATGGCGTCGATCTTCTGGAGGCTGGTAGCAGCTTCCTTGCTGTACACGCCGTTGACGTGAGCACTTTCGTCAAAGCTGGCAAAGTAGGCGGACAGGAAGAAGGGCTTCTCAGAGATCACGGGAGCGATCTTGTGCTGGAGCATCCACATGGCGGCCTTGCCCCGCTGGGCGTCGCCGTTGTCGGTCAGATCCAGACCACCGGCATACCGACCAATGTCCTTCTCCATTTCCAGGATCATGCCCTGGGGCTTTGCCACGGCGTCAATGAACAGGCTGTCCAGTTCGGAGCCGTCCCACCAGAACTCGGGAGCGATGAAGTCGCCTCTGGCCCCCACGCTGGTGGGGAAGGCAACGCTGGCGGACCAATAGCCGTTCTTCTTCGCACCCTCCCACAGGGTCATAACCCGGGTATTGGCAAACCAGTGCCAGGCACCCTGATGCTTTCCTTCAGGGTCGTAGATGCCGTTGTTGACAATGCCGTGGGTGGCGGGGTTACAGCCGGTGATCATGCTCTGATGGCAGGGGTAGGTAAAGGTAGGGAAGACACTCTTCATACCCTCCCGGGCAGTCAGACCGTTTTCCACAAAGTATTTTGTTATGTTGGGGAGGTGAATGCCAAGGCGCTCCTGTTCAAATACAAATTCCGGTTTCAGGGCGTCAACGGAAATGAGAAGGACGCTGGGTTTGCTGCTGTTAGTCTGCATCTTGGTTTTCTTCCTTTCTGATATTTGAAATGACAACATGAATGCCGGCCTGCTCCAAAGCCCGGACTTCCTCCGGGGATGCCTGGGAATCGGTGATGATCATAGCGATTTCTTCGATACCGCACATCCGTACCAGAGAGTTGACGCCGAGCTTAGAGCTGTCCGCAATGACAACGGTTTTATTGGCGGCTTCCATCAGCTTTGTCTGGATGGTCAGATCATTCATCCGCTGATAGGTAATCCCCCGCTCCAGGGAGACGCCGCAGGTGGTAATAAACAACACATCAATATTGATGCGGGACAGAATTAAGGTTGCCATATCGGAAAGGAAGCCCTGCTCTTCCCGGTTGTACATGCCGCCGGTGAGAACCAGGGTAATGCTTTCATCGTCTGCCAGCTCGTTTGCCACCGCCAGGGAATTGGTGACAACGGTGAGGGTGGAAAACCGATGCTTTATTTCCTTCGCCAGGGCCAAAGCGGTGGTGCCGCAGTCCAGGGCAATGGCCTGCCCCGGGGTAATGTATTTTACCGCTTCCCGGGCAATGGCGGCTTTGGCCTGGGAATTCTCGTTTTCCCGCTGGCGGAAGGAGGTATACATGCTCCCACCTTCGCTTGCCGCCTCCTGCTGCATGGCTCCACCATGAATCCGCTGAAGCTTTTTCTGCTTTTCCAGGGTTTCCAGGTCCCTGCGGACGGTTTCCCGGGAGGTATTCAGCAAATCACACAGGGCGCTGGTTTTCACGCTTCCGTTTTCTGCCAGGAGCCGAAGAATCTCCTTGTGACGCTGCTGGGTGAGCATGGTGCATTCACTCCTTTTCTTGATTGTTTCGATTCTGCTTGCCGCCATTATACAATAGGAAATGTGTAAATACAAGGGTATTTTTCGAAAATACCTCGAAATTACACACAAAAATACCCACATAAATTACAGCACATTCCACAAAAAGCAAATAAATGCACAAAACTGCTTGACATTACACAAAACTGCAACTATACTGAGCTTGCATCAAATCCCTGGCAGAACATCCAAAATACTTACATGAGGTGAAAGAGTAATGGCTGCGAGTGCAAAAAAGAAAATTGACAAAAAGTGGATCTCTTTCGGTACCTTGATGCTGGGCGCCGGAACCATCTACAAGCTGGGCTTTATGAAGGATGCCTTCTATGTGCCTATGCAGGAGTTCATGGGGCTGTCCCACACCCAGATCGGTACAGCCGTAAGCGTGGCTGGCGTTGTTTCCACCTTCGCTTTCCTGGCTGCCATCCTGGTTATTGACCGCGTCCCTAAGAGAGTTCTGATTTCCGCTTCCCTGATGGGCATCTGCCTGTCCGGTCTGTTCCTGGCAACCTTCCCGTCCTATCCCATTTTCCTGGCAATCTACTGTTTACTGGCAGTCTTTGCGGATATGCTATACTGGCCCACCATGCTGAAAACCGTTCGGCTCTTGGGCAACGAGGATGAGCAGGGACGTATGTTCGGCATTCTGGAAGCCGGTCGTGGCCTGATGGATACCATTGTTGCGTTCATCGCTGTGGGCATCTTCGGCGCCATGGGCAGCAACGCCGCAGGTCTTCGGGCTGCTATTTTGTTCTACGCCATCGTGCCCGGCGTCATCTCCATTGTTGCCTGGTTCCTGCTGGGCAAGGACACGGAAGAGGAGAAGCCTGCTCAGGTGGCAGCGGAAGAAACCGGCAAGAAGGAAGAGAGCACCGTTCTTCGGGCACTCAAGAACAAAAACATCTGGCTGGTCTCCCTCAACGTGTTCTTTGTCTACAGCGTCTACTGCGGTCTGACCTACTTCATTCCCTTCCTCAGCGATGTTTACCTGCTGCCTGCCGCTCTGGTTGGCGTTTACGGCATCATCAACCAGTACGCTCTGAAGATGCTCGGCGGCCCCATCGGCGGCTTCATCTCCGATAAGAAGCTCCACTCCGCTACCAAGTATCTGCGCATCTGCTTCGCCATCCTGGTGGTTGCGCTGTGCATCTTCGCCTTCCTGCCCCACCAGTCCATGGGTGTCATCCTGGGCATGGTCATTACCCTGAGCATCAGCGCCATCGTATTCAGCATGCGGGCCATCTTCTTCGCCCCCATGTCCGAAGTCAATGTGCCCCGTGACATCACCGGTTCCGCTATGTCCATCGCCTCCTTCGTTGGCTACCTGCCCGGTGCCTTCATGTACGCGATCTACGGCGCCATCCTGGACAAGGTTCCCGGTGTGGGCGGCTACCGTATCGTATTTTTGGTCATGGGTGCCTTTGCTGTCATCGGTGTTCTGCTGAGCAGCTACATCCTGCGGGTCATTAAGGCTCAAAAGGCTGCTGCCTGATTAAAAAAACATAGAAAAATCGGGGCCGTTCCAAATGGAGCGGCCCCGAAGTGCTGCGCCCGGCTCTAAAAAAGAGCCGGGCGCTGTGTCATTTAGTTTTCGGAAGATAGGTTTCCAGCAGGTCGTAATTGAAGGCCTCCCGCACCACGTCCTTATAGTAGGCGTTGAAGGTCTTTCCGTTGTCGTCATAGCGCCAGGGGGTGAAGGGGTTGCTGTAGCCGTAATAAACCACCCGGCAGCCCTCATGGATGGCGACAAAGGTGTTCTGCTCCTCAGTGGAGGCTCTGGGGTTCAGGTAAACGAACCGCTCCAGAGGCAGGCCGTCCAAAGCCATGAGGCTTGTGACCTTGCTGTAGCTGATGTTCAGGAAGCGAAGGCTTTCACAGCCTGCCAGGGCGTCCACATCCTTCAGGGCCAGACAGTTGGCAAGCTCCAGCCAGGTCAGCTTCTTGCAGTTTTCAAAGCCGGTAAGCTCCTTGACAGCGCTGCCGGAGCCGATAAAAACCTCCAGGTTGGGCATCCCGCTGACAAAGCTGAGGTCTGTCAGGGTTTCGTTGTGGCCCATGTCGATGTACTTTGCGCCCTCGCAGTATTTCAGCTCCGATACATTTGCGTCGGAGACGTGATAGACGGCCCGAATGGTGTCGGCATCCGTCAGGGCGTTGTACTTGAGATTGTCGCCAAAGTAAATCCGCCAGGCCAGGGTGGTTTTTCCCCGGAACTCCTCCCGGATCTCGGCGAGAACCTCGGAGTCGATTTTGCAGTTGTCAACCAGAAACCGGCTGCAATTGTCCAGGATTTCCAAAGCCTGCCGGATCTGTTCCGCGCCTTCGTTGCCGATGCTGTAGTCCTTGAAGGTTACGGTTTCTGTGGTGGTGGACAGGGACTGCCCGAAAAGGGAGAAGTTATATAGGAAAGTGGCGTTGGGATTGGCGTCCTGAAGCTTTGCCACCTCCGCCATGGACAGAGAATCGCTGAGTCTGACCTGCGCAAGAGCGGGAAGAAGTCCCAACTTCTGTACCGCCTCGTCCACCTGGGAGGAGGACATATCCGAAAGGTCCAGCTCAGTTTGCTCCACGGAATAGGTGGTGCCGAAAAGGTGGACGGTGTAGTCCAAATCGATGTCGGGGTAGGTTTCCCGGAGCAGAGCGATTTGCTCACCGGTAAGTTCAATCTCCGGGAAGGAGATGGCGGTCACATCGGGTAAGTATTTGAGATCTGCCAGAAGGGTATCAAAGGAAAAGCTGCCCGGCTCCAGAGTTACAGAGGTTTCAGAATTTTTTACCTGGGTGCCGCCAAAGTCCACAGTATAGGTAACGGTGATCTGGGGGTGGAGGAGAATGTAATTCTGGATGGCCTCATAGCAGGTGCTTCCGCTGAGATCCAGAGACTTGAGATTGGGGTACTGACTGAGGGTATACAGCTCACTTTCGCTAAGCACCACTGCCAGGTCTTCTACTTCCAGCAAGGGGTCGGTGGTAGGAGCAGTGGTTTCGGCCTGGGCGGGGTGGGCCGTAGGGACGGTGGATGGGCGATGGCTGCCGCAGCCGGAGAAAAGAAGCGCAATCCCTGCCGCGCAAAGAAGGCAGGAAAATTTTTTAAAAAAAGGAATCATCAGGAAAATGCCTCCGAAAAATCATATGCTTTGATACTATAGCATGAAAAAGGGAGGAAATCAAGATGAGGAGTATAAAGGTTCCTTAAGAAAAAGGAAGGGAACAGCCCTTTCAGGCGGTTCCCTTCACGGTAGGGTTACTGAAGACCCTGCTCGTAGGCCTCGATCATCTTCTTGAACGTGTGACCCGTACGACTTCTGAGATTCTGGAGGTATTTGTCGCAAACCTCCCCGGTAAACAGCTTCACCTGAAGCAGCATGGAGCCGTCCTCCTGGGGTGTGGCAAAGATTCTGTCAATATACCGCTGAACAAATTCCTCGTTGATCTGTCCGTTGGCTGCATCCCGTTCGGCTTCCCGGATACAGCGGCGGACCGTGTCGATCTGCTTCTTGAAATCGGCGGCGGAGTCTCGCTTGTCTGTCAGTTCCGCAAGCTCCTGCTGGGCTGCTTCCAGTTCCTTGGTGCAGGCCTTGTTCATATTCAGAAAGTCGGTGTCAGAAAGCTCTCCCATGGCGTTGTAGGCCAGCAGCTTCTGCTTCTTCTTTCCCACAACCTCAATCTTGCGCTGGAGGGCTTCGATCTGCTTGCCAAGGTTTTCATCCTGATACAGGGACTTGTACATCTCCGTGTATTCGTCAATCCACTGCTCAATATTCTCAGAGCCGTCCTGGAACACCTCCAGAAGAATGGGCTTGATTTCGCTTTCGTAGATGTGGAAGGAGGGGCAGGAGTCAGCACCGTTTTTTATTTTCCCGGAGCAGACCCACTTGCTGTTTTTGTTGCCCTGCCGATCCACGGAATCCCGGCGATAATAGGCGGCACCGCAGTGGGTGCAGTACAGCTTCCCTGTCAGGAGATTTGCATGATTGCAGATGCCCTGGCGGGATTTCACATCCTCGCTGCGCTTTTTCAGCACGGCGTTGGCCTGATCCCACAGTTCCTCGCTGACAATGGCGGGGACGATCTGCCCGGTTTCATCCTTGAACATGACCCATTCCTCCGGTGGGAGGAACTTCTGCTTTTTGGTGAACAGGTCAACAACCTTAACCTTGTTGCCCACATAGTAGCCCTTGTATTTCGGGTTACTGATGATCCCTGACATGGTGGTATGGGCAATCTTCTTGCCGTTATGGTTGCGATACCCTTTTTCCCAGAATAGGGTTTCTATCTGCTTCATAGAGTACGCCCCGGAGGCGTACAGCTGGAACAGCTCCTGCACCATTGGAGCCTCGTTCTCGTCAATGACAAGGCGACCATCATCTTTGGCATAGCCAAAAATACGGCTGTTGCCCAGAACTACATTGTTCTTGATGGCCTGCTGATGTCCGAACTTTACACGGCTACTGAGTTTGCGCAGTTCATCCTGCGCAATGCCGGACATGATGGTCAGTCGCAGCTCGGAGTCCTCGTCAAGGGTATTGAGGTTGTCGTTCTGGAAAAACACGCCCACACCGTTTTCCCGCAGTTCCCGGGTGTACTGAATGGAGTCCAGAGTATTTCTGGCGAATCGGGTAATTTCCTTGGTGATGATGAGATCGAACAGACCGGCCTTGGCATCGTCTACCATACGGTGGAAGTTCTCTCGCTTCTTGGTGGTGGCGGCAGACAAACCCTCGTCGATATAGCCGGGGACGAAGGTCCAGGCTTTATTCTTCCGAATCAGATCCTCGTAGTAGGAAATCTGGTTACTCAGGGAGTTTAGCTGTTCATCGGATTCGGAAGATACACGGGCGTAATAAGTTACCCGCAGGGGCAGGTCGTAAATGCTTCGGCGTTTCAGCTCTTGATTTATCGTGTGAATATCCATGGTTTGTACCTCTGCGATTCGTTTTATCATGTTTATAAAATAATATAGCACATAAAGAAAACTTTTTCAATGGCAAAATAAAGATTTTATAGCAGACATGGGGACCGATATGCAGGAAAAGAAGAATTGATAAAGAATAATGAGAAGCGTAGCTGACATTAGACGGAAAATAAACAACTTTGTTCCAAAATATGTTGACATTATTCCGAAAAATGGATATACTGAAACAGTAAAGTACGTATAGGAGGTGCTTTCATGGCGGAAACGATGTTTGTTAAGGAAACGGCAGCATTATGGGGAATGAGCGATCGCCAGGTTTGCAAGCTCTGCAAGGAAGGAAGAATCCCTGGTGCGAAGAAAAGCGGAAAGAGCTGGGTGATTCCGGCAGATGCCGAGAAACCGGTGGATAATCGCATTAAATCCGGAACCTATGCAAAGAGAACCCCTGCGGTCAAGCTTCCGCTGCCAATTGGAATCTCTGATTATCGGATTGCTTCCACAGAGTATTACTACATTGACAAAACCCTTATGATTAAGGATTTCCTTGATGAGAGGCCTCTGGTCTCCCTGTTTACCCGGCCCCGGCGTTTTGGAAAGACCTTGAATATGGACATGCTGCGGACGTTCTTTGAGAAGAGCGAAGAAGATACTTCTGTATATTTTCAAAATAAAAAGATTTGGGATTGCGGAGAGACATATCGGGCCTATCAGGGAAAATACCCGGTCATTTTCATCACCTTCAAAGATATTAAAAAGGATACCTGGGAGGAAACCTATGATCGGATTGTGCAGCTGATTACCATGGAGTATAAACGGCACAGCGAGCTGGCGGCCAGTACCAAAATCCAGGATGTGGACTATTACCATAAAATGATTACTGGACAGGTGGATGCGGCCTTGATGGATTCCTCACTGTATATGCTGTCTAAAATGCTTCATGAGCATCACGGCGTTGCGCCCATTATTATCATTGACGAGTACGATGTTCCCATTCAGCAGGGGCACATGCGGATGTTTTATGACAAAGTTATTCTGTTTATGCGGAATCTGTTTTCCGGCTGCTTTAAGGACAATAAGCATCTGTCCTATGGCTTTCTAACCGGAATTTTGCGGGTTGCCAAGGAGAGTATTTTCAGTGGCCTGAACAATCTTGTGATTCACTCTGTTTTGGATAATAAATACAGCGCCTATTTTGGCTTTACCCCGATGGAAGTCAAAGAGATGGCACGGTACTATGGTGTGGCGGATAAGTACGATGAGATTTGCCAATGGTATGATGGATACCATTTTGGAAGATCAGAGATATTTAACCCATGGTCGGTTATCAATTATTTCAGCAATGAATGCCAGCCAAGAGCCTTCTGGCAGGCTACCGGCAGCAATGACATCATTGGAGAGATCATTGAGTTGGCGGATGCGGATATTTATGAAAAACTGACTTCGCTGGTCACGGGGAACTCGTTCACCACTTATGTTGACACAGGGGTGATTTACCCCCAGATTAAGAAGAACCCCTCTACGATCTACAGCTTCCTGCTTGTGGCAGGCTACTTGACAGTCGTACGTTCTGCCACTTCTTTTAACGGGGACTTTATGTGCGAGGTGAAACTGCCGAATCAAGAGATTCGCTTTGTCTACAATAAAGAAATTCTTCAGCAGCTGGATCATATCATACCACAGTCCACCGGTGTTTCCATACAGGAGGCAATCTTCTCCGGCAACGGCGAAAAGCTGAAGGACCTGGTTCAGACGCTCCTGATCCAGTCTGTAAGCTCTTTTGATACAGGCAATGAAAATTTCTACCATGGCTTCATGCTTGGGTTATGCGCTTTGGTCAGCGGCTCGTATCTGACTTCCAACCGGGAATCCGGAGAGGGACGCTATGATATCCAGCTCATGCCCAAAGATCCAAAGCTGCCCGGAATTCTGATTGAGCTGAAAGCGGAAAAGAATAGTACTGAGGAGAGGTTGAAAAAATTGTCCCAGACTGCATTGCAGCAGATTAACGAGAAGCGTTATGATGCGGACATGATTTCCAAAGGTGTTCGGACCGTTTACAAGTATGGCGTTGCCTTCAGCGGAAAAAGGGTAGAGATTGCGCTGGGTGTTTCCGAGTAAATTGCCAATAGCTCCATTTTAAGATTATTGCAGCGACCTCCATGGGTCAGATGCCTATAAAGGGATACCACAACACATTTATCTTTTCCAAGAAATAAAGGAGGATCATTGTTAATAAAATGACGCTTTAAGGCTCCATCGGCTACTGCTGTTGTTATTTGTAGTATTACTGTAAAAATCATTCTTCTCACTTACATATTATCCTCCGGAATCAAGGAATCCCGTATTTCTGTGGAATGATCCAAAGAAAATACGGTTACAATTCCAGAGAACGGAGGATGAAATGTGAACACCCCAACAAAGGAAACCATGACGAAATATCTCCATCTCCAATACTGGAACAAATACCTGTGGGAGAGAGGTGTCATTACCCGGAAAGAATATCTGCAAATGGCTGAGAAGATCCGCCGGAAGTATCCGGTGATTTAAATGGAAAAGGGAACTGCCGTAAAAAGCAGTTCCCTTAAATTTTTTTGTGTGGGACAACAGGAAAGAAGGCTGACGGTAAAATAAATGCGATTGCCAATTCCGTTTCAGAACCTCGCTTTTCAAAAACGGCGCGTTCTTTTAATAAGCCTGGACGAAGCGGCCCCTTTTTTACGAGCTCATTATTCAGACTACATAGAATACTTTAAATTACCAATTGAGTTAATTTTTTTAATCCGTAAATTGTATCCTTTTTATGAGAATTGTACATATTGTCAAGAATAGGCCGGATTGCTATAATTTAATTATAGAATTTGACTGTTGGGTGAGAAGAATCTCTTCCATCCCCCAGAGCAGGAAGGAACGCTTGCCCGGCGGCAAATCCAAATAAAAAAAGAAACTTAGGAGGAACTGTGTAATGAAAAAGAAGATCACCCTGGTTCTCGTATTGTCTCTGCTGCTGAGCCTGATGGCCGGATGCGGAGCCAAGGAAACTACCACACCTACTGCTGCCGGCGGGGATGCCGCTGCGGCCGATGAGAAGGAGCCTGTTGTGCTGGCAGTCGCCTGCCCTGTAACCGGCGATAATGCAGAGTATGGCGTCCATTTCAGCATTGGTGCACAGATGGCAGTGGAAAAGATCAACGAGACCGGCGGCATCAATGGCCGTGAGGTTGTCCTGGACATTTATGACTCCAAGAACGACACCAAGGAAGCCGCAGAGGTTGCCCGTCTGATCTGCCAGAATGAGGATATCCTGGCCACCATCGGTGACTTCTCCAGCACCTGCTGCATGGCTACCGCCCCCATCTATCAGGAAAACGGCATGGTTCAGGTCTCTCCCTCTGCCGGTCTGCTGGACTTCCCCCAGTATGGTTCTTATAACTTTGCGACCACCGGTATCCAGGCGGATGACGGCCCCTTCCTGGCCAACCGCGTTCTGAAGGAAACTATGGACGTCAAGTCCTACGCTGTGGTCTATACCAACAATGACTTCGGCCTGAACTTTACAAAGTATATGAATGAAGAAGCCGAAAGCAGCGGAATTACCATCACTGACTCCGAGGCCATTGCCTCCGGTGAAAAGGACTTTACCGCTATCGTCTCCAAAATGCGTCAGACCAACCCCGAAGCAGTGGTTATCGTGGCAACCTACAATGAAGTAGCCAACTGCGTCAAGCAGATCCGTCAGGTGGATTGGGACGTACCCGTGGTCATCTCCGGCTCTTCTCTGACTGACCAGCTGGTAGACCTGCTGGGCGACAATGTCAACGGCATTTACTCCAACATTTCTTTCATTCCCAACAGCGGCGACGAAACCACCAAGGCATTCTCCGATGAGTTCACCAGCCGTTCCGACCTGCCCGCATCCTTCCACAGCGTCTGCACCTATGATACGGTGGAGCTGGTCTGCCTGGCAGCCCGTACCTGCGGCGACAACCTGACCCGTGAAACTCTGCGGGATGCTCTGGCAGCATACAAGGGATACGAGGGTTTGATGGGTCCCATCGAATTCACGGAAGATGGTTCTTGCCATCGCGGCTATATGGTCGTTCAGTATCAGGATGGCGTTCTGGTTCCCGTCAGTGAGTACATGATGCCCCACGACTAAGCACCTCTCCCTGACCAGGGAAGAGAACGGTATGTTGTAAAAGCCGCCCGACTCGTCCGCACCCCGGAAGCCTGGGGTACGGAAGGGCGGGCGGCCTTCGTTTGTTCTGAGAAACGGATTTTCAGAAAGAAAGGTTGTGTAGGATGTCCTATTTTCTTGAACAGCTGCTGAACGGAATCTGTCAGGGCTCTATTTATGCGCTTTTCGCCATTGGCTATACGATCATTGTAGGTGTGGTGGGACTGGTATCCTTTACCTATGGTGAAGTGGTAATGATCGGAGCGTTCTCTGCGTATTTCGCAGCAACGCTCGGCGGAGGCAATATTTTTTTGACCATCATCTGCAGCTTTGTGGGTTCCGGCCTTATTGGCATTGTGATCCATAAGGTGTGTTATGAAAAATTCTTCGAGGCGGCCCGGTACATCGCATTGATCTGTACCATCGGTATGAGCATGCTGATTAAAAACTTGGTGCAGATATTCTGCGGCAGTGAGACAAAATCCATGCCTGAGTTGCTGCCTCCCGGAGGAATCTACATCGGAAGTTATCGGATCAACTATGTGCAGATTGCCGTTATCGTGGTGGTTGTCATCCTGTGTGTGATCCTTTCCATATTCCTTAACAAAACGAAACAGGGTGTTATGCTTCGGGCCGTCAGCCAGGATCGAAAGGCTGCAGCGCTGGTGGGCATCAATGTCAACCATGCGACCCTGCTGGGCAATATCCTTGGCTGCGGCATCGGCGGTGTGGCCGGTATGCTGTATGCCCTTTACTACAGCTCGGTTTCCGCTTCCATGGGCGGTATGGCAACCATGAAGGCCTTCAGCGCGTCGGTGCTGGGCGGCCTGGTGGATGCCCCGGCTTCTGCGATCGGCGGCCTGCTGATCGGTATTCTGGAAAACTTCGGCATTGCCCTGTTCTCCTCCAGTCTCCGGGATCTGATCGCATTTATTTTCCTGATCGTTGTATTACTCTTTTTCCCCAAGGGTCTGCGGATTCAGCTTAGGAGGCGGGCAAAATGAAAGAAAAAAATAAAAAGGGCCAGTCCGGAACATGGCTTCGGAAGATGCTGACCCAGGGCAAAAACTTCCTGGCTGTCCACCAATATGTGATGATCCTCTTTGTGTTGGCAGTGGCTGTTCTGTTCCCTGCGGCGGTGAAGAACAGCTACTACCGGGGCATCGGTATCAAGATTTTGATGTACATGCTTTTGGCTAGCTCTGTCAACGTCATCAATGGCTACAGTGGTCAGTTCGCCATTGGTCACGCTGGCTTCATGTGCGTAGGCGCCTACACGGCTGCGATCCTGACGGCCCGTCTGGGATGGAACTTCTTCCCGGCACTGCTGGCAGGCGGCATCATGGCTGCGCTCTTTGGTCTGCTGGTATCCTTCCCCATCAGTAAGCTTTCCGGCATTTACCTGGGTTTTGTGACCCTGGGCTTTTCGGAAATTGTCCGGATCATCTGCCTGAACTGGACATCCGTTACCGGCGGCCCCATGGGCATTAAGGCCATCCCCGGCCCCAAGCTCTTTGGCTTATCCCTGCAATCCTCCCAGGGCTATTACTACATCATCCTGGTGGTCCTGGTGTTCATGGTGTTCTGCACCAGCAGAATCCTGAAGTCCAGAACCGGTCGGGCATGGATCTCTATTCGGGAGAATGAGTCTGCGGCGGCCTCCATCGGCATTAACACTGCCCGGTATAAAATGATTAACATTATGTACGGCACTTTCTGGGAGGGCTGTGCCGGTGCTTTCATGGCGTCCTATTATCACTTTGTAGATTCTACCATGTTTGTCACCGACGAGAGCTTTAACATTCTGTCTATGGCTATTGTAGGTGGCATGGGTACCATTGTCGGCCCGCTGATCGGTGCGTTTGTCATCAACTTCATCACCGAGGCGCTCCGCTTCCTGATGGACTATCGGATGGTCATTTATGCACTGTTGATCATCGGCACCATGTGGCTGCGGCCCCAGGGTATTGCAGGAAGCGCGGACAGCGTCCTGGTCAGTGGCAGCTCCATGTTCCAGCGGAAAAAACGCCGCACTGCCCGGCCCAAACCGGTACACCGGGATACCGCAAAGGAGGCAAGTTAAGATGGCATTACTGGAAAGCCGACAGGCTTGTAAATACTTCGGTGGACTGAAAGCCGTAAACCATGTGGATATGCAGGTGGAGGAGGGTCAGGTATTTGGCATCATCGGCCCCAACGGCGCAGGTAAGACCACGTTCTTCAATCTGTGCGCCGGAACCTATCCCCTGACCAGCGGTGAAATCTGGTTTGACGGAAAGAATATCACCGGATACCACCCGCACATGGCAGCCAAAGCGGGCATTGCCCGAACCTTCCAGAACATTCAGCTGTTCCAGAACACCTCTGTGCTGGAAAATGTAGTGGTAGGCTTCCACGTCCATACCAACACCAATATCTTGGATGCGGTGTTGGGCACCGCTCGTCAGCGTCAGACGGAAAAGGAAATCTATGAGAAGGGGGCAGCCTTGCTGGAGCGTCTGGATCTGGGACAGTACCGGGATGTTATGGCGAAGAATCTGCCCTACGGTATCCAACGGAAGGTGGAAATTGCCCGGGCATTGGCCATCTCCCCGAAAATCCTGCTGCTGGACGAGCCTGCAGCAGGCATGAACCCTATGGAGACTCAGGAGCTGCTGGAATTTGTCAAGCGGCTCAACAACGAGGGATTGACCATTGTGGTCATTGAGCATGACCTGAAATTTATTATGAATGTCTGTGATCGGATCATGGTTCTCAATTACGGACAGAAGATCTGCGAAGGGACCGCTGCTGAGGTTCAGGCCAACCGGGAGGTTCAGGAGGCCTACTTCGGTAAGAGCGCAGCCCTTGGCGGCAGAGGGGAGGAACCGCAATGCTGACAGTAAAGGATCTGGCGGTCCGTTATGGCCGCATTACCGCACTGCAGGGGATTTCCTTTGAAGTGCCGGATGGAAGCATCGTAGCTTTGATCGGCGCCAACGGTGCGGGAAAAACCACTACCCTGATGGCAATTTCCGGCATGGTGGATGTCTGCGGCGGCAGCATCGTCCTGGACGATATGGATATTACAGACTGCCTGCCCAGCACCATTGTGAAACTCGGCGTCTGCCATGTTCCGGAGGGACGGCATGTGTTTCCCCAGCTTTCCGTCTATGAAAACCTGGTAACCGGCACCATCTCCTGCAAGGGACTTTCCAAAGCCGAGAAGAGCAGACGAATCGAAGCGCAGTTTGAGCTGTTCCCCCGTCTGAAGGAGCGTGCCCATCAGCTGGCGGGCACCATGTCCGGCGGTGAACAGCAGATGCTGGCCATTTCCCGAGGCCTGATGGCAAACCCGAAGCTGCTGATGCTGGACGAGCCAAGCTTGGGCCTGGCCCCCATTATTGTGGAGGAAATCTTTGAAATGATCCGGAAGGTTCGGGATGCCGGCACAACGGTACTGCTCATTGAGCAGAACGCATCACTCGCCTTGCAGATTTCGGATTATGCCTATGCCTTGGATCTGGGGCGAATCAGTCTGAGCGGCACCGGGCAGGAACTGCTGAACAGTGAAAAAGTGAAGAAAATTTATTTGGGAATGTAAAAGGAAGGCCAAAAATGAAAGCGGATCAAGAGCATAAAATTGTAATTATCGGCATGGGGTATTTGATGGAATACATCGCCCCCTGCTATCAGGCGATGCTGGGAGATCATCTGGCATCCCATGTTCTAGGCGTCACTGTGGATGCAGGGGACATAGAGCGCAAGCAGAAGGCCACAGGCGTACCTGTCATTTACAACGACAATTTGGGTGCCCTGCGGCAGATGGAGCCGGATCTCATCCTCTTTGCTCCGCCACCCAGCGTTGCCCCCGGCCTGACAGAAGCGGTTTTGGTACCCTATTATGAGGAACTGCGTCATGCCGGGAAGCCTCTGCCCACCCTGTATGTGTTCCCGCCAAACCCTGTGGGACGGTTTTACCTGGAAAAGCTGGGTCAGGATATCCGGATGGTGAACATTCTGCCCAACATGATCAGTGAAATTGCTGGTGAAAATGTGGCAGCTGCCGGCTTCAGTATGATTACCTTCCCGGAGGGGCCGGACAACTGGGACAAGGAACACCGGGATTTCCTGTGTCGCTTCTGGAGCCCTCTGGGCAATGTGGTCTTCCTGACCCCGGAACAGGTCAAGGCAGCCCTGGCGGTATCCTGCTCCAATCAGATGCTTTCCGAAGCCCTGAGCGATATGGCCGACGGCATCTGCGCTGCGGGCGGTTCTGTGACCCCGGCAGAGCTGGGCGAGGCAGCCAGAGCCTATCACCTGGCAAAGCACAATTATAACCCGCCTGCTCCTCTGGAAAGCCGTATGGACAGGATTTCCCCGGAAATGCTGGAGGCGGTGAAGAAGCTTACCTTCCATGCCTATGAGGGTACCGTGGCATTTCTGAAAGAGAAGGGCCTTTCTGCGGATCTGGCAAAGGAGATCCAGGATCAGAATTTTGACATGAATCTGCGTAAGCTGCAGCAGATGTCCCGGGAGGATCGTGCCCGTGCATCCCGGAAACATGCGACCCGGGGCGGCGTGCTGGAATGTGCGTTTATCTCCTATACCCAGAACTGGCGGAAGAACATCCTGGAGCACTTTGCCCGGTTCCCGGCATGGACACCGGACGCCTCTTGGGCAGAGGCTCTGGAGGAGGGCTTCCGGAACATGTCCCAGGATGTATACGATCATTCCGCACGGCTGTCCGCGGTGCCGGAGAAGGCGTCGTGTGAAATCGAACACCATGCCGTTCTGTATGCGCTTCTGGAGCGGCAGGCAATCTTGCAGGCAGGGGAGAAAGGCCGGGCCGCCATGCGGGAGGCCACCGCCGTCTACGGACGGGAACGGGGCGGTCGGATGCGCAGCCGCGCCATTGCCAACGGCGATCAGCCCGAAGCACTGAGTTATATGGCCTATGGAGAATGGAGCGCGGCTCCGGGCATGATGGACGTTCAGGAGCAGAAGGAAAAGACCTATGTTTCCCATGTCTATCGGTGCCAGTGGTGCCACAGCTGGGAAAAGCATGGCCTGATGGAATACGGAAAAGCCTACTGCGAAAATGTAGACGTCAACATTGCCCACGGTTTTTCACCGGACTTCCATTTGCAGGTACATTCCCTGCTCAGCGCCGGCGCTCCGTTCTGCGAATTCGGCTATGGCTTTGAGATGACCCAGGAGAAGCGGGAGGCACTGAAGCAGATGAAGAATAAGCTTGGCACCAGCGCTCAAAAGGACTTTACCTATCACACTGCCCATCTTTACTTTACCTGCCGCCGTGTGCTGATTGAACAGCTGGGCCGCAATTTGGGAAGCGATATTGCCGACGCCGCATTCTTTGATTTTACCTGTGAATTTGGCAGCGGGCATGCTGCTGCAGTGATGGCTTACGCAGGAACGGATTTTTCCCTGGTGGAGCCGTAAGAGGACTTGCATTTTTGGGGAAGATACGATAGGATAAGGGGTGTGAAATCATGGGAGACATGGATTGGTGGCAGGCGGGCGGAGAGGAACGGTCACGTCGCCTGGCACTGGATCTTTTCCAGAATCCGGAAATCGCCGGAAATGAGACGGCCTCTTCGGCACTGCTGAGGCAGTTCCTGCAAGAGGAGGGATTCCAGGTCACTTGCGGCACTGGGGCGCTTTCCACTGCCTTTACGGCCACATGGGGGCAGGGAAAACCGGTCATTGGATTCCTTGCGGAATATGACGCGCTGCCGGAGCTGGGTCAGGAGGCGGTTCCCTTCCGTAAGGCCCTGCCGGGAAATGGTCACGGCTGCGGACACAACCTGCTGGGTGCAGGCTGTGCGGCTGCAGCGGCGGCGCTGAAAGCGGAAATGGAGCGGCGCAGTCTGTCCGGAACCGTAATTCTGTTCGGGTGTCCCTCTGAGGAAACCTGCCAGGGAAAGGGGCTTATGGCCCAGGCGGGGTATTTTGACAATGTGGATGTGGCCATATCCTGGCATCCGTCGGATAAGAACCAGGTCAGCGAGGAGTCCTTCCAGGCCATGGTATCCCGTCGCTTCCATTTCTACGGGCAATCCGCTCATGCCGCTGCCAGCCCGGAAAAGGGGCGCAGCGCTCTGGATGCCGCCGAGCTGATGAATATTGCGGTGAATTACCTGCGGGAGCATGTGCCGGATCATGTTCGTATGCACTATGTCTACACAAGCGCCGGAGAAAAGCCCAATATTGTGCCGGATTACGCCGAACTGTGGTATTTTGTCCGTGCAAAGGATCAGAAGACCGCAGAGGATGCAGACCGCCGCGTGATCCTGTGTGCCCAGGGAGCGGCCATGGCCACCGAGACACGGGTGGAAAGCGAAGTGCTGGCAGCCTCTCCGGAGACACGGATCAATCATACCCTGAACCTGGTCATGAATGAGGTTCTTACAGCGCTGGGGACGCCGGATTTTTCTCAGGAAGAAATTGCCTTTGCGGCGGAACTGCGGAAATCCCTTGGCATGATGGCGGATCTCCAGCCGGTGCGTAAGGATATGGTACCTCTGAGCGGTCAGACTCGGCATGTGGCCGGTTCCACGGACGTTTCCGTGGTCAGCCAGATGGTGCCCACCGTTACGCTGAATGTTGCCTGCCAGGCCCGGGATATTCCGGGGCATCATTGGGGCGTAACCGCCTGCGCCGGCAGTCAGCTGGGGCTGCGTGGCATGGTACATGCCGCACGGGTGATGACCGGCTTTGGCTTGCGGGTAATGGAGAAGCCGGAAATCGCGGAAAAGGCCTGGGAGGAGTTTCGGCTGAAGAAATGACCGCCACTTAAGGAGGAATTGGGTTTGCTGCTTCGACGACTTGTGGCACTGAATATGGCCGTTTTGATTCTATTGTTTTCATGTATGGTTTTTTATAACATTCGTGCCACAGATGAACTGGTAAAGAATGAAATTTACGGAACCTTTGAAAACGCCATGGACAACGGGGCGGACGATATCAGCCAGGTGTTTGACCAGGCCAGGGTCCTGACCCTGGAAGTCTGTGTATTCGGCTCTATCCAGGAAGTCATGGGCCAGCCCTTTTCCACAGAAAAAGAGGCAGCGAGCATTCTTATCGATGCCGGAAAAATGTGCCGGGATGTGGTACACCTTGTCCCATACTGCAGCGCAGATATTCTGCTTATGAATGAGGATGGTCAGCTCCTTGGCCCTACGGATACACCGGGGAAAGTTACGAATGTAAGCGAAAGCTTCCCTGAGTGGTCCAAAGCGCTGCTGAGTTCTGCGGGAGGTTTTCTGTGGGACTATGGCAGCAATGACTACGGCTCCTACATCCGGGTCTCCCGCCTGATCTACAATGAGAAGAACTGGGATCAGGCCCTTGGCGCAGTGTCGGTTCGGATCAACAGCGACTATCTTCGAACGCTGCTGACTTCCATCTGGCTGGGGCGTTCGGGAAAGGCGTATCTGCTGGATGATCAGGGGACGCTGCTGTTCCCTTATTGGGGCGGGCAGAGCGTGCCGGCATCCCTGCGGTCACAAAAGGGCGGTACTTTCCTGGAAGAGGATGATGGCTCTCTGCTGATAAGCCGGGAGATTTCTCCCAGCGGCTTCTGGGTCGTGGGGATCGCCAAGGATGTGGATACCCTGGAACAGATGTCCAACCAGAGAAAGACCATTTTGCTCTTTGCTGTCCTCCTTCTGGGAATTGCAACAGCACTGACATTCCTGGTAGCTTATCATATTTCCCATCCCATTATGCAGCTGGCTTCGGCCATGAAGCAGGTGGAGGAAGGAGACTTCAGCGTTACCCTGGAGCCACCCAGAGGCAAGGGAGAAATCCCTACCCTTTACCGCAATTTCAACAGTATGCTCAGAATGCGGGAGAGTCTGATTGAGGAAATCTACGGGGCGAAGTTGCGGGAGAAAGAGACGGAGCTGCTGGCCCTTCAGGCCCAGATCAATCCCCATTTCCTGTATAACACGCTGGACTCCATTAACTGGATGGCGGTCAAATATGATGCGGAGGACATTGAAGAGGCGGTTACGGATCTGGCACGGATGCTGCGCTATTCCCTGAATAATGGGGAGAATATTCTGACGGTATCCGAGGAGCTGAACCAGATCCAAAGCTACATTAAGCTTCAGCGGATGCGGTTTTCCGACAGCTTCGTGGTGCAGTATGACGTGGACCCGGAGGTGCTGGACTGCATGATGATCAAGCTGATGCTTCAGCCGCTGGTGGAGAATTCCCTGCTCCACGGCTTTGATAACATCGACTATGTGGGCACCCTCATCATCCGAATCAAACGGCAGGGGGAGCAGATCCTGTTTGAAGTGATAAACGATGGCAACCTGATTGATCTGGAAAAGATCCACCAGGCGCTCTATCCCGTGGTGGACAAAAAGCCCACCAGCTATGGGCTCCGCAATGTCAACAACCGGCTGGAAAAATACTATGGGCCGGGATGCTGTCTGCATTTTTCCATCAATGGCATTTATTCCATTGCAAGCTTTACGATTCCTGTACAGAAGAGGAGGAAGCAAAATGGAACGGAAACGGTTCCGGGTCCTGATCGCGGATGACGAACGCATTGCCAGAGAAAATATGCGGCAGTATATTCCCTGGGAGTCCCTGGGTATGGAAATTTATGACGCGGTGGAAAATGGCGCTCTGGCATTGGACTGCCTGAAAAAAGGGAACATCGACCTGCTGATTATGGATATCCGGATGCCGGTAATGGATGGCCTGGAACTGTTGGAAAGTATCCGTCGGCTGGGGATTCAGGTGTTGGTAATCGTTTTGTCTGCTTTTGACCAGTTTGAGTATGCGCAAAAGGCTATCAGATCCCGGATGGTATTCGAATATGTGCTGAAGCCTGTGAAGCGAAAGGACTTCTGCGCCCTGCTGACCCGGGCTGCGGAAACGTTGGCAGAACGTGGAAGCCCGATTCCAGCCCAGCCATCGTTGCCGGAGCAGGCTACGGTTCTGGCTCAGTTTCCCAACCATATTGCCAGGCGGGACATGGAAGGCGCCTTGCAGACCCTGGAGGCCTATGCCAGGGGAGTGAATCCTGCCGACGATGAGCAGATGTTTGACCTGAAACGTTTGATGCTCAACCTGTTTACGGAGACGAGGCTATTCCTGTCACGGGATGGTGTAAACTGTGGGCCGTACCTTTATGATTATGACCTGCTCAACGATTTGAACCAGTGCGCCCATCCGGAGGAGCTCATGGCCCGGTTTTCTCAGCTCATGGAGGAGCTGCGGCCTTTTTTGGAGCAAAGTCCCACATCGGATACCCAGAGCAAGGCCGGCGCATTGATACGCTACTGTGTGGAGGAAATACAAAAGCACTATATAGAGCCGGACTTTTCCCTGTACCAGCTTGCAGAGAAAATGCAGCTGAGTACCAACTACCTGTCGTCGCTGTTTAAAAAGGAGATGGGTGTGGGATATGTGCGTTATATCAACACCCTACGGATCGACAAGGCAAAGTCACTGCTGCTGGATATGCGCTATCGGACGGGAGAGGTGGCTTCCATGGTGGGTATTGAGAATCCACGGTACTTTACCCGTGTGTTCAAGGAAATGACGGGACTAACCCCGGCGGAATACCGGGCCTGGGGGAGAAGCCACACGGTCAGGTCCGACGGCTTCAAAAAAGAAGACTAACGACACACATACATTGCTTTGGATACCCTTGTCAGGCTAAAAAAACACGCCATTGAGCGTGATAAACGAAAGAAGAGGTCCCCCTTAAAAGGAATCGCTTCTGTCATTAGCAGCGATATAAGGTAAGTACTAATATGTCCACCGATCAATGCAGATCGGTGGACATATTTCTTGCTTAAATGCTTAGCCCTGATATGTACTGCACCTGGATTTCATGCCCCATCGCAGTCCGGTCATTCCGCACATAGTTCGCAGTTCGTATGGGCGTCATCTTCTTGACCATCTGCCCACCCACGGAGCCGGCCTCACGGGAGGTCAGGTTGCCGTTGTAGCCATTCTGGAGGTTGACGCCAACCTCGGAAGCGGCCTGCATCTTGAACTTGTCCATGGCTTCACGAGCCTGAGGGACGTTGATCTGATTGCTGTTCTTCATATTCGTTTCTCTCCTTTTTTGTCGTTTCCCCGGAAAGATCAAGACGCTTCCTCCGGGAAACGACTTTTTCCTTCCGTGACCATAGCATTTGCAGATGATGGTTTCTTATGAGTGGAGAAACGCGGAAGGAATGGGAATATGCGGAATGTTCTTAATTTATAAAATGGGGCTGTGCTTTATAGCAGACTTTTAAATGACTCTGTTCCAGAATTTTCTTTGCTTCTGCATTGAACCCGGGAGAATTGTACTTCTTCAGCTTGACAGCATCAAAATAATTTTCTCGTGTAATGGTCAGCAGGAATTCCGATGGGTATGTTTGGAATCGCGCATCCTCTGAATCATTCTCACTCGGAAATGCTTATGAATCGAATCTTTCATGGTACATAAATTTCCAGTGATTCTCTTCCACAATAAGCTGCTTTTGCCATTTCGTTTTACATGCAGTCATTCATACACAAAACACATACGGGGGTCGGAACACGCAAATCACCATGCCTGCGCAGTGCCCCATTCCTTTGAATTTCAAAGCATACCACATTGTCCGTATCCTGGTTACAGCATAAAAGGAATCGGCCTGTTGGTGTGATATCAAAATGTCTTGGCGTTTTACCTTCGCAGCTCTGGTTTCCCAGGAAGTGCAGCTTCCCGTCTTGCGCAACACGGTAAGCACTAATACTGTCGTGGCCTCGATTAGAGCTATACAAGTACCGTCCATCAGGGGTAAGTGCCACATGTGCGCAAATCATGTCCCTTTCAGGCTGAATCCCTCCCGGTAATGATGAAATCGTCTGAATCTCTTTCATCTCGTGATTTTCTCCACAGCTGAAAACCGTGATAGCGCATTGCAGCTCATTAATCAGATAAAAGAATCTTCCGTCCCTGCTGAACGTTCCCATACGAGGACCTGCGCCTGGCTTCATAGTCAAATCTCTGCCCGATTCCGGTCGTAATACGCCCTCGTCATTTACACGATAGGCAATTACCTTGTCCATGCCCAAATCCGGCACATAAGCGAAAGTGCCATCTGCTGTCAAGGTAACAGAATGCGCATGAGGCCCCGCCTGACGGTCATCCCTTAATCCACGACCAATGTGCTGATGAAACGAAATACATTTCTGGAGGCTCCCGTCTGAGGCAAGCCGGAGTGCTGCTACACTTCCGCTCATAAAATTGGCGATATAGGCGCAGTTTTTTGCTGCTGCCACATAACAGGGATCTGTTCCGCCTGTCGGTAAGGCATTCAAAAACCGCAGCCTGGATGCCTCAATCCGAAACGCCGAGATTGATCCGGATTCCATCCCCATGTATTGCTTCAGCTCATTCACCGCATATACGGTATTGCCGTCTTCTGAAGCTGTCAGGAAAGATGGGTTATCTGTTTCGGCCCATAATTCGGGAGAGGAGAAAACGCCGGTTTTTTCATCAAAAAAAACGTGATATATGCCTTTTCCCTTGCCTTCCAGAATCTGTCCGGTCCCAAAGCGGATCGGCATTGTATAAGTACCGAAATAAAGATGTAACTTCTTATCCATACACGTTCCCTGCATATTTGGCAATCAGCCTCTGTACCTGAGCTGTTCTTTCCGGCGAAAGGCTCGTCCCGTTAGGGCCAATAATAAATCCACCGCCCGGTGCAAGCGTTGTAACTCTCTCCCGAATTTCTTTTTCAATCAACGCATCACTGACATCAGGAAAATCCAGAACCTTTTGATCATCCAACGCGCCTACAAATGTAATCTTGTCTCCATATTCCTTTTTCAGCCTTGCCAATTCGTTACAGGACTGACAGGACTGCCACATTTCGGCTCCCATTTCGACCATGTCTGGCACTAAGTTCTCAACCTTCCCACAGGAATGCTGCATAACCATCATACCGCACGCATGGATCGCATCGTAAATCCGTTTTGTATGCGGCTTGATGATTTCCCGCCACAGTTTGGGGCTTAGGAATGTATCGCGCTGGTTTCCCCAGTCATCTTGATATTTTATTACATCGGGTTTTATATACTTTGCGTAATAGTGAATCTGCTTGATTTTTTGATCGGCTATGGCGGATATGAGGGCCTCCATCTCTTCCGGCTCTGTCAGAAAACTCACCAACGCATCTTCAAAGCGCATTAGAATTTGAACCCGTTCAAACAAACCTATCATACAGCGACATGTAATCAGATAGTTATCCCGGTCGTAGTGTTTGGCTTTTTCAGCCTCACCTTCCCAATCCAGCTGATCCAGGTTAAAAAAGTGAACCTTTTCCCGCCATTGTGTTACATCCTCCAACACAGGAGGAAGCCTGTCGTCGTGATATGTCAGTGCATTGGGGATATTGGGCAAAGACCATTTCACACCATACATATCTTCTCCTGCAACATGCAGGGGCCGCTCCACATCTGGCGGGTCAATTAGCAAAAAAACATCACTGCTGGGCAGCCACATCGGCTTTTTATGTGCGATAGCGCATAAAGCATTTTCCCGTTCTGTCATTTTTCCACTCCTTTCTGCAATAAAAAAGCCATTGGTTTCAATAACCAACGGCTTTTCTGAATATGTGGGTGCATTCTTACTCAAAGCAATTAAACTCTTTCCAGTTTTCAGCAATACTCTTTGCCGTGTTCAGAAGATGGACCTGCGCAAAGAATCGCGCCTGCTCAACATCTCCCTGAACGATTGCATTGACCAGGTTCCGATGCTCTTTCAGCAATTCATCGTTCCGCCCGGAAAGCTCCACACCCAAAGCCGCATAACGTCGCGTAATATCACGATAACGCTGCAGCAAGTCTCGAATAGAATCTGTCTTTACCGCACGATAAATCACTTCGTGCATTTTTGTATTGAGCTTAAGGAACGCTTCATGCGTGCCGTTCTCGAGGACTTTTTCACTCTCCAAACAGATTTCGGAAAGGGTACGGCGTTCTTCTTCCGTAAAATTACTGGCAGCAAAACCCGCAGCCATACCCTCCATCGCGGCACGCAGGTGGTAAGTTTCAAGAACCTCTGTGATGGAGAATCCCACCACACGGTAACCGCATCGTGGTACCATCTCTACGAGAGCAATACTCTCCAGCTTACTGATTGCATCCCTGGCGGGTGTTCTGCTTATCCCAAACCGCTTTGCCAAATCCGCTGAGTTGATGATATCCCCTGGCTTATATGTTCCGTTTAATATCTCTTCTTTGACTCTTTCATAGACAATTTGCTGCAAATTGCGTATCTCTATTTTTTCTTGAATTGTTCCCTCCACTGCTGATTCCTCCTTGTTATAATCTGATAAAATTATATACAAATATAGGAAATAATTCAAGATGATTATTACATTTGTTTTCGAAGAAACTGTAAGGAATTGACAATATATCTGTCCCGCAGTGTTTGTAATGCCTGATTATCCTTCACACTCCAATCATAGAATCCCTTGCCGGTTTTAACTCCCAAGTGATTCTCTTCTGTTAGCTCCCGGAATTTGTCAGCGGCACAGTCTCTGCCGCTGATTTCCGGCAGAACCGTATTCTGTACACTTTCACACAGATCAACACCCACTGTATCTACATGCTCCAGCGGCCCCCACACCGGGAACCGGATTCCCATTCCCATCTTAACCGCCGTATCCACATCTTCCGGAGATGCGAGGTCGAGCTCTACAATGTTCACAGCTTCACGAATCACTGCCTGTAGAATGCGATTCGCCAACTGCCCGGGTAAATCCTTCTTTACAATGATTGGCGCCTTATTCCAGGACAGAAGCTCTGCTTTCAGCTGTTCTGCCACAGCAGGATTCGTCTTGTCACCGATCACCACCTCAACCAGAGGAACCAGATGCGCGGGAAACCAGAAATGTGTTGTGACAGCCCGTTCCGGATGCTGCATTTTGGCGGCAATATCCGTAATCCGCAGGCCCGAAGTGTTACTGGCGATAGGAACATGCACAGGCAGCACTTCATCCAGCGCGGCGAAGGTGTCCTGCTTTAGGGCCAGGTTCTCATTGACCGCTTCAATGACCAGACGCGCTTGCGAGGCACTCGCTATGTAATTCTCACTGGCGAAGAGCTTTGTCTGTGCCTGCTGAAGCTTATCCTCCTCCAACAACTGATTTTCCCATAAATAGTACAGCTTTTCTTTCGCTGCCTCCACGCCTTTCCTCGCCCGATCCATGTTTACATCGGTCAGAATGGTTGGATTTCCAGCGGCAGCACTACAGGCAGCAATTCCAGCACCCATCATGCCACTTCCAACGATCAATACACAGTTTCGTTCCATATTATGTGTTTGCCTCCTCTACACCATGAGGACAGATTACGACCTTGACAACATTTTCCTTTCTCCCAACAAATACATCCAAAGCGTTTGCCATATTGTCAATTTCAAACCGGTGGGTAATGAA
Organism: uncultured Oscillospiraceae bacterium; assembly: GCA_964422935.1. Taxonomy (GTDB): domain Bacteria; phylum Bacillota; class Clostridia; order Oscillospirales; family Oscillospiraceae; genus Faecousia. Next base: position 21,431 of record CAYRDE010000003.1, on the reverse strand, counting down.
ATCCTTAACCGGGACCTGACCAGATGCCATTAACTTCAGCACCCGTTTAGAAACATTCGGATTTGCTTTAGACCCCACAATCATAATCTCGTTATACGCAATATACTTCGGCGGAATTTGCTCTATCACGGAATCCTTAGCCACACCTATCATGCTTACCTTGCCACCGCGGCGCGCCATCTTGATTGCCTGTACAACTGTTCCCGGTGCACCGGAACACTCAAAGATCTCATCTGCGCCAACTCCATTCGTCAGCTTACGAACTGCGGCGATTGGCTCCTCCTTGCTGAAGTCCACCACTTGATCTGCACCTGCGTTTTGGGCAAACGCCAGGCGATTGCCTCTGCCCACCATAATCACGCGGGCTGCTCCCATGGCCTTTGCAAGCCGCATAGCTGCCAGACCAATCGGCCCTGGCCCAATCACGACTGCAGTTCCACCCGGCGTGACACCGGTAAGCTCCACGCCATGGAGTGCAACACCGACCGTATCGTTCATGGACCCTTCCGCAAAGGTTAGGTCGTCGGGTAGCGGGGTCAACGCTTTCGGTTTATATACCTGATACTGTGCATACGCGCCGTTATCGATAAAGCCGTAATGGCGATGACCGGATTGTTTATTCCCGTAGTTCAAGCACAGAGTATATCTGCCCTTCATGCAATTTTCACACTTGCCACAGCCGCAATGTGCTTCTCCGGCAACCCGGTCGCCAGGCCGATACTCCGTTACATTCTTTCCGACAGCTACAACAATGCCAGCCCATTCATGCCCTGCCACGAAGGGATAGGCAGGTGGCCATGATCCGGCAAGATCGCCCCGAAAAATCTCTGGATCACTGCCGCAGATGGCGACCGCCATGATTTTGCATAGCACTTCATCGTCAGCCGGAGTCGGAACCGGAATCATCTGAATCTCAAATTTACCAGGCTCAGTTAAAACGACTGCCTTCATCTCTGCTGGAATGTTACTTTTATTCATCAGATTTTGCCTCCATTCGTTTTGTATTTTCTGCGGCAACAAGCATTGCGCGAACGTTCCCGACAGGTGTTCCATAGCTGATGAATCCACCGGTACTCAGAAGATGCCTCGGCTCTGCGTGAAAATGCTTCAGTTCCGTTACTGCCGCATCATATGCCTCTTTCTCTGTCATCCCGGCAAGTGCTACCGGGTTCAAATTGCCAGCCAGACAGATATTATGATCCAATAGCTCCATAGCCTGCCCATTATCAAAACAGCTCCCTGTGTGCCACAGCTTAAAATTCATTTCTTTTAAAGCAGGCGCCAAATGCAGCGCCTGCGCATCGTTGTGCAGCCACCGTTGACTTTCCGGGAATTGTTCAAAAAACCTCTCGTAATATGGCAAAATCAATTCTCGGAATGTGTTTGCGCTGACAAGGGCAGAGACGTCATCGGAAAGTAAAATATGATCCAGCTTACCCAGTATTTTCTCCTGAGCCTTCATATAGCGAATATCTGTTTCCAGGACCAAATCCATCAGCGCGCGGACAGCTTCCGGCTCTTCCATGATGTCTACGCAAAATTCATTGATTCCTCGCAGCATGGCGGCCCCCGTAAATGCGGATTGCACGATACTGCTTTGCACCTCAAATCCATCCGGCCTATGGGCAACCATATACTCCAGCGCATTGAGCGCCTGGGTTAGCATGTTGCCTCCATATGGGTCCGCTGGCTTCAAATCAAGAAACTCTGATATTTCTCTGTTTACCGGAGGAGAAACGGATGGGAACCCCTTATCATCATAAACAACCTTTGCTCCCATAGCAGCACACTCGGGGACAACTCCCAAATCCGGCCATAGCCATCCTTTCACGCCAAGCGCATTCCAGGTTTCCACTTGTGCATCCATCATCGTTTTGGGATCGCGAAAATATTCCTGGAGATTTACGCCGGTTACGCTGGTAATAAATGGGAAATTGATAAAAAGCATGCATGCATAGCGGTCTTCAAACCGTCCGGCAATGTAGTTCCGAATTCTATTGCGATAAGTACAGTCGTCCATACGATATCACCTCAAGACACTTTTTTGTTCTTCAGGCAATCCAACAGCACAGCCAAAACCATAACGACACCTTTTACAATCTGCTGGTAGTACATGTTGACATTCATCAAATCCATACCGTTATTGATAACGCCAATAATCAGAGCGCCAATCACACTGCCCCAAATGGTTCCTACGCCTCCGTTATAGCTGGTGCCGCCGATAATAACCGCTGCAATTGCATCAAACTCCATGCCATTGCCCAAACCGGGCTGACCAGAACTGGTGCGACCAGTCAGCACAATCGCGGAAACTGCTGCCAACAGGCCCGTCAGCATGTAGACGCTGATTTTTACATGCTTGACATTGATGCCGGAAATAATTGCCGCCGACTCATTGCCGCCAACAGCAAATACATGGCGACCGAATTTTGAATTATTCAAAATAATCCACGTCACAGCAACTACGATCAGCAGTACAATGCACGGTACTGGGATGACGCCAAATATTTTTCCGGCGCCCAACCAACGGATTTCATTTCTGAGGTTTGGAATAGGACAGGCATTGCTGAACAGCAATGCTAAGCCACAGCAAACTTCTTTCATGCCTAGAGTAACAATAAAGGGTGGGATGGAGAAATTAGCAATGATTGTGCCGTTAACCAGTCCACACAGAGTACCCACCAGCAAGCCCAATCCGATAGGAACGATTAATGGATACTCTCCGGGATGTCCGTACAAGGCTGTAACTACTGAGACCAGGCACATAATTCCGCCGCCGGATAAATCCATATTCTTGGAAATCAGAACGAAGGTCAAGCCACAGGCCAGGATTGCAATGAATGATATTTGGCGTACCAAATTGAGTAAATTGGTAGTTTGTAAAAAGTGCGGCGTCAGGGAGCTGACAATGATTACCAATATCACCAGGATCAGAAGCATACCACTTTTCTGGTAAAGCTCCCAAACCATGGGCCCCGCCAAATGCAAGGGTGAAGTCTCTTTTCTTTTCATGGGTTACCTCCATCACACTGTAATGCCAAACCTGCTGCAAAGCGCATAACATTGACCTGATTGATCTGATCTCCTTCCAGAATCCCTTCCAGTTTTCCTTTGTGCATAACGCCAATCCTATCACACATTCCGATCAGCTCCGGCATTTCTGAAGAGATCAATAACACGGTTTTTCCCTCACACGCCAGCGCAGACATGATTCTATGGATTTCTGCCTTTGCTCCGACATCTATGCCCCGCGTTGGCTCGTCAAGAATAATAATCTCAGGCTTTGTGAGCAGCCACCGCGCAACCAAAGTTTTCTGCTGGTTTCCACCAGACAAATTAATGATTTTCTGCTGAAGACTTGGCGTTTTAATAGAATACTGCGTCACGGATGTACTTACTGCTTTTTTGATACGTTTATGGTTCAAAAAAGAAAATTTTGAAAAGCTCTGTAAGCTGGGCATAATAACGTTATCACTAACCGAGAGGGGAAGGAACAGACCGGTGTATTTTCGATCTTCTGTCAGAAATGCCATTTTCTTTGCAATGGCATCCCGCGGTGAACGAATGCAAACCGCTTCCCCATTTAAATAGATTTTTCCGGCACTCGCTTTTCGGTATCCGAAAAGCGTTTCTGCAATCTCGGTTCTGCCAGCTCCCATTAAGCCGGCTAATCCAAAAATTTCGCCCTTTCGTATGGAAAAGCTGACATCTTCGAATGCTCCTTTACTGCTAAGGCCTTCAACACACAGAACATCCTCTCCAATCTGGCTGACTTGCTTGGGGAAAATGTTCGTAATTTCCCGGCCCACCATGGCCCGAATCAAATCGTCGCTGCTGAGATCTGCCACAGGCTTTGTAAAGATATATTCTCCATCCCGCATAACCGTAATCTCATCAGAAATCTGATATATTTCATCCATCTTATGAGAAATGAAGATAAACGATGTTCCCTCCTGCTTTAAACGTAAAATGATTTCAAATAACTTTTTGCACTCATCCTCCGTTAAAGCGGATGTCGGTTCATCCATGATGATCAATTTCGCGTGATACGAAAGTGCTTTGCAAATGGAAACCATCTGGATTTTTGCGGCGCTGAGGTTCCGCATTTTTTCGTTGGGTTTTATGTAATCTACACCCAGCCGGTCCAGCAACTCCTGCGTATCTGCTGCCATCTTCTTTTTATCGACAAAAGCACCCTTCAGGCTTTCTCTTCCTATAAAGATATTTTCTGCAACCGTCATATCCAAAATAGGATGCAGTTCCTGCAAAATCATGGATATTCCCTTGTCAAGAGCTTCTCGAATGCTATGAACCTCATACGGTTGTCCGTCAAACGTAATTGTTCCCGCGTCTTTTTCCAGCAAACCAAACAAAATCTTCATCAGTGTCGATTTGCCCGCACCGTTTTCGCCCAGCAGCGCATGGACACTGCATTTCCTAACACGCAGCTGCACTTTATTCAGCGCACGCACGCCCGGGAAGCTTTTTTCAATATCTTCCATTTCCAGGATAAAATTATTTTCTTTTTCCATAAGATTCTCCTGCATGATGGTGTCATAATTCTCCTCCGCTTGAAAGCGGAGGAGAAGATAGTCGTGTTAGCCGTACAGTTCGTCCAGCCAATACTGTGCATCCTCGGGAGTAACCAGAGGCAGCTCAGAATAGATCAGGGAATCGAGAGTTTCGCCCTTGATGGCCTTTACAGCGCAATCCATAGCGGTGTAACCTTGCTGCACGCCGCTCCACACAACCGTACCACTGATTGTGCCATTCAGAACAGCGTTAAGTCCCTCTTCGGTAGCGCCTACACCGATAATCGGGATTGAGAGGCCAATTTCCTGGCAAGCCAGTGCCGCACCAATCGCCATCTCATCATTATTGGCAAGAATGCCGTTAATCTCCATACCGGACTGCAACCAGTTCTCTACAACAGACAGCGCATCGGCACGCAGCCAGTTGCCTGTCTGCTCCGCAATGATTTCCATTCCATCGACTCCGTCAATGACAGCATGATATGCGTCGGTACGTCCAGTGGCGTTCATATTGCCGGCGGCGCCCATCAGAACAGCAATGTTGCCAGTGGAGTCAAGCAGCTCAAGAATCAGGTTCGCCTGCTTCGTTCCAGCTTCCGTATTATCGGCAGCTACACAGCAGGTCCGTTTCGAGTTGATATCGGTGGAGACGCTGATCAAAGGGATGCCGGCCTCATCACACGCATCAGAAATCGTCTGGGTTGCGTCTGCATCTACAGGAGAAATAATAATCGCGTCGCAGCCTTGGGCAATCAGATTTTCCACCTGAGAAATCTGATTTGTGATATCGCTTTGAGCATTCAGCAGTTCGTAGGTTACACCCGGGTTATCCACGCAGAAATTATCGATTCCTTGTGCAACATAGGTTTGGAAAGTTTCCAGCTCCATCAGAGAAACGCCGATTTTGAATCCGGCGGGCGCAGCGTCCGTATTCGCCTCAGACACAGGCCCGGGGGCCTTTTCCGTTGCAACGGTGGGATTCACATCAGAATTTGTGGTTGTTCCGCTGCAAGCGCATAAGCTAACCATCATCATCAGTGCAAGTAAAACTGCGATAATCTTTTTCATGTTATTACCTCCGATATATTTTTTGTGATAAGCTTTTGCCCATCTGCCTTCATTATATATAAATTTTCAAAAAAATCAATATTAAACATACAGTATACGGTATACAAAATACACTTACATTTTTGTGCATAATTTCATATTGCTCCATTCATTCACAAATAGGGCTTGCGGTTGTCTTAAGCATGTCTATATCACGCTTCTGACCGTTTTTGATACTGCCGGGGATTATTGGATGATCACGAACACAATCAATGCGAAACAAGCAGCCCACCGATCTTCTGGACCGGTGGGCTGAGCCATGTTTACTGCCAATTTTAAAGCCCCGCTTTTGAGAAACTTGGTACACCTTTTGACATAGCAAACACCCCACTTGTTAGATAGTATCCTAACAAATGGGGTGCAATTTATATTCTTGATGTGCAGGTCAATCTTGAAGCCGGGCTTGTCGTTGCCGGCGATCATCATGGTAGCCTCGCCTGCGGCCCTTATTTCTGAATTCCCAGGCTGCCAAAGCCGGTTTCTTCAAAATGGCTGCTGTAGAATTCCTCCATCAGGCGGATCAGAGAAATGGTATCCTGAACACCTGCGGTTTCATAGCAGGAGTGCATTGCCAGCTGAGGAAGGCCAATGTCCACACAGTTCATGGAAACCTGAGCCATGGCAAGGTTCCCCAGGGTGCTGCCGCCAACCTTATCGGAGCGGTTGGCAAAATACTGCAGGGGGACACCGGCCCGCTGGGCCAGCTCCCGGGCAACGGCAATGCTCATGCCGTCGCTGGTGTATTTCTGACCGGCATGGGACTTGACCACAATTCCTTCGTTGATATAGCAGCAGTTGTTGACATCGGTATGCTCAGGATGGTTCGGATGAACGGCGTGGGCGTTGTCGGCGCTGAACATGAAGCTGGAGGCCACGGCCCGGTAGAAGTCCTCCTCCCGGCTTCCGAGACTCAGCGCAATGCGGCGCATCACATCATACAGGAAGGTGGAGGCGGCTCCCTGCTTGGTGCCGGAGCCGACCTCTTCATTGTCAAAGCAGGCGGCAACGTTGATGGAGCGGTCATTTCTGCCCTTCAGGAAGCCCTTCAGAATGCCAAAGGCGCATTGCTGGTCGTCCAGCCGTCCGGAGGACAAAAACTCTTCATTGCAGCCCCAGACAGAGGGCTTTTCCCGGATGTACAGGTATAGGTCGCTTCCCAGAATCTGCTCCGGGGAAACCTTCAGCTCTTCGGCAATCAGCTTTTTAAGGGCATCCTCTTCGGTGGCGCCGCCAAACAGGGGCAGCATATCCACCTGCTTATTGAAGGAAGCGTGGTCGTTGACCTCCCGGTTCATGTGGATGGCAACGCTGGGAATCAGCACCAGGTCCCGGTCCAGCGCTACCAGCCGGGAGGTGATCACCCCGTCTTCCTTCACCAGCACCCGGCCTGCTACGGAAAGGGGACGATCCATCCAGGTGGCGCAGATCATACCGCCATAGCCTTCGGTATTCAGCCGGGTATATTTCTGACCGGTACGCAGCTCGGCATTCTCCTTGATCTTGAAGCAGGGAGAATCGGTATGGGCCGCCGCCACGTTAAAGCTGTAGTTTTCCAGCTGGGTGCCCATGCGGAAGGCGATGATGCTGGAACCGTTGCGGCAGACGAAGTAGCCCTTGCCCGGATCTAAATGCCATGCCTTGCTTTCCAGCAGCTCTGCAAAGCCCTCCGCCAGAAGGATGCTGCGGATGGACGCCGTGGTATGAAAGGCAGTGGGGTTGCCGTCCACAAAGGACAGCATTTCTCTGATTTCGTTTTGAATCATTGTGGAAACCTCCATTTTTCACAGTTTTTGTAAAAGGCCAGTCGAAGGAGTCAGCTTCGACTGGCCTTAAAGGGTGTTATGGTTATGCTTTCTTCTGCTCGTGCTTCGCGATTTGGGGAAGGATAATGCCCAGAGCGGTCAGCACCACAGGGGTAATCACATTCAGCGCAAAGGTGAAGGGGTCCTTATCGTACATACCCATGATGCAGCATACCGCCGTCACGGCAAAGCACCAGAAGCCGAAGAACTTGGCAACCGCCTGGTTTTTCACAAAGCGGTACTCAGCAGGGATGGTGTTGTAGGCCTTGCGCAGGGCTAGGTAGGCGGCGAACACCCACAGGTAACGCATGGGCATACACACGGAGTTCAGCTTGGTCAGCTGACGCAGAACAGCGGCAGCGCCGGGAACAAAGGACTGGACCAGAATAATGGAGCCGGACAGGACCGCCACCATCAGGATGCCGTTGCTGTGGACGCCGTAGGCGTTGACCTTCTGCAGGCCGGTGGGGATGAACTGCTTGGTATGCTCGTTGTCAAGCAGCATTCTCAGGGGAGCATCGATGCTCAGTACCAGAACGGCGAACTGGCTGATGACATTGCACAGAGCATAAACAATCATAAACAGGTCGCCCAGATGGTAATACTGACCCAGCTTCTGGAATGCCCAATAGGAGCTGTTGGCGGCGTAGGAGTTGAAGCTTTCGGTGCTCTCGTTAATAATGGCGGGGTCAAACATCTTGCCCATGGCAATGGTGCCGAGAATCGCGCAGGTGACCACCATGCCTGCCAGGGCAATCATACCCTTGGGGAAGCCCTTGCTGGGATTTTCCACCTTGTTGACGTAGGGGGAGATCTTCTCGCAGCCGCCCACGGCAAAGACCAGAATGGACAGAGATGTGAAATAGGTGACATTAAAGTCGGGGATCAGGTTCTTGAGGCTCATATCCAGCTTGACGTATTGCGCGTTGGGATTGATGGCAGGCGCGGCAAACATCATAACGATATACAGCAGGGACATGACGAAGGTGCAGGTGCCGGCAGTGGTCAGCATTTTCTTCAGAGGGTTCAGACCACGGCTGGCAATGAAGCAGCCCAGAATCAGGACGGCGAAGGTTGCCAGCTGCACATACAGGGTGGGGATGGAGTCATAGGTTTCGGCATTGCGGAAAATTGCCCAGCTCAGGGCCTTCAGAAAGCCGCTGCCCTTGCTGGCAATGTAGGTGATATGGCAGGCCCAATAGGTCCAGCCGGCGTAATATGCCAGCTTGACGTTGGTGGTTTTGTACAGCCAGGAGCTGACGCCGCCGCCCTCGTTCTTAAACGCGGAGCCCAGCTCGCCAACCATCAGCGCATAAGGAATAAAATACAGGGCAAACATGATTACCCAACTGAGGATGACCTGGGTGCCATTAAAATAGACGAAGCCATTGGTGATGTTTCCGAAGCCCCAAACCGTGGAAAATGCCATAAGAGCAAGGGCTGACCAGGTGATTTTGGTGCTTTCGTTTGTCTTTGACATGAGAATATGCCTTCCTTTCTTCTTTAAAGCCGCTGAGCAGCCGACTGGATCAGAAGACGGGGACCGCAAAGCTGTAGGCATAGCGAAAAAGGCCCGCCTTCTCCTCCTTAGCATGGAAAGTATAACATACTTGCAGATTCATGGCAATCGACAAAGTATATGAAGTTTCTTTTGCGAAATTAGACAGTTGATCAATCTGTCTCCGAGACAGAGACAGACATGCCTGGATTGCAGACGACCCGCTTTCGCCCAACAGAAGGAGAATTGCCAAGTTGGATGCAACATAATAATATCATAAAAAAATCTCTGCTGAACAGACTGCCGGAGGGCCGATTCAGCAGAGATTGGATTTATAGAGAAGGCGGTGCTTCCTTGCTGCAAATTAACCGTCCCTGATCTTGCCGCAAAACCAGGCGATATAAATGATCCTGCTCGGTTTGCGGGTAATCCTGACGGCAATGGGCGCCTCGGCTTTCCCTCCGTTCCAACATCGCGGTAAGCAGCGCAGGGGCAAGCGTTAGGGCGTGGGCGGCCTGGAGCGCCAAATGACCCTGAGGCGTATCAAGATGACGGAGGGGATCATAAGATTCCTTCAGAAGCTGAATTTCTTCCAGGGCTTCCTTCAGCGTAGACTCCTGCCGAAGAATGTTAGCCTTACACCACATGGTATTCTGGATTCGATCAATAACCTCTTTGGGACACAGGTCACCGGTTCCCTGGTACTGCCTGGACACCGATTCCTGTGCTTCGGACAGACTGGGATTGGTGGCGGGATGTGTAAGGGAATATTCCACAGCAGAATTCGCGGCAAGATATCCGAATACCAGACAGCTGCCGGTGGCGTTGCCACCCAGCCGATCAGCACCATGAATTCCGCCCGCGGCTTCCCCGCAGGCAAAAAGCCCCGGTACGGATGTCTGACATTGGTGATCGACATAGATGCCGCCATTGGCAGCGTGGAAGAAGGGAGCAATGCCGGTATCTGCGGTCCGCAGATCCATATGATAGACATCCTGCAGCCACTTTAAGTAGCCTTGAATGAAGCTTCGGGGGTCGTCATACAGGGAAGGAGAAAAATGAAGGCGAACCCCTTGGGTCTGAGGGTCCAGACAGCCTTCCATGATGGCGACATCAAAATCCGCGGTGCCCTCCCGAGTGGAGAAGGGACCGTGCTTACTGCGGCGGCAGAGAAGATCGTGACGTGCTTCGGCGTCCGGAATCCGTTCTTTCAGCGCATCCCTTCCAAGGCTGTCTTCCATGGCAACGCAATGCTCCAGTGTACCCTCCCGGAATACAATTTTGTAGACCGGCTTCAAATATCCGGGGATGAACTGATTGAATTCCAGATTAATGAGAGAAGCGCCCGCTTCCAGAGCAAGGGCATGTCCATCTCCGGATACGTCAGGACTGTTTAGATTGTGACGGTACAGAGCGCCAAAGCCGCCGGTTGCCAATATGATGGCGGAGCAGCCAACTGTAAGAAACGCACCAGTGGTTCTGTGTCGCAGAACAATACCGCTTACAGCACCGGAGCGGGTGAGAATGGAAGCGGCATCCGTTTTTTCCATAAGGGTCACATTGGGATAGCCAGCCAGAATCGATTTCGCGTTGGAGCGAATTTTTGCCCAGTCCGTCCAGGAGAAAATAGCATGCGGATGATTGGCAAAACAGGCAAGCTTTGGCTCAGGAAGGGCCTGGTATTCGACACCCATCTGGGGAAATTCCTGAATTCTGGCGTTGATATGATCCACATAGTAGCGGCTCATATAAGGATCGTTCATACCTTGACTGGCATTTTCTATATCCGCCAGGAAAAGAGCCTTGTCCGCCTCGCTGAGCACGCCCTGACAGTGAAGAGCATCCATTTGTGTGTAAAAGCTGGAGCCTGAGCACAGAACCGTCTTGACGCACAGGAGTACACGCTGTCCCCTCTGCGCCGCAGTGATGGCCGCGCGCAGTCCGGCTAAACCGGCGCCAACGACAACAATATCATAGCTTCCGCCTTGCGAGAACTCTGGTTTCATGGAGGTTACTCCTTTTCGTAATTTACACTGAAATGGTACTCGATTGCAGCAAGGAACGCATCCTGATCGTGGTTTTGAAGCGCATGATAAATACGCCGATGCTTGCCTACAATGAGCTCATAGGATTCCCGGGGCACCCGTACCTGGTAATAGCGGTCAAAGATCCAGAACAGGTCCAGGGTAGCCAGCAGCATGGAATTTCCCACCCGGGAAAACAGAAGCGCATGGAAACGGGCATCTGCGGCAGCAAAATCAACGCCCAGCGCAAACGGATTTGTGCTTTGCTTCCCTCGTTTTTCCATAATGGCAAGCTGTTCGCCCATGGCCTTTATCTCGGCTTCGGTGATAGACTGGAAGGCGGCTTTGGCAAACCCCATTTCCAGCACATGACGCATTTGCTCGACCTCTCGCCGAATCTGATCCTCTGAATTGCTGCGATTCATTTGGGATACCATGGAGGAAAGAAAATAGTTACAGCTGGGCTGCTGAATTGTAATGCCCACGCCAGGCTTTGAGGATACCACACCGGCGATCTCCAATGCTTTAATGGCTTCCCGCAGTACATTCCGGCTTACGCCGAGACGTGCGGTCATTTCCATTTCTGTAGGGAGCTTGTCTCCCGGCTGCAAATCGTTCGTGCGGATATAGTCACATAACTCGTCATAGACCTGTAAGTACAGCTTTTTTGACTTCAGGTTTTTCATATCGCCTCTGGCAGTGGAGTCCATGAAGATCACTCTTTCTGCTTTCTAAAATTATGTCCATGGGTATTTGACATACCGCAATCAATACAGGAAAGCTGGGGCTGCGCATGGACATGGATTCGGCATCAGTGCTTTACCCCGTCAGGGGTGAGGCGCTGGTATTTGATAAAAAGGTGCTATGAACGCGGAGCTTTCGATGCTGCTTCTCCTGGCAGAACGGGGCAGGGAAGCAGCGGATTATGCCCGGAATGCGCGCAGAATGGTGCGTGGTGGAGAATTTTGGAAGGAGCCTTTTTAAAAAACATTATATCTTTCTGCTCGAATGTTGTCAATAGCATAAATATTAAAAGCAATCAATAGCGAAAATTTGGTGGTATTACACTAAAAAATATATTTTTTGTTGTAGAAAAAGTGAATTGACTTGTCTTGGGATATTAGATAAGATATTAATAATCTTGTTTATCAAGATGAGTTAGTACTACAAAGTACAAATGAAAAGCGAAAGGAAGGAAACACCATGAGGAAACTGATTTGTAGGTCGATCACAATTGTCCTGATTGCTGCGATGCTTCTGGGCATGCTGGCAGGCTGCGGCAGCAGTCCTGCACCCAAGGAAACAACACCTTCCCCGCAGGTTGGCACTGAGGCCGCCATAGAAAGCGCGGCTCCCCTGTGCACCGACCTGGGTACACCCCTGGCTGATGTCCGTGTCCGCCGTGCGCTGGCCTATGCCATTGACATGGACGCAATCGTAGATACCCTGTTTAATGGCATGGCGCAAAAGGCAATCAGCTTTACCGCTCCCGGCGATTGGCTGAATACAGGGATTGACACATACAGCTACGATCCTGAAATGGCAAAAGCCCTGCTGAAGGAAGCCGGCTGGCCCAGTGATTATGTGCTGGATATCGTGTATTACTATGACGATCAGCAAACCGTAGACCTGATGACCATCATCACCCAGTACTGGGAGCAGGTGGGTGTAAAGGCCACCTTCCGCAGACTGGAGGGCGATCTTCCTTCCCAGCTGTGGGTTCCTCCCGCGAATCCCGAAACCGATGACTCCGCAGTGCTGTGGGATCTGGCCTACGCCGGACTGGCAGCTCTGTCCGAATCTGAGTTCTATAACCGTATGGCGTCCAATGCCTCCAACAACTCCAGCATTCCCAAGCAGGAGGGCCTGGATGAGCTGCTGGCAGCTGTAAACGCCACCATGGACACAGCGGAACAGAAGGAACTGTTTGGTAAGATTCAGGCAATTGTCGCTGAAAATGTGCTGGCTTTGCCCCTGTACCACCAGGTTTGCTTTGTCTACACCAGCGATCATCTTGATACGGGCCTGGATACCTACGGAAACGATCAGTTCTCTTATGAGAAGAATATTCTGGACTGGAAGACTGACCGGGAGAACGGCGTCATGTATACCAATGGCGGCCCCGAGGAATTCTTCTGGTATCCCATGGTAAACCCGGGTTATATGATCAGCACGGAGCTGGTTTTCGATAAGCTGATCAATGCCGATGCCGGGCTGTCTCCTACGGATGGCATGCTGGCTGAAACCTATTCTGTCTCTGAGGACTTTAAGACCATTGAGTTTGTTCTGCGGGATGGCCTGACCTGGCATGACGGCGAGCCTCTGACCGCTGAGGATGTGGCCTTCACGCTGGAGCTGATGCTGAAGACACCAGGAACCAATGCGGTTGCCAGCGGCGTTCTGAAGGCGATCACCGGCGCACAGGCTTATATTGATGGAACTGCCGACCATGTGGAAGGCATTGTAATTGACGGGAATAAGATTACGGTGAATTTTGATTCCGTCAGTGCGGATGCTCTGCTGGTATTCTCCCAGTGGCCCATCCTGCCGAAGCATCTGCTGGGAGATGCAGATCCGCTTACGCTGCAGCAGAATGCATTCTGGCAGAAGCCCATTGGTTCCGGCCCCTACAAGGTGGGTGAGGTTGTGATGAACAACTATGCCACCCTGGAGCGTTGGGATGGCTATTACAAAACCGGTACCGGCAACATTCAGACCATTTATATGTTCGCCAGCGGTGAAAATGATATTAACCTGGTGAAGAATGCCGGCGCGGACCAGATCGACTATGCATGGTCCAAGTCTACGGATGATGCCGCGGCTGTGGGCGATATGAGTCATATGACGGTGACCCCCGCGAACATTCGCTATACCCGCTGCTTCTACATCAATCAGTTCCCCCACGCCCCTAACGCCAAGTAATCACATTGTATTTCGCTACGCGGCGGTGAGTCTTGCATTCACCGCCGCGTCCCCATAAGAGACTGGAGGAAATGATGAAATGGGTACCTATATCTCAAGAAAGGTGTTGTCTCTGATTCCGCTCACTCTGGCAATCAGCTTTTTGATCTACCTGGGTATGGAATTGATGCCGGGCGACGCGGTCAGCTTTATGCTTCCGCCGGATGCCCTTGCCTCACTGACTCCGGAGCAGCTGGAGCAGATGCGGGAATCCCTCGGTTTAAATGCCCCCTTTCTGGTGCGCTATCTGAAATGGTTGGGCGGACTTTTCCGGGGAGACTTTGGATATTCTCTGCAGTCCGGTGTGCCGGTAAGCGAGATCCTTATGAACCATCTGCCTGCGACACTGGAGCTGTCCATTGCTTCGCTGCTGATCTCCTCTGTTCTGGGCATTGTGCTGGGAATGCTTTCTGCCCTTCACAAGGGAACCCTGCTGGATCATACGTTGGATGTGATTGGCATGATTGGCGTTGCGATTCCCCAATTCCTGCTGGGATTGATTTTGATTCTGCTGCTGTGCCTGAATACCAATCTGCTCCCCGTAGGCGGACGCATGGCTTATGCGAACCAGCCTTTTTCGGAACGGATAAACTATCTGATTCTGCCGGCCCTGGTCAATGGGTTTTCCATGACAGCCGGTGTGATGCGCTATTCCAGAAGCAGTATGCTGGATTCCATGGGCAGGGACTATATGAAAACAGCCCGGGCAAAGGGCATTCCGGAGTGGCGTGTTAACTTTCTTCACGGTCTGCGCGCTGCCATTACGCCGGTAGTGGTGCTGATAGGCTTTCGTTTGCCGATGCTTATTGGCGGTACAGTGGTGATTGAGACTGTGTTTCAATGGCCCGGAGTCGGTGAATTATTTATCAAGGCGATTCGCGCGCAGAATACCCCTGTGGTTATGATGATTGCGTTCTTCTCAGTTTTGCTTGTCCTGGTCTCCAGTATTTTGGTGGACATTGTGACGGCGTGGCTGGACCCGCGAATTAAACTCAGCTAAGGAGATGACACCATGAGTAAAAATTTAGACCGTAAGATGGATGCCATTCTCCGTCGGGAAGAGGCAGGTATTCGGCACAGAACCATTCACAACCGGACACTGCGCAAGCTTGCAGCGAATCGGCTGTCCATTTTTGGAGTGGTGATGTTTTTTGTCATATTGATTTTGTGCGTTGGGGCGCCGCTGTTTACATCTTATGATGGGATCAGCATGAGCCTGACGGAACGCTTTGCACCGCCTTCCGAAAAACACTGGCTGGGGTGCGACCAGATTGGTCGGGATATCTGGGCGCGCATTTTATATGGCGGACGGATTTCGATTGGCGTTGGCCTGGGCTCTGCGCTCATCGCCACCATACTGGGCGTTTCCCTGGGCACCATTGCGGGGTTCAAGGGCGGCATCTTTGACGGCGTTGTTATGAAGATCTCTGAGATTATGATGGCTTTTCCGCAGATGATTCTGGTTTTGATCATGGTGACCATTACCGGACCCAGTCTTTGGAATCTCATTTTTATATTTGCCGCCACAGGGTGGCCTTCCATGTATCGTATGACCCGTTCTCAAATGCTTTCCCTGCGGGAGGAGGAATATGTCCAGGCATTGAATGCCTTTGGCATTTCTCCCATGGTCATTGCGTTTAAGCATATTCTTCCCAATGCCGTCGGCCCGATTTTTGTCAATATTACCTTATCAACGGCAATGTTTATTTTGCAGGAGACCGCCCTTTCCTTTATGAACCTGGGTGTGCCGCTGGATCAGGCGACCTGGGGAAATATCCTCAATGTGGCCCAGGACATTACCGTATTGAAAAACTACTGGTGGATGTGGCTGCCGGCAGGCACGATGGTTACTTTGTTCGTTTTATCTATCAATTTCATTGGCGACGGTCTGCGGGACGCGACAGACCCAACCCAAATCGGGTAAGGAGGGAGTGAC
The DNA here is from genome assembly GCA_964422935.1 of uncultured Oscillospiraceae bacterium. Taxonomy (GTDB): domain Bacteria; phylum Bacillota; class Clostridia; order Oscillospirales; family Oscillospiraceae; genus Faecousia. Next base: position 5,571 of record CAYRDE010000003.1, on the reverse strand, counting down.
GATGCATAACGATACGATCCTCAGTGTCAGGAACCTCTATGTGAATTTCTATAACAATGATCGATGCAACCGGGTGATTCGAGGCGTAAGCTTTGATCTGAAAAAGGGAAAAATACTGTGCGTGGTTGGTGAGTCCGGCTGCGGCAAATCGGTTACAGCCAACGCGATTATGGGTCTGCTGCCGGAACTGTCCCGCATTGAACAGGGGGAGATTCATTTCTATAACGACGGGGAGGATATCCCGATTCATGCACTGCCCCGAAAGGGCGCTGCAATGCGGAAAATCCGGGGAGAGGGCATTGCCATGATTTTTCAGGACCCCATGACCTCGCTGAATCCGGTATTTACAGTAGGCGCTCAAATCAATGAGGCGCTCCACTATCACAATCAGGCAAAAACCAAAAAGGAAGCGACCGAAAAGTCCATTCAGCTTCTGAGGGATATGGGAATTCCCCTGCCTGAAAAGCGGGTGAACGAATATCCTCACCAGTTTTCCGGAGGAATGAGCCAGCGGGCCATGATTGCCATGGCAATGAGCTGTCATCCCAAGGTGCTGATTGCGGATGAGCCGACAACCGCACTGGATGTGACCATTCAGGCGCAGATCTTTGAGCTGATGCTGGAGCTTAAGAATCAGGAAGGCACCTCTATTTTGCTGATCACCCATGATATGGGGGTCGTAGCTGAGCTTGCTGATGAGATTGCAGTCATGTATATGGGCAATATTATTGAATCCGGCGAAGCCCGTGCGGTAATGAAGAATCCCTCTCATCCCTATACAAAGGCACTGCTTGATTCCATTCCGGTATTGGGACGTGGAAAAAATCAGGAGCTTCATCCCATTCGCGGCTCTACGCCGGACCCTTACAATCGTCCGAAGGGATGCCAGTTTGCGCCTCGCTGTGACTATTGTACAGAACGCTGTATGCAGGAAATGCCAGAGGAGCGGGAGGTTGAAGCGGGCCACATGTGCCGCTGCTTTCACAGTCTTTTCAAGCAAGGAGGAGCTGTGTGATGGAAGAAAGGAAAAAAGAGGTTCTGATTTCTGTCCGGGGATTAAAAACATATTATCCCATTCGGAAGGGCGTTTTTCGCCGGATTGCCGGATATGTGCGCGCTGTGGATGATGTCAGCTTTGACGTATACCGTGGCGAAATCCTCGGTGTTGTTGGAGAATCCGGCTGCGGGAAAACGACCATGGGAAAGAGTATCCTTCGATTGATTCCAGCCCACAGCGGACAGGTTTTGTACCGCTTTCCCGATGGGGAGAAGGATGTCTTAAAGCTGGAAAAGGCGGAAATGGATAAGGCCCGTCAGAAAATGCAGATCGTTTTTCAGAATCCGTACTCCTCCCTGAATCCTGCCTATACCATTTTCGGCACTATGCAAGAGCCGTTAATCCGGTTTGGCATGAAGAATAAGGCAGAGCGCAAAGAAAAAATTGCGCAGCTTCTGAAGGATGTCAATCTGCCTGAGGAATATATGGAGCGCTATCCCAATGAGTTCTCCGGTGGTCAGCGTCAACGCATTGGCATAGCCCGTGCGTTATCGGTGGACCCGGAATTTGTCATTTGCGATGAGGCGGTTTCCGCGTTGGATGTGTCCATACAGGCCCAGGTTTTGAAGCTTCTCCAGGAATTGAAGGAAAAGAAAAATCTGACCTACATGTTTATCACCCATGACCTGTCTGTGGTAGAGTATATCAGTGACCGGATTATGGTCATGTACTTAGGTCATATTGTGGAAATGGCAGCCACACAGGAGCTGTTCGAAAACACACTGCATCCCTATACCGAAGCTTTGCTGAGCGCGATTCCGGTAGCAGACATTGACAAACGGCGTAAACGCATTCCGCTGCAGGGGGATGTACCCAGTCCTGTGAATCCGCCCAGCGGATGCCCCTTCCATCCCCGCTGCCCAAAGTGTACAGATCGATGCAAAACCGAGGTGCCCAAGCCGATAACGTTTACCCGCAATGGCATGGAGCATATGGTCTGTTGCCATCTGGCAGAAGAAATACAAAAAGAAGAGAGGAAATAAATATGGCAAATTTTGATATTACGCAGGTGAAAGGCGTCATCCCGGCAATGCTTACCTTTTTTGACGAGAACGAAGAGGTAGATGAGGTACGCACACGGAAAATGACAGATTTTCTGATCAATGCCGGAGCCGCGGGACTGTATCTGACTGGCAGTACAGGCGCATGTTTTACCATGACAGCGGAAGAAAGATGCAAAGTGGTGGATATTGTAACAGATCAGGTGGCGGGGCGGATTCCTGTCCTTGTACATGTGGGAGATATTGGAACAAAGAAGAGCATCATGCTGGCAGAGCATGCGGAGAAAGCCGGTGCGGATGCCATTTCCTCGGTACCGCCATTTTATTGGAAGTTCAATGGTGATTCCATTTATCACTACTACAAGGATATTGCGGAATCAACCAGCCTGCCCATGATTATCTACAACATTCAGCTTGCAGGCATCCTGGACAAGGACCAGCTTTTGAAGCTTGCCCAGATTCCCAATGTCAAGGGTATGAAATACACAGCACGAACCCACGATGAGATGGGTGCATTGAAGCGGACCCTGGGGAAGGACTTTATGGTATATTCCGGATGCGATGAAATGGCCTTTTCCGGTCTGTCCTTTGGCGCGGATGGAATCATTGGCTCGTTTTATAATGTAATCCCCGAGCTTTATGTTGATATCTATCAAGCTACGATCAACGGAGAAACGGCAAAAGCACTTAAGCTTCAGGCCATTGCGGATGACTTTATTTTCGCTGCTCTGGAGTATGACTTTATTGCGGCGTTTTATAATATGCTGTCCTGGCGTGGCCTGGATGCAGGGCGCTGCCGTCGTCCCTTCCACCACTATACCGATTGCGAACTGGAGGGATTAAAGGCAAAAATCCGGGAACTGAAGACGCGGACGCAGTGCCCGGCACTCAGTATGTATGAGGTGTAATGTATGATTGCAGACACGATTTCCCATTTGGAACGATATTTGGGCCTGCATCCAAATCTGGACACTGCCATTGGGTATATTCGGAAGACAGAACTGAATGCATTGCCTGAGGGACGCAATGAAATTGATGGGGATCGGGTTTTTGTGAATGTTATATGTACCGATTCCGCGCCTGCGGAGGGCAGAGAATATGAGTATCATAAGCATTATCTTGACCTGCATTTGGATTTGTCCGGTATAGAAGGGATCGCCGTTTCCCTGAGTCAGCCAAAGGATTTGGGCCGCTTTGACGCACAAAGTGACGGGGGCCCGTGTGGGGCAGACGGACCACTCCAATTCGTTACCTTAGGGAAGAATGACTTTGCCATGGCATTTCCCTGGGAGCCCCACCTCCCGCTGATTTCCGTGGGACAAACAGAAAGGGTACACAAATGTATCTTTAAGGTTCTGCTGGAGTAAGTATTTCCACTGAGGAATTCAACGGAAACAGGGTATGGACAGAAAAGCGTAAAATTTAATACAATGTTCCATTTCCTTCTTGTGGGAAATGGAACATTGTATTTCAGAAAAGAATATAACAAACACGGGGCTATGAGGCTGACAAGGCTGTCAGCACAATGTTTCTTCATTTTCAGCAAAGAGCAGGTCATTGGCCTCAGCCAGTTCCACCTGATGGGTCAGCGCATACATAATCACAGCATCCCGCCGGTTTTTGGAATAAAGCTGGGCCATACCGCCAATCCGCAATAGCTCCTGGGTCTGTTCCAGCGTTGCGGACAGGCCAAAGCACAGACACAGCACCCGATCCCGGGAGGGAATTCGGATGCCCGAAAAAAACTGGTAGAGATAAACTTCACTGGTCTGCGCTCTCTTTGCCAGCGTAGCCTTGGAAATACCTGCATTATGAAATAGCTCCTGTAGCCGCTCCTGAAATCCCGCTTTTTGGAACTGCTCCCGGTTATTTTCCAGAAACCGTTTCAGATCCGGGGTGGCTGTCAGTTCCTGGTTTAATTCCTTCGTGCTTTTTCTTTTCATAGTTACCAACCTTTACAAGGATTTTGATACCTGCTATAATATGTAAACAAATACCATGCGTTTGTATGACGTCATTGGAGGAGTTATCTTGACCGTATTGGAATCTGTGCAGCCGGAGAAGCTGCTCAAATCCGCAGAATCTGGCTGCGTTTATCTGGTGAGAGATCGTGAAAGCGGTCAGCGCCAAATCTATCGGGAATTTGCGGGGAGCGGGGAGGTTTACCGGAAGCTGGCCCAAATCCGCTGCCTCCACCTGCCCCAGATTTTCCAAATACAGGAGGATGGAGAACGAACTGCCGTCCTGGAGGAATACATTCCCGGTGACACATTGGCCTTTCTTCTGGAGAAGGGCTGTATGCCGGAGGCAGCGGCTGCGGATATGCTATGCCAGCTCTGCGACGCCCTCACCGCCCTACATCAGGCGGGAATTGTCCACCGGAATGTGAAACCCGAGAACATCATTCTCCGGGGCAATGAGCTGGTGCTGATTGACTTTGATGTGTCCCGGGTGACCAACGCAGAAAACGATACCGACACCCGGATTATGGGTACCACCGGCTATGCCGCCCCGGAGCAATACGGCTTTTCTCAGACCGATGCCCGGGCCGATCTCTATGCCTGCGGCGTCATGTTCAACGAAATGCTCACCGGGCAGCATCCCTCCCGGCGTTTGGCAAAGGGACCCTTCCGCCATGTGATTGAGCGATGCATTGAGGTCAATGTGGACAAGCGGTATCAGACAGCTGCCCAGTTGCGGCTCGCCATCGTCCGGCATCTCTCCTATGGTGGGCATCGCAGGGTCTATTTCCTGCTGGCGTTGCTGGCGATCGCCGTCGCCCTATCTCTGGGTATCTATGTTTCTCTTCGTCCGGAACCGGAACAGCCCCAAATGGTGCTTCCCACTCAGACCGTTTCGGAAACATCCCAGAGCACAGTCCCGGATGATACGGAACCGGTACGCCCACAAATTCCTCTTTCCTCCCAGGTGATTCCCGAACCCCCCATGGGCTTCACCACACTCTTTACCTACGACATGGATGGAGACGGAATCGAAGAAGAATACATTTTCGGCACCCTTCACCACAACGTCCCCGCCGGACATCAGAATGCCTTGACGGACAGCTTTGGCCTTGCACCGGATGAATGGAGCGAGCGTACTGTTTTCCCCTGTGTCTGGAAGGAAGAAGCGGACGGCACCCTTTCTCCGGTACCGGAATTTGCCGAAATTCTGAGTGACCCCCAGGTTCAGGTTTCCCGTATGGAGGGGAACGAAAGTCCCGCACCGCTTATTTACGAGGCAGAGGGGTCTGTCTGGCACGGCGGGGTGCAGGTTCTGTTTTCCCTGGAAAACCAGGGTTTCTGGTATTATTCCGCCAGCGCCACTCTGGATGGTGAGCTTCTCACCTCTGCCACCATATCCCATGTATTTGATATCCGAAAGCAGTTCTAATACTAAGTAGCAATTAAAATGCAAAATTTTAAAAACGCTGTCCGGGCGGGTCAGAAGTGACCCGCCCCAGCCTGTCGAAAAAGTCCAGCAAGAGCTGGGCTTTTTCCATTATCTATGATA
>CAYRDE010000002.1:0-57511 GCA_964422935.1 uncultured Oscillospiraceae bacterium | reverse complement strand
GTTCCAATGCCGATGTGTGCGAGGGTTCGTTTAAGTTCTCTTTAGGTCTGCCAAAAGAGAACCAGGCGAACCCAGAAGCAGTGATTTATCTCACTGCAACCGGGTTCGTCTTGGTTTATCCGCTCAATTATGCATAACTTGCGAAATATCCGCCGCAGAGTTTTGATTTTGCTCTGCGGCGGATATTTTTTATAACGCAATTCGTGATAATCTAACAAAACCCAGACAAAATCGCCTAAATCTGGTAGATTATTACGGAAGGAGCGGCTGGTATGATAAAAATTTTACTGTCACGAAAGCTTGGCGAGCTTAGAATGACGCAGGCTGACCTTGCACGGCGGACTGGTATCCGCCCATCGACCATCAACGAAATATACCATGAATTGTGTGATCGGGTAAACCTTGAGCATTTGAATTTAATCTGTGAAGTCCTGAATTGCGATCTGAGCGAGATCATCGTGTGGATTCCAGACAAAGAGTACTCGTCAGATGATACAACACATTTCTTGGTACATAAGTGAGGTCAAAAAGCACAGAGCGGACGAACCGTTCTGTGCTTTTCTTGTCTACTCTCCCTTTGCGGGAAAATACTCTGCTGTTATTGCTTTCATAATATCCCCCGGCTGGCAGTCCAGGGCGTGGCATATTGCCCGGATTGTGTCAAAAGGAACATCCTGGTTATACCGCATAGCCTTGACAGTCGGCGTGGGAAGCCCCAGTTTCATTCCTACCTGTGCGTCTGTCAATCCGTAAATATCGGCACGATGGAAAAACGGCTCGAAAGAAATAATCGTGTGCTTGATGCCTTTTCTGTCTGGATACATAAAACCCCTCCATTATCGATGGTATACGCTTCAAATTTCCGTTCCATCCGGGAAAACAAACTGTACCTTTACCTCCGCCCCGAGGGCTGATGCAATGGCCTCCAGGTCAGCAGACGAGAACTTACCGGTTTTCATCCGCTGCCCAAATGCCTGCGGGGTTGTTCCAAGCCTGCGGGCGAGATCGGCCTCGCTTATCTTTGCATATGTCTCTGCAAGCTTAATCTTAGTTGGAATGTCCATATATAACCGCCTCCTTGGAATATACTATAAACGTATTTCTTTACTATGTCAAGAAAAAATTTTCAAAAATAAAGAAAAAACTTAAAGAAAAGTCTTGACAAATTAAAGGAAATCCTTTATAATATAGATAGTTAGAACAGACAGGAGGTGAGAACAATGGCAGATAGCAAAGAAGCCCTGCAAGAGTTTCTGAGACTTATCGCTGATCATCCTGAGTTGGCAGACCGGATCACGATCACGATAAAGCCGGCAAAAGTCTTGCAGGGCACCGACAAACCTAGAGGAAAATAAGTCGGTCGGGTGAGGGCGGCAATGCCGCCCCACTTGAAAAAGTATAACCGACTTTGATTATAAAATCAAGGAGGAAAACGAATGAAAATCACTTATAAAACCAACGGAGTTGCAACAGATGCCTCCTTAACCGAGTGGTATTTCGGAAGAAAGTTTGTAGCTACCGCAATCAGAAGCGCAAAGGCCGCATATGGCAAGGCTGGAAAGTGTAGCATGAAATTCTGGCAAAACGGAACAGGATATCTGACCGTAGAGATTCAATGAGAGGAGCTGCTAATTATGATGATGTCCGAATTTACCGACCGCACCGGCTTCACTCCCACCTACGAGGAATACCTGAGAATTGAGGAAGCTTACTACACCTTCAATGGTGATAAGGATGCTTTCTGCAAAGCTTTTGTTCACGGTGGCGGAGAAAAGCAAATCTACAAGAACCGGGCTGAGCGTATCGAGCAGCTTAAAGGCCAGCTTGTGGAGGCCGATAAAATGTTCCACGAAACGGTTGCCAAGTACGAGCAAAAAATCGAGAAACTGGAAAAGCAACTTGACGCCGAACTTGAATGGAAGCCTTGCGATGGCGGAACGAACATGGAGCAGAAACAGTACCTGGAACTCCTAAAATATGGAAAGAGTATGACCCCCGATGAGGCCAAGCAGTTCCTTGCGGATGAATGCGGCTTCAACCCCGACAGAATCCGTATCCATACTGAGGTTTCCACCTACGAGGCAAACAAATACCACAGAATGAGGAAAGCCGCAACATATACCCGTGAACCTGTGTATGGTTCTTCCGATTGGAACTATGTCCGGTTTGACTGTGGCAACTTCATGTACGAGTTCGTAAACGGCGACATCCGTTTCTACTGTTGCTAAAATACACGCCCGCCCCGGAGGTAACGAGGGCACGGAGGTTTAATATGCGATTCAAGGACATCAACAAGCGGTACACGGAGATCGTTTCCGAATACATCACCAAGGGATATACCATCAACACCGCTTCCATGGGCGGGAGCCAGGGAGAGCTCGCCAACATCGACCTCACCAATGGTACAGAAATCATCCGCATCTTAGTTAACAGCTTCACGGATTGGAATAGCGCATACGGGCTGGAAGGCACCGAAATCGTTGTCGGGCGTTGCACCGATGATGTCATCCCGAATGACTACCGTTATAACGAGACAATATGGAACGACCATCTTGACGTTCTGAGTTGTGAGCGGATCTACAAGGTCGGAGAGGATCGCAAAAACGGCATCCTGTACGGCACCATTGACGAAGCGAACACCGCCATTGAGAAGCGGGTAGCTCGATATAGTGCCAGGAACCCCCATCCGGAGAGATTCGTTCCGACCAAGGAAATGATGGAGATTGCAACGAGAATCGTTCGTGAGAAAATGGGCTTCATGCGGATTCGTGCCATCGATGTGAAGCTAACCAAATACGAGAATCGGTACTCTGTTTCCTATCACGGAAACACCTACAAACTGCATTAAGGAGGCGTTGACTATGAGGCACAAACGGACATACATCTGGGCATATCTCGATGGAAAGAAGCTGGTAGAAGTCATTCAGGCCGCACTGGATAATAACATGATGGTCGATGACCTGAAGCAGAAGCTGATTGAAGAAAACCCCGGTCACGAAATCACCTTCAAGGTCGAGAAAAGGTAAGAGGAGGACGTACCATGAAAGTAAAGGAACTGATTGCAAAGATGAACTGTTCATCTACTTTGCCCATCAGAATGAAAGCCAGCATAAGTGACCCCGGCGTGATCCTCGCATGGAAGCATCAGGACGTTATTTGCGGTGGCAACTGCACTGTTTCCAGTTTTGAAGTGAACAAGGACGAAATGGTCATCTACTACAAGCCCATTACACAGGAGGAAAATCTATGAACAAGCTTCGCAGGAAATCACTGAACGAACTCATGGAGCAGTTGGAAACCATCAAGGACCAGCTGGAGGAAATTCAGAGCGAGGAGGAAGAATATCGGGACAATATGCCGGAGAACCTCCAGGGAAGCGAACGATACGAGCGAGCCGATGAAGCCGTCTCGAACATTGAGGACGCAGTAAGCAGTCTGGAAGAAGCAATCAGCAGTATCGAATCTGCCACGGAATAAGGAGGCGGAATAATGCTGAGAAAACGAGAGCAGGCTACCGCAGAGCATTTCGGGATTACAGCCAAAATTGAAGCATTCAAGGATGAACTTCTGACCATCGACGGCGTTGTGGATGTCGAATTTGACCTGGACGGATTTTGGAGTGACATCCATCAGGTGATTTTCCTTCCGAAGTATCATATCCCGTTTGACGGCTATTTTGAGACACGCCGGGAAATGATACACAACATTGTAGGATGCGCAAACAGGCACGGCTTAACGAGGACTGGCGATCTGATTGAAGATTATGGCGAGCATCTGTATATCGTGACAGATTGTCCATGGATCAAGGAAGCATCCAAATGAGTAAAGATTGGACGCCTGATGAATTAGCTGCTGCGAGCGAGGAAATGAAAGCTGCCGGGTATATGAGCTATGACGAGTTCTGCACCGCACTTGAAGAAGGACTTTTCACAGAAACGCCTAGTCTCGGGCACAGCGGTCAGTTGCAACTGATAGAAAACGCAAGCGACAATAATTCAATAGGGTAAAAAGAAAAATCCCCCACCGTGGCAGCCAGAAGGCCGCACGGTGGGGGCGTAAATCGTTACATGGTACTCTCGGACGTATTTGGGGTATTATCGTGGGTTTTAGGCAGGGCGTATACGGCTGCTTCAATGGAGCCGTCAATAACGGGCTTCAATTCGTCAGTAACCGTAATGCCAGCGGCCTCAAGGAATGCATATACAAGTCTCGTTGCTTCATCCTTACGCTTTTCCTCGGGGATCTTGCTTGCCTTGTACATCTGCTCAGCACTAACAACCGCTCGGTATGCGTAGTCCAGGATTTTATCAATCACGTTCAGTCCGGGGGTCGCCGGGAAAAGGGTCTTGAGCGTTTCTGTCACCGTGTCCATTGCGGATATGGTCATGGACGCCTTATCCAGCAGGCCGGACACATCCACTCCCCGCTTAACCATCCGGGGCAGCAGGAGCATCACGCCGATGCAGACCAGCACGGCGAACAGGACGATGAACAGAATGAATACGATGGGGTTTTCCAGAATGATTTCCATAAAAATATCCTCCTTAATCTTCGTACAGGGCATGGATTCCCATACTCGTTAAAAGGTCCTTTTCCTCATGTTTGATGTCTGCCGCATACTTCAATGCGTCGTGCATATCACCGTTACAATGGGCGTCTGGGATACGCTGCACAGCCCTTGCTGTGGCCTCGCCAAGTGCAATGGCAGCCATCGTGGATTTGAACAGGGCGTTCTCGAACTGCTCTCGTTTCTTCTCCCGTTCGTCTGCCCGGTTTTCTGCGGCCTCCTGTTCCTTCTTTCGTTCGGCATCCCGGCTGTCCATGCGTTTCTCCATCCGGCGGATGATAAAGCCTGTAATGGCAGACGGGAGGCCAAAGGCAGCCAGGAGCAGCCACCACCAGCTTTTCAAAATCTCTTGAATCACGCAAACATCTCCTTGTCACTTTGTAAACCGATTGACATACCCACGGTTCCACACTCCCGCATGAATGCCCCAGCTATATACACCGATTTCGCCATCGGTGATGTGCTTCTCCACAATGGGAAGCAACTTTGCTTTGTTCTTGCAATGTAGATCAAAGGCTGAGCCGGTAAGATGCAGGCTGCCGTTGGCTCCACCAACAGCTCTGTTATGAATCTGGCAGCGGTGACCAGAACCATCAGCGTCTCCAATCTCGATAGCCTCACCGTAATCGTCCCGGATAGCCTGGAATGTATCTACCATCCGCTTACTGATGATGGACTCCGTACAGCATCCAACGCCCTGACACATAACCTCATGCGACCATAGGTTCTTGGAAAGCTGTACATCCACTCCACGGGGAATGTGATAGTAACCATCCGACCGAAGATACCTTGCCGCATCAGAGAGGTCGGTAGCGGGTACATCGGTGATAGGGGCATCCGGTTGGGCGGGGGCCTCGGCCTTAAACCGTCCATTTGCAACTGCGTCCAGAACTTGCGCAAGGGTGCCATCACCAAAGACGCCGTCGGCTTCAATGCCCTCGGCATTCTGGAAGTCTTTGGTTGCCTGCTCGGAGAGCGAACCCCACACGTTGTCTACTAACCACGTATAGTACCCAAGGTACTTTAGCAGGCATTGCTTCTTTTCTGCTGTCATAGCGATACCTCCGCATGAAAAATCCCGGTAGGTCATTTGACCTACCGGGGCGTTGGTTGGATATGAAAACAGGGCTGCGCACACAGCCCTGTCTCATATGGGTAAATCGTCCGGTGTCTCTTCGTCGCCGAGGATGTCAGAATACTTTTGGTGAGTGCTTGCGATCATAATTTGCTCCGCTTCTGTCAGGCTACGTTCGTGGCTCAGTTCCATGGACAGATGGCGAATGATCTTCGCCTGATCCTCAACCAATGCACACAGCATTTCGATTAGTTTTAGATTCGACATGGCATAACTCCCTCCTTGTTATGTCTGCATCATACATCCGTCTGAACGACAATGTGGGCATTTGTCAGAAAATAACGAAACAGGTTATGAATCTCACTCGGCGGTGGGATGAGTTGAAGTACCACCGGAGTCATTTTACCCATCCTGTGGTGAGGGAGCCATGAAATATGCAATGAAAAAAGCCGCCCCTGATAGGGCAGCTGTGCAGAGTGTTCTAAAAAATGCGCTTCATTCACGGCTCGGTCTCACAATGGTTTACTGGTCTTCCTTGGTGCCGCCCCATTCCTTGGGGACAAGCTCCGGAACGCCGCATTCGTTGACAAGGATGTCAGCGGTCTGCGTCTTGAGTTTCGCGGGGACCTGCTCAAACTCGATCTTGCCGAGAATGACGCGCTGTGCGAAAAGCATTGCCATCATGTCTTCGCCTCCTTTCTCAAAAATCGTGTATATAGCAAACGCCGCACGGGCGATTGCGTCAGAGATACTACGCATATATGATCTCCGCCATTTCACAGATGCATTCCTCATAAAAATCCATCTGATTGGCCTGAGCCGAGACCTGCGCTTCGAGCATCTTCTTGGCTTCGAGAAGATCCGGGATTCGGTTCTTCTCCTCCTCTGCCCGGATCGCTTCTTGAAGCAGTGCGTCTACATTGGACATAACATCTAATTCGAGGGATGGATAGTCAGGGAGGACAAGATGATACTCGTCCCACTGCCACCAAATCGCCGTTGATCCATCCACAGTTTCGGAATGCATCTTGGCATTCTTGAAAAATCTGGCGAGTTTTTTACCCGGTTGCTTGGGGATAGGCTCTAAGGAGAACGGGGTAGCCGGTCTTTTGTCGCCTCTTACTCTCATTTCGGATTACTCCTTTCAGATATTTTACGCCTATGGGATCAAAATACGTCTTCCGTGCCTCAAAAGCGTTTACCCGCTTAAGGATACCGTATCTCGACATGAGCGCACAGGCCATGCGGGGCGGTATGTCTTTCCCGGCTGCCCTGCGCTTCTGCGCACGGCGGCATTGCCGGGTGATTCGGAGGAAGGTTCTTTTTCGTACGGTGCGGTATGTACGGTACTGCTTCACACCGACAAAATCCAGAGGACGGGCTTTCAAAGGAAAAACCTGCCAGTTTCCTTTAACCGATAGCCGCAACTCCCGTTCCAGGAATTCAGAGATTGCCTTGCGCGCACGGTGGAGTTTCTTCTTGTTCCGTCCCGTGATTACGATATCGTCATTGTATCTCACATAGTACTCGCAGCCGTCCAGCTGGCAGATAAAGCGGTCAAGCGGCTCAAGAAAAAAGTTTGCCAGCCATTGGCAGATAAAAAAGCCTATGGCAAGCCCTTCTTCGCAGGTGTCCAGGACGCTCCGTACTGTGCGAAGATACCTCTTATCCTTGACCTTCCGCTCCAATGCGGTCATCAAAATATCGTGGTTGATACTGGGATAGAATTTTCTCACGTCCATTTTCAGGATGTACTTTGTCCCTTTTTGATCTTTCTTGATTGCCCGTTGCACGTACTTTTCTGCTCGTGATCCGCCTCGCCCAGGGACGGATGCACACGTCCACGCATACATCCCTCGCATCAGCGTATCTTTCAGAACCATAACCATGAGTTGGTGCATAACCCCGTCCGGCCAATAAGGAATGACGCTGATGTTTCGCATCTTTCGGCTGGCAGGATCGTACCGCTCACGGATCTTCGGCTGTGACGGATGAAAGCTTTCTGAGGCAAGCAGATCGTATGTTTTATCCACATACTTGTCCATGTTCTGAATGACCTTCTGAACGTCGTGTCGATGTCGCTTGTGATTTGAACTTTGGATGATGGCGAGGCGGATCACGTCCTTATCGCACATCTTCTCATACAGGAAACCGACTCTCTTAGGCATATAGCCCCTCCTTGTTCGCCTCAAGGCCGTTCGAGAATGAACCTACTAAGCCCTGTCCTGACGGCAAAATTTTCACCAAGCGGTGAGGAGAGTGCGTGCGCACGGAAGGGAGAGCTCGAACAAGCAGGCGCCCGCCATAGTTCGCATTCGCATTCGACGACGAATTGTTCGCATTCCGAGCAACCGCGCCAGCCGACAGACCATTGTCATAGTTACCGCCGACCGCAAAGACACGAGCAAAAAAGCGGGGAACTAGCGCACGCATCCCCAAAGACGATTATATGATATTTGAACTGCTGTGTGGACTTTGCGTTAGAAAATAACGGATTTCGTTATTTTCGGAAATCTAAAAAAATTTGGTCGGCATAGCCGACGATTACGCTGGGGGGTTGCGACCCCCAGACCCCCGTCAGGGGATATAAAGGAGGCGCCCGCCATAGTTCGCACTCGCATTCGACGACGAAAGGCCCGCATACCGAGCAACCGCGCCAGCCGACAGACCACTGCCAAAGCTACCGCCGACCGCAAAGACACGCCAGCCGGTACTCGTCCACCAACCATCAGGGATAAAACTTGCATTAGAACCGCCTGTTGAGGTTGGCAAAAAGAGCCACGGAGCATTGGCATCAACGCCGTGCGACTTTGGGAAGCTATTGTTGCCACTTACGCAATTATAGCCCAGCGCAGAATACCCCGCACTTTTATCGTCCACGAACTGTTTGCGATCAAGGCAATAATACGCCTGGGTTCCGGAGAAATTGATGCCGTCAACCCAGGACCAGCAGTTGCCCCACAGATCCTCTATGCCACGGTATTGGATGGATGTAAGGCCGTCTGTTCCAGCAGGACGCCCGGTGTGGTAGGCCATGCTGTCAGTGCCGCCACACGTGATGACGGCGGAGCCTGCGGTATATCCTTGCCCAATGACTGCCTGAGAGTTCCAGTCAGCGTATTCCACAAGGTAGAGCATGATTACGGCGGACCATGCGGCGATGTTGAGCATATCCCAGTGTGCGCCCTTATTTCTGGCATTTCCACGGAATGTGGCGCGCGTGATATTCACGAGAGGCTTTTGTGCGCTCTTGGAGATATACCCGGCAGCTGCCTTGTACTTGCCATAATAGATACAGTCTTTTCCTTCAAAAGCCGGGTGTACAGTGTAGCCAGGCATTGGTCCATTGGCGATCCAGAGTTGCCACTCTGCGCCTGTTGCCTGCACCTTATACCAAAACTTCGGGATTCTGACAACGGTATCATAGGCAGACCGGGAGAATTCAGCATCAACGTCCTTCTCGTAAGCGACCTCGTCGTTGATGATGTTGAACTCCTTCATTCCAGACCAGGGCCAGATTTCGTCGAATGGAGAGCTGCCCGCTATGGCTCCCTGACCAGGGACAGGATCGGGAAATCCAACTGCATCGCCGAGCCTGGAAAGCTGTGTGCTGTCACCTCCTGCCCAGCTTACGCCGTAGGCTCTGGCTGTAGCTGGTTTCACAATGCTGGGCCGTGCGCTGAGAACAATACCACTCATTGATTTTCCCCCCTTGTTTTCAGTTCGTAGAATATTTGCAAGGCAAAGTTCGGGATTGCCCGTGCCTGCAAAGAGAATTTCCCATCGGAAATTGCAAGTTCATAGTAGGCGTTGTTTGTGAGCCACTCGAACGTTTCTGCGTTCGCTGCGGAGACCTGCACATCCTGCTCTGTGCGGTCGAAGTCACCAGGGGTAACGTCAATCGCATACCAGTATTCATTGTTTGCGTCCGGTTGCTGTGCATACCAACCCGCAACCGGGAGCGAAACAAGGAACTGCTCACCGGAGCCGCCGCCACCGCCGCCGACCATGTAAAGCGTGGAACCGGACAGGAAACATATTACTGTTGCCCCGCTAACAAAGGCTTTGTTGCCAGGTGCTTTTCCATTCGGAAGCAGAACGGTTACAGCATTACCATTGACCGTGAACGTGTCGTTCTTTGCGAAAGAGGCAGTTGCAACGAACTTGATGTTGTTTCCTCCATGCAGAAGCGTAAGTGCGTGGGTTGTGCCGTTCTTGCCGTGGGTGTACGTGGAAAAGCCTGTCAGGCGTACTTCCTCTATGGTATCCGACATCTGTTTAGTCAGGTCAGCCACAGCCTTATCGACAACGCCCTGCATGGCGTCAATCTCGTTCTGAAGATGCCCGGCGACATCGCCATCAAGGATGTACTTGAGGTGATCGAACCATTCGTTGAAATTGGACTGTGCCGCCTCCTCGAATGCGTCCATGGCTGCATCCAGGCTGTCATACCTGGATTGTCCAAGCTGTGACCAGTAATCATACTCAGCCGCAATCCTCTGGCGATAGTCCGCAAAGAAGGACTCAAACTGCGCCGTAAACGTAGAGAAATCGTACTGGTCAATAACAGCGGTCACGATGCCGCAGAGATCCGAATTCGCACGCCGATCCGTAATGTTGGACTGAATAATTTCCGTGACGCCCCGCCCGACAAGGATGTCTGCAAGGGCAATCTCATAGACTTCTACGTCCCTGGACAGCACCGGGGCCGTGGGCGTTGAAGATGGGGTTCCCTCGAGGACGTGGACGTACATCGTCCGCTCCAAGAGGCTCCATCGAAGTACGACCCTGTCGATGCGGCTGTAGAGGCCGTCAGCAACAGAGAGTGTTTTTGACATATCCACCGTCAGCTGGTAGAAATATCCGTTGATGAAGCCCTTACCTGCCTTGATGGTGATGCCCATGCCGTTGGATGCCACCACCTGCAGGCCGTTTGAAGGGGCGGCATATACGCCGTTTCCGACAAAGGAGGCGAAGTACGCCGCCCAGTCCTCAGCAGAATACTTTCTGTCGCCTGAGACAGAGTTGAAAAAACTGCTTTTCTCTGCCATGAATCACACCTCATTTCACCATGTTTTTGATCTGCTTGTACACGCTCGGAATTGACTCCCCAAACGTGATTTCGAGGCTGTCCCCTTTGGCAGCCTCGTAGTATTCCGTTACCTCAGTGATACGGGCATCAATCCTGACGTTCCAGGTCTTGTTGATACAGGTCACCCGATCGCCAAGGTCGAAATCCTCCCGATAGATCAGGTTGGCTCCAACATTGATTTCGGATGAAAACGCCTGTGAGACAACATACTGTTCCAGTTTCTCCGCCCCTCTGTCTGTAAGAGCCTGCTTATATTCAGCATCGGTAAGCGTATGTTCAACGCCCTGGTCGTCCTTGTACGTCTGCTTGATGTCGTTCGCACCTACATACAGTTCCTTCCTGGAAAGGCCAGTCTGTAAACCGTTGACGATAACAAGGATTGGGGCTTGATCATCAACTTCTTCCCCGGTCACATAAGCAGTTGTCTTATGCTTTTCTGTGGAGACAGTGTACTCCTGCTCAAGCACATTGTCGTACTCCTGAGAAAAGATACAAGGAGGATTGCCCGCTGTGTTGTCAGCCGTGCAGTCCACACCCTTGTACACAGAGAACTGATGTACACCTGAGGCCCGGTCAGTAATCATCTTGAAACCGATCTTTGATCCCTGGGCGAGATCTGTCACGGAATCCAGCACATTCGCATAGGGCTCAGACGTGTAAAGGATGTCCTCGCCGGAGATCGTTTCATTCGTATGCATCAAGAACGGAAGCACACGGTCTGCGTCCGTGTCTACGCAGTTCTTATTGACGATTCTCTGGATCAATGCCTGTGCCTTTGCTGATACATTATCAAGCGGTGTCACGATCACACGCTTGGAAAGCCAGTGTGTAAGGAATTTCCCTTGCGCCTCAATCACTTCATAACCTTCAAGGTTTTTGCTGATTGAGACATACTGGATCTCTGCGGCCTCAGTGTCACCGTGCATGATAACTATGTTACCAGGTTGCATGAGTTCGTTGTGCGTGCTGTTGAACGGAAGGAGCAGTTTGAACTCTCCGGGTTCCCAATAACGCCGCGTCCAAATCAGGGATGTGATCCGCTCCACGATGCCAAGCATGGCCATCTGAGAGTCATAAACATACAGTTGCATAATTACACCCCCAGATATAGGTTGCTGTGCTTAATCGTGACGTTGAGGTTGTCCTCACCGGCTTCGGCATAATACCGATAGGGATTGTCACCGATTGCAAGCTGAAGGTATGTGGAATTGATATCCAGATAGCGGAAGATGTCATGCGTTTCGCCGTGCTGGTCCTTGTAGGTAACAGATTTCTCACCGTACCCGGTTTTGATCGTGATTTCTTCGCCGGCGAGCATATCCATGTTGACCTTGATATATTCCTGAGTCTTAACATCGATCAGGCCAGGATTCGCCACAGCACCCTGTGCCATGAAGGTGATTGTCAGGCCGGTCTCAGCATCGCCGGTGTTCTGAATGTTCGTAATCAAATTCGGCAGACGGTAGCCGACTTCCCATTGCGGGTAGACTACGCTGTTCGTGATCTGGAGTCCATTGATACTGTCGAACTCCATGCCGCCTATCCACGTTGCGATCTGCGTATATGTCTCTGCCTCGTCCGTCCAGTACGGGTTTAGGCAGAGCAGGCGGATTGTGAACTTTTGCAATCCCTCCGCAACAGAAAACTCCAAATCGCCATGCACCCGGCATTTGATTTTCCTCTTAAAATTGTCATGCTGGTACACAAGCGTCCCCTCATAGGCTGTATTCAGCGCATGGTTCAGCTGGTGTCGATATTCTCTGATGATACTCTTGTCCCGCTCTTTGATATACCCAATGATCTGGATATCTCTGGATGCTGTGTGATAGCCGAGATAGGTGGCACCAGCCTGATTGATGCCGGACGTGGAATAGATTTCATTCTTGACATCAGACAGGCCGGTGACATCTTTGCTGATATTCACGTGGAAAACAGACCTGACGCTGAATGTGATTGAGGAGCCATTCGTGTTCGTGAAGGTCAGCTTTTCGATAAATCTGGATCTCATCCGTTCAGCCTCCTTGCAAAGTCTGTAGCCAACCGCTTCGCTTCGCGCTGCTGTCCGACATAGCTGGTATCGTCTGCATGGATGACTTGGGTAAACGCAACATTCCCGATGACTGGTTTCCGCTCAATCTTTTTGAGTTCTTCGAGAACCGCATCGCTGAATCCGCTCTGTTCAGGGCCACCCATCATCCGAAGAATGGAATCGGTATAATTTGGAATCTCCGGCGCTTCGACTTGTACCGATGTAATCTCGCGCATGGTGTCCGTCATTTGCCGGACAACATCGTCCTCCATAGCCTGGATGCCCACAATCAAGCCTTCGTCCAGGCCCTTGCCTAGAGCCATCATTTTCTTTGACGGCGAGTTGATATTGGCCTCTCTTTTCGCAGCGTTAATTGCATCTTTGACCATCTTCGCCGCTTCTTGCGCTACCTGTGCCGCATAGGCCCTGACGCCCTCTGCCGCACCCTGCGAAATGGCTGCACCAACAGAGTAACCAGCACTGCGCCCATCTGCGGCAGAAGTTCTGACAGCCTGATTTGCGTCAGACATAGCCTGCCTTGCAACATCAGCTGCCTGGGCGAGTTCCTGCCCAAATTCCGACACCGATTCCTGCCCGGCTTCCATCATGGTATCGCTGAGCGTCTGCCCAAGTTGCTTTGCCGACTCGATAACCATGTCGGAACTTTCCAAAAGGCCTAACTGCAGACCCTCGCCGACATTTTGTCCAACCGTCTGCATGATAGCTGATGGGCTATGGCACTGCAGAGCGGATCTGACCGCATCAACAACAGCCTGTCCCATAGCCGTCGCCTGCGCTTCGGCTTCCCCGGTTCCGTCGCCGATACCTGCCGCAAGCCCTTCTCCGGCTTGGGTGCCTACCGTCTGGAACTGCACTCCGACATCCGAGAATGCGGCGTCGACAGCCTCAATGAATCCAGAGAAATCTACATCCTCCCCGGCTCCGGTGATCTCCTGCACAGTTTCCGCGAACTCGTCTTTGAGCGTGCTGAGTGATCCCCTCAAATCAGAATCCAGTTCACCGAAGACAGATGCCAGCTGATCCTTGTACGTCTCAACCTGGGCAAGGCTGTTCATAATATTCTGGATTTCTTCATCAGAAGCAGAAGCAAGCCCGGCGAGAGCCGCCGCACTTTCGGTCGATCCGTCCGTAAAGTTCTTAGCGAACTCCTCTATCCCTTCAATGTTCCGGGACAGCAGAGAATCCATGTTGTCCGCATAGCTTTGCAGATATGTGATTTGGGAATCGACTGCGGATTGGAGGGTATCCGTGCTGGTGACCTTGGACTCCATCTTATCCCAGAGCCCGATCTGTCCATCCAAGGAACTGCGTGCGCTATCGTAAGCATCCTTATACGACTGTGCTAATTCCTGAAGCGGCCCTTTGATGCGGTTAGCGGCCTCATTCTGCGCATAAGCTGCCTTTTCGGCATCGGATGCAAAATCCAAAGAAGCCTCGGAAGCATCTTGGACGGACTTTTCGTAATCCTCCATGGCTTTCTGGGTTTTCTCGATCTCCGCCCTCTGCGCATCGAACTCCTTTTCTCCGTCGTCGATTGCCTTGGCAAGGGCACCCATTTCCTTGGCTGTAGCTTTTTCTTCGGTGGAAAGGCCCTTTGATGCATCTTTAGCCTTGCGCTTTGCCTCAGTGTAAACTTCCAACGCCTCTGCAACCTCAGGGATGGTGTTGTCAAACCCGTATTCCGAAGCCACATCGTTATAGTCGCTCTGGGCTTTGAGCAGATCCCTATATGCGTTTGCATACTCTTTTGTGCCATCTGTTGCGCTGGCGTTGTATTCTGCCATCTTCATGCGGGATTGCTCAATCTGTACGCCGAGTTGGTTCAACTCGGTGATCTGATCCTGCATGATGGTGGCGAATGCCTGCTGGCGGGCGTATTCCTCCCACGCCTTTGCACCTTCCCGAAGTTCAGCAGTGGTCGTCTCAAGGCGGTTGCCGGTCTCGTCCATCTGGAAGTTTACATCGGGGAGAAGGTCTTTCAACTGTGCAACGACTGCGTTGTACTCGCCCTGTTCAGAGGCGGTGAGTTCATTCTTTGCGTTGAGTTCATCCAATCGGTCTATGTACCGATCTATGAGGGCACTCGTACCAGCAATGGACTGGCTTGTTTCTTCGTAAGCCTGTTGTGCGTTGGAGAAACTCTCTTGCGACTCACCGATTGCCCTGTTTAGGTTGTCCGCTTCTTTCGTAGCAGACGGAAGTGTTTTTGCGAGTGCGACCGCCGCGGCAGTGACAGCACCGAGTGCGGCCACGATCCAAAACGCAGGACACGCAAAAAGTGCCGCATTGAATAACGTTTGGATGGCAGTAAGCGCCTTTATGGCAAGAGCCGTACCGCCGACAACGACCGTAAACGTAGCAAGGGCTGTTGAAACGGAAACAATGACCGGACCAAGCCACTCATTTTGCTGAACAAATTCAGTGGCCCACTGTACGGTATCTGTCCCGGTTTCAGCCAGTTCCCCGAGGGCCGGGGTAAGCTGATCGCCAACGGCAATCTTGAGGTTATCAACCGCATTCTTGTACATGGTGATCTTGGACTCGGTGGTGCCGTACATGATTGCGGCCTTATTGCCGAGTGCGGTGTTCTCGTCCCATGCCTTATTTGCCTGGGAAATCGTGTTCGTCAGCAGGTCGCCGGAACTTGCAAGGCCAAGGATGGCCTTGGTCTGCCGCACATTGGTGATACCCAAGTCGTTCAGCATCATAATAGCACTCTGACCATTGCGCTCGGTATCATTCAGCCCTTTGATAAACGCATTGAGGGCGCTAACAGCGTCATCCTGCCAAGCCCGCTTAAATTCTTCGCCCGACATATTGGCAACCGTCGCAAAGGCTTCAAGCTTTTCGCCGCCCGTCTCAGTTGCTTTGTACAGAGTGGAAATCAGCGTGGACATGGCTGTAGAGCCTGCCTGTGCTTCAATGCCCAGTGATCCGACTGCGGCGGAAATCGCAAGGATATCCTTCTCGCTCATGCCGGCAAGATTTGCCGCAGCCGCCATGCCCTGGGACATATCCACGACCTTCGACGCCGTGGTTGCGGTAGCGTCGCCGAGTTCTGCTACGACGGAACCAAGACGTTCATAGTCTGTGATACCGGTGATGTTCGCAAACTGTGCGAGCATCGTAGCTGCATTTTCTGCGGTCAAGTCCGTGGTTGTTGCCAGCTTTGCCATGACCGTGGTGAACTGCTCCACATCCTTCTGCTTGATGCCCAGCTGACCGGCAGTTTCGGCGATCTTCGTCAACTCCTCCGTCGTGATAGGCATGGTCGTTGACATTTCCTTGAAGCTTTCGCCCAGCGCATGGAGGTATTGATCGCTACCGCCGACTGTCCGCTTAACGCCAGCCATGCCGGATTCAAAGGTAACGGAGGCGTCCACACAAGCCTTTAGAGCCTCCGTGACCTCTTCCAGACTTCTTTTCAGTCCGGAGGCAATCAGCGCAATTGCGAGAGCATCGATTGCGCTTGCGTCCTTGTTAGCAGCCTCCCCGTTCTTTTCCAAGGCAGCACTGTTCTCGTCGATAGCGGCCTGGGTGTTGTTTACCTCAGTCTTGGCCTTGTTCAGACTGGCTTCCCAACTGTTGACAGCACGGTGAGCGGATTGCAGATACTCCTCATTTTTGGCAAACTCCTCATTCAGCTTTGCGTTTTCTTCTTCCAGACGCTTCTGCTCTTGAGCGGTATCACCTGTGGAGTTTTTAAGTTTCTCCAAAGCGGCAGTGTTCTGTTGTATCTTCCGAGAGAGTTCTTCCTTCTGCTGTGCGTATTTGGCTTCGGCGTTCTGGGCGTTTTTCAACCCATTCTCCAATTCCTGAACCTTCGCCTTTTGCGTTGCGAGCAGGTTGTTCAGGGCCTTACCCTTTGCGGTAAGGGCTTCTGTGCTTGAAGCGTTGCTTTTGAACTGGCTCTCCGTCAGCTTCAAGGCGGACTGCATATTTTTCAGTTCCGCATTGACTCTGGTAATTGCGGCTCTGTAATCGCTTTCGCCTTGAACAGCAATGCGAGTGGAGATGTTTCTGACTGCCATATCCTGCCCACCTCTTATTCATCAAAGTTATCTTCTGGCTTTTGGGGGTTATTCTGCTCCTGCCAGAGATGCACCATATCGGCATAGATGCCAGGGCTCATCCGCATGAGTTCGTAATACGACAGGTGCAGATTCGTAGTTGCGAACAGCAATATGCGGGCTTTCAGGCCCCGGCTTCCGAGTTTTTTCTTAGCTCGAGGAGGCCGAGATCGACTTCGTCGTTCTCGTCTTCGTTTTCTCTGCGATATCCAAGCCCGATAGCCTTGGAAATGGCATTTTTCAAGCCTACATATTCTCCAGGCGTCATTCTGGTGGTTACATCGTCAACGGTAAGCATCGGTATCGGATCGTAGCCCTCCGCTCTCCGGCAGAGTTCCGCATCATTTGCCATAAGAACGGCAAGGAAGCGCATGACCTCAAATCCTTCGTTGTCGTCCTTCATCAGCTCGTTGAGGGCACCCTCAGCACTCCCAAACTTCTCATTCACCTTGAACATCGTGGCGATGGAGTAATGGAGCGGACGCTGCTTCCCAGCGAAAAACGCCAAAATGCACTTTTCCATGTTTTCCTCCTGTTAAACAGAGGCAGGAGCAATACGCTCCTGCCTACCTTGTGTTAGATCAAACCTCGCCTGCCGTGGGTGTGATTTTGCAGAGGCCCTGCAACCACGCCTTTGACTCAGCCTCCGTATCAAAGGTTTGCATCTTCCGCCAATTGCCTTTGTCATCCGCCATAACAGTGAAGGTTGTCTGAGCGGTCGAGAAGGTGATGGAGGAACCCTTGGTCTGCGCATTGTCGTTCCCGAGCGCAGCACGGGCCACAGGGTAGTAAATACCCTTGTAAAACTTGACCTTGTTGCGCATCAGTGCCTTGATATAGCCCAGACCGCCAGCCGGGGCCGTGTCGCCAACATTGTAAGTAACAACACCGTCGGTAACGTCGCAGCCGAAAATCGCCACGGCGTTTTCATCAGTGAGATCGTTCGTCTCCATGGCAATGGAGCCGGAGGCGAACTCGGAAAGCTGCTCGTCCAGGGAGTCATCCGCGTACAGTTCGCCGGAGGCAAGCGTCACAGTCAGGTTAGCAGCTACGAGTTTGCCGAGAACGACGCCAGCAGTGGCCCCGGAGGGGCAGAAGCAGGGATATTTCGCGCCAAATTCAGCCATAATAAATACTCCTTTACGTTAAAAATTATGTTTTTTCAGGAACTCATCATAAACAGCCTCCATGGCGTCAACCGCCTCGCTGGAATGCTCTTCATTGGCAGTCCGCATCCATTGGGATGGGTAGTTCCCATGACCGCCAAATTCCTGGACGAAAGCCACATCCGCATTGCGGGCCTCTGCGGTTCCGCCATTTTTTGCTTTGTATGTGTGATGCGTCCCTTTCGGGTAGATCAACACATCGCGTTTTGACTCATTGCTTCTCTTGTGGATGAACGGAGACCCAGCCAGATGCCCGGTATGCGAGGCAAAAATCTCTCGGATCTTTGCTTCGTGCGCTTTCCTGATGACCTCGCCGCCGGCTTCAAGCATCCGGTTCCAGGTATCGCTATCCAATTCCCGGATCTCGTCGAGGTCCAGAATCAACGAATCGAGGCCCATGGTATCAAACATCGGCATCGTCTCCGATCTGCTCCGCCCATTCCGTTTCCAAGAGAATCTCTTGATTATCTTGTTTGTCCACCATATTCGACGTTGGGTAGAGGAAGTCGGCGTTCGCAAGTGCTCTCTTTGCCTGCATGACAAGTCCAGTGATCTTCGTAGTGACGGGAGCGACTACTCGCACCCAAATCAAATACTTCTCAAACTCCGGAGAATCGTCGCTTGGATGGGTTGGAACAGTGTTGTACCCGAAAACGAAATAGGTCTTGTTGTTCCCACGGTAAACGCCCTTTTCAACATCGTAGCCAAGAGGAAGCAACGCTTCCCGTATGCGTTTTTCTACACTCGGATATTCATCCATTAGCGTGCCGCCTCCTTCCGCTGTACCTTGATTTCAAGCCATCGGTTCTGCTCCTGTACGTTATCAATGGAAATGATTTCGTAGGGATCAGGGTCTGTGCCTTTCAAAACATCAAGGGTTCGGTCAATCAGAGGGGAATATCGGCACGTGATAGTGGCAGGTTCTCTGAGTTTCAGGGTCAGCGCATCAAAAACCTCAGTGCCGTGGGCGTTGACCCACTTACACCTCACGCTCACACTGTCTCCAAAGACGTTGACGAGGGAGTCAGCGTGATCTCCCTCGTCGTCTGTCTTCTTTTCGTGGCGCATGAAGTATACCGGAGTTCTCAGTTCACCCGGGTTTGCTGATTTGCTCACTCGCCATCACCGTCGCTTTCCTCGGGGTCTTCGGTTGCGTAGCGAAGGGCAAGGACAAAGGAATCCATGATCTTCTTCTTTGTCTCCAAAGAAGTGGCCTGATATGATCCGGACACCTGCATTCCACGGTTGTCGAAGTACCAGGCCGCCAATGCGTAAATGAACAGGTCATATTGCGCATTGTGCTGGAACTCCCGGACGCCTGCGGTGCGTGCTTCCGATTTGGCAGAGGCCAGCCAGTTTTTGAGTTCAGCGTTTGTCGTTTCGGGCGCAGGGTTAAGGTAATCCCGGAATCCATCAACTGTCACTGCCATCTGTCAGCACCTCCTTACTCCGATTTGGTGACTGTTACGGTGTAGGTTTTTTCTGCTACCGGCCCGGTGCCATCCGTGACCTTGATGGTCAGGACGTTCTCACCGACACTCCAACTAGCGTTGCTACCATTGGCTACGTCGGCGGTTCCGTTCTTGACCTCAATGGTTGCGGTGTTGCTCTCAGCCGTAGCCGTGACTTTGTTGGAAGCATTGGTGGTTGTAGCTGTGTACTCCGTCACATTGGGGTCAAATGACGGAGTAAGGGTAAGCGAACCAATCGTCAGCTTCGATAGGTTCGCATTTAAGGGTTTACGACAGCCAGCCGGAATGCGCTCTTGAGGCGGATACGGTGGTCGCCCCAGGCAGTCAGGATGAAGTAGTACTCACCCTTCTTGCCGTCCTTGTCGGTCTCGAAGATGGTGCCGATGTCGTAGTTCTGACGGGCATAGCGGAAATCGCCAACGACGGGGGTTGCCGCCCGGTCATTGAACTCAACAGGAACGCCCAACACGTCCTCAGGCTTCTTACCCCACAGGTCGGCGTTGCCGTTTGCCAGGTCACGGATGGCGGAGTAGTAGTCGCTCTTGCGCATCACGCAGGTTGCGTTGGAAGCAAAGGCTTCGGGCAGGTCAGCCCAAGCCTTGATGATGGCATCGATCAGGTTAGCGGCCTGAACGCTCTTGATTTCGGTCGTGCCGTCAGCACCAGCGGCATAGAAGCTCATGTGCTTGTGAGCCTCGTCATAGGCACCCGCACCGGTAGCGGGAGCAAAGGCCCTCATCTTCTCCTTGATGGCAAGGCCGGAGCGCAGGGCATTCTCCACAGCGGAAACCAGGTCATGGTCGGAGCCATGCAGAACGGTGTCCTTGATGGTTGCAACAATCTTGGTCTTGAACCGGCCATAGGTGACGGTATCGCCATCCATGGCGATTTCCTTAGCGGTATCCTTGTCGGTCACATCGGCAAGGTTGGAATCTTCGATGGTGAAGTTCAGCTTGTGCTCCTCCAGGCCGGTGATGTTGGACACGGGTTCGATTCTGCGCAGGGAGTTCTCCTCCAGGGGCTCGAGCAGCAGTTCGCTGGAAACGTTCTTGGGCAGCAGGTGGTCACCATTGCCAAGGTCAGCATCGCTGGTAGGAATGGCACCCAGGCCCTCATAGGCTTTGGCCGTGTTGTTGCCGGTCAGGGCATCCCGGTAGAAGTCAGCCTTGGCCTTGATCTTGGCTTCCTTCTCGGTCATGCCTGTGCCAGCACCGCCACCGCTCTGCATAGCGAGAGCCGTCTTCTGCCGCTTCTCCTCCACATCGTGAGACTTCTGCAGGATCTCAATGCGCTTGGTCAGCTCGTCCATCTTCTTCTGCTTAGCCTCGATTTCCTCGATCGGGGTGTTGGGGTCGGCGGCCTTCTCGTTGATGTAGTCAGCAATACCCTTCCGCTCATTCTCCAGAGCGAAGATCTTTTCCTTCATTTCAAACAGCGTCATTTCTGATACTTCCTTTCGTAGTTTTTAATGATTTTTTCAGATTCTGCGAGGATCTTCATGCGAGCCTCACGGTCGGCGGCACTCATGGTGGAGTGCTGTGCGAGCCTCAAAAGTTCACCGAACTTTGGATGCTCGCTCAAGTCCGGGCAGGACAGAAGCGTGTCGAATGCGTCATCGACCTCATGGTCTTTGACAGACTTGGTCACGCCCGCATTCCGCTGTGCGGGAACGGCGACAAAGGAAAGCTCATATGCATCTGTGGGATCTTCGAGTTCTCCAAAGCAATAGCCCTCGCCGGGGTATGTCTCACCTTTTTTGTGGTGGTTTTCGCATTCATAGGACCATGTGGACCAGTTGAATTTGAACGATGTCCCGCACAGAGAACACAAGCATTGGGAAACACCGCATCCTACAGACACTTCTTTCAGGATTCCGCCCTCAATCGCATCGATCGTGGCCTTGTTCGCCTCAGATTTCAGCATATAGACCTTCCCGATGAGACTTCTGAGCGGTTCTCCCGCCTGGTTCTGTTCCGTGGATTTCTGCACATAGCAGGCATAGATCCGTCCGATCTGCTTATCCGCTTCCCAACTGTGGTCGCTGATAACGGTCTTCCCGACAAACATTTCGGCAAGCCTATCAAGCGTCTTATTGGTGAATCGTTCCAGATCACGATCAATGTCGTTGTCGCACATAGCCACGGAAAAGCAGTAAACTTCATCCGGGGTAAGTTCCTTTTTGCTGAACTGATTGATGAGTGCGATGTCCTTCTCGGCATCTGCGCTTTTCACAGCCAGTGTCAAAGATTTCAGTACTTTTGCCAATTCAGCCCCTCCTTTCCTGTAGATTTCGCTTGGAAATAGATATAAAAAATCCGACGATTATTCATCGTCGGTTGCGGACTTCTTTGCTCTCTCGATATCCTTCTTCAACGCATTTTCTCGTTGGCTGGCAGGAAGAAGGCAATATAGGGAGACGTTGATTCCGAGGGATTCCGCCTCTTTTGCGAGGTCTTCATTCATCCGGATTCTCCTCCTCTTTAGGCGGCGGTGCCGTTGTCTCCTGCTTCCCGCCTGCAAGGACCTTTGCTTTCTCGTTCACGGTATAGTCAAGCGTTGCAAGATCCTGGGAGATCATAGCGTGTTTTCCGATTCCGCCCGGAAGGGACGGCATATTCCGTGCCGCTCTGATTTCGTCCGGGGTCTTCCAGGCGGAACGAACGGCCTTGTAATCGACCTCGGCTTGTGTTGCCGCATCTGCCCGGAGAATGCTCTCCATGTTAAATTTGAAATGATACCCACGCTTCCTTTGCTCGGAGGTCAGGAGTTTGCGGTCAAGTTCCTGTTCATAGGCCGTCACAATCGGCAGCATGGTCAGCATCAAAAATTCAAGCATCTGCTGTTCCTGTGAGGAGAAGGATGTGTCAGAATAGTCACCAAGCAGGTGCGGGGGCAGATTATAGACCATAGCCACCTTGGAGCGGGTAATCTTCTCCACTTCAAAAAGCTTGCTGTCCACGGGCGACAGATTCATAGCCTTTGCTGTGACGCCGGACTCCAAGAGCAGGATGTTGCCGGAAGTCTCACGGTAGGTCTCCATGAAGTCTCCCACCATCTGCTTTTTCTGCTCCTCCCCGAGATTTGTCGGGGCCTCTAGGATAATGGCGGAGTTAACACCCTGCTCCAGCTGCTTTACAGAGAACTCCTGGATATTTTCGGAGTACCGCAGGGTATCAAAAAGAACGGAAACGGGGCTAATGCCTCCGATTCCGTTCGTAGAGATAAAGGGGACATGGACCATGTAATAGTCGTGGACGAAGAACTCCGGCCCCTCCTCCGGCGTGATCCTCCACCACAATTCTTTCGACGTCTTTTCGATAATCGGATGAACCTTTGTGGGGTCAAGGACATCCAGCCGGAATGTGCTTCCTCCGGGGGCGAATACCTTGATCGCGTAGCAGTCTCCCGCTGTGCCACGGCACGCTTCCAGCGTTTTGAAGAATGTACAGCTTGTCATATACGGGTTCGGAGCAAAAGAAATCATGTCGTTGAGGTCGCTTCGCACTGGTGAAGCCCCTCTATACAGCTGTACAGGCATCGCTGAGAACGCATTGGAAATCCGGGACACCGCCGCAAAGATCAACTCACTGTTACGAAGCGTGTAGTCGCCACGGAGCCAGTGAGGAATCCACGTTTGCCCAATGCGGATACGGCTCGGCGTTCTGTCCGGCGATGCCAGGACTTTGGCAATAGTCTGTTTTCTCCGGCGTTCCCGAAGTCTTGAAATAATGCTCATGCTTTCACCTCGTTAGGCTGATTTTGGTCGTCAGCTTCTTATCTTTTGGGATATAAAGGGGATTTCGCCTCAAAAATTCCGTATGGGCATCCAAATGGGCTGCAAAGCCATCGATTTTTCGATATTTGGATTGCCTTGTCGGAAGGTATGTAGCGTTTGCGCTCCGCTTCGTGAGTTTTACGTTTCCCAGATACCAGTTGTACATGGGATTATTGTTGTGAATGATGTTCCCATCGAGGAATCGTTCCTTGAGGTTGTCCATAGGAGCGGTTAGGGTGAACTCGCCCTGCCGCACGTCGTTCATAATAAAGCCCTTCTTTATCATGGTCTGGACCATCATAAACGCCTTAGCAGGGTCATAACCTACAGTTTCAATGCGGTACAACTCCCTCTGTTTCAAAAACCACTCAACAACGTAGTTGTAGTCAACATATTCCCCCGGGCAAACAGTGAGCCAGCCATCCCGAACAAGCATATCCCAGTCGAGTTTTTCGTGATCCGCCTCCATTTTCTTTTCTGTCGTCCACGTGTGTTCCAGAAGGAAGAAGTCGTTGTCTGGAAGGGGGAACTCCAAACAGGCAGCCGTAAAGTCTTCCGTTTCGGATAGGTCGAACCCTCCATAGCATCTGGTCCCCAGCAAGCGATCCATATCGTAAGTCCGATTGTTCTTCCGGATAGTCTTAATGTCCAAAAAGGATAGTTCATCCACGGAAGTCCATACATTCAGGCTCTTGTTGATAAAGTTTCCACGCTCTGCTGGGATGGATTTTACTCGCTCCCATTCATCCTTCAGGTCCTCAATGTCAAGCAATTTGCCAAGGGATGGGTTTGCCTTTCCCCAGCAGTCGGGATTGGACGGATCGTCATCTTCATCGATTTCATCGATGTAGACGAACATTCTGTCTGCGGCCCTCTGGGAAATGGCTTTATCTCCGGCAAGGATTTGCCCGCCGAGGATGTAAAGATCCATCAGCGGGCCATCGATAACCGTTCCGAGAGTCGTTATATAGATTATCAAGGGCTGTTTACGCTTTTTGGTTTTGCCCTTGATGACGTTGATTAGTTTGTAATCCCTGAACTCTTGTATTTCGTCGAACACGCCCATGTGGACATTCCGCCCATCAAGGTTGCGGCTGTCGGATGCCAACGGCTCGAATTTGCTGTTTTTGTAATAAGCCCCGCTTTGAGTCACCTGGACGTGCTTTGAAAGGACGGGAGAACCGGAGATTTGCGCTCCGCATTCGTTAAAAACAATCTTCGCCTGCTCTTTGGAGTTGGATAGCGCATAGATTTCCGCACCACGCTCGTTATCCTTTGTTAAACCATAGGCGGCGTTGCCGGAGACCATTGTGGACTTTCCGTTTCCTTGCCCGACAACAATCAGTGCTTCCCGGAAGCGTCGGTAGCCTGTCTTCCTGGATACCCAGCCGTATATATTCGCTTCAACGAAATGTTGCCAGGGTAGGAGTTCCGTCCGGGAATATGCGCCTTTTGTCGGCACTAGAAACTTTTCGATGAAGTCTATCGGACGATAGCCCTTCGCAATGTCGAACACCCACGGATATTCCGGGTCGGTATATGACTTTACCAGTTCGTCAATGAATCGCTGGCAGGCTTGGATTCGTTTCGTCCCCGAGACAATCCGGCCCTCTGTCACGTCCAGAGCATATTGAAATGCCTTGGATGATTTTACGAGGCTAGGAATGACATCAAGGCTCATGTCTTCCTCCTTTGTCAGAACATATCGAAATCGTCCTTGTCATCGCCGTCAGACAGCGGCTGAACAATGAATCGCATGAGGATATTTGCCGTATTATTGGCCTGCGCCGCTGTCGCATTATAGGCATTGATGGCAGGATGGACATAGATATTCTTTCGGCCCTTGACATACTCCTTCGTAACAAGGCAACCGTCCCCCTTGATGGCTTTCTGCAACTCAGCCATATGGGAGATTAGCTCAACATACCGCTGGAAGGTCGTTGTGAACATGAACGTATGCTCAATGCCCTTGGCCCTCGCTTTTTCGAGGATCACCTCGGCCTGCTCATTCATGCTCAGAATCTGCTCTGCATCCTTGTATTCGCCATCTTCTTGGGCGGTTTCCGGCTCAAAATCCGGTTTTTCCATTTCTTCCTTGGCGTCTGGCCCCGGAGTTTGGGTCATCTTCTTGGTCATTTCCAGTCCCTCCTTTGGCTTTTATTCTCTAGGTATGTAGCAATAGTTGCAAAATACGAAAAGGCAGAGCCAGGGCCACCCATTGCGTTGCAACGGCCCTCGTTCTGCCTTTCTGTCTCGTCTTTCCAAAAAATCTTTGCGTGTGATCTCTGTACGAAGGGAGAAGTGGCGCTCGGTTACTTCTGCCTTCTAATCTTACTTTAAGGGTAGGGGGTGCCCCCAGCTGTGGCACTCAATCGACGTTAGACCATCCATCCAACTCGCTGCCGTCACGGACGTGTATAATTCTTATCTTAGCAGGCACAGGAGCAACGCTACGTCTCTGCTTCGTCTCCTCATGGCACCACCAGCAACAACTCGTGAGGTTGTCCAGATCCAGACCCAGCTCAGGGTAGTCCTCGAGTGGCTTGATGTGGTGTACCTCAGTAGCTATACCAGTGCATTTCTTTGAGGTGCGAAGCTGACACAGATAGTGGTCACGGTGAAGTGCCATCTGGCGAATGCGCCGCCATGCCGGCTTGTGATAGAACCCTTGCTTTTTTAGGGAGTCCTTGTTTTTTTCGGAAGCCCGCTCTCCACTCGGGTGATAGCCTGACCTCATCGCTTGCACCTTCCTTCACTCGTTGCCTCTCGGCAGTTCCACGTTGGTAGTAGGTTACCACATCACATCTGCCCGACGGCTTGCGCCTATTAGCCGAGGCGTGACAGGTGTAGGCCGTGGCCCGTTCCCACATCCGAATATGGTTTGGTATTTTTTCTGTGGGCACCGAATGTTCTCCTCCATCAGCGGGTCGATAACCCGCACTATCAGATGGCAAGTGCCGGATCTTCCCCGGCCCGGTTTTTGCAGCCCAACGCTTTTCAGCGCAACCGTCGTGCGGCATATATTTCACAAGGAGGTCATGGGCTTATACGTTTTTATAGATAGCTGCCCGGCTATACCCGGTGACACCATCTGTCATCATGGCAAGAAATTCTTCACGGGAGAAATCTGAGAGCCGGAAGATTTCTTCTGGCTTCATACCCAGCTGCCGGGATATCTCCTGCACAGATTTGCCTTCATCTATCAGCCGTTTCACGATGGCTTTCATAGGCTCCAGCAGATGTGTACCACGCGCCCGGTTGTGGGTGATTGTGCCATAGATATCATCAGCCTCACTGTCATGCTGGACAAATACAACAGGCACCTTGCCGCCGAGTTTGGAGAGCAGCGGCTCCCTCCCTGCCACCGTCCACCGGTGGAAGCCGTCGATGATTGTGTAATCCGGACGTACTACAATCGGTAACGTCCAGCCATTTGTGAGTATGCTCTGAACCAGGAGTTTCAGATTATCCTCGCTGACCTTGTTGGGGTTGTAGTCATTTGCCCGGAGTTTGTTCCGGTCTACCCATTGCAGAGTGGAAAGTGGTCCGAACACATCAACCTCAGTCATGTTCCTTCACCTCCTTTTGCGGTGAAGTCTCACGGCTGAAATCCGCATATCCTTTATAGACTGTCGTGTAAAGGGCACGTAAGGAACGGAGTTTGGGATCTCCTGCGATAATGGCATCGTGCATAGCCCGGAAATGGTCGTTGGTCATCACGGCACTGTTTTTGATGTAAAAGGTTCGGTATGCCTTGTGCACCTTCTCTGTGCCAGGGATTCCGAAATGCTTCTCGGATTCGGTGAATAGAATGCGCTTGCATTCGGCCTTGTAGTCCTTCGCTGGCTCGCTGCCCTCCAATTCCCGACGCTTCCTGGTGCTTCGCTTGAACATTTCGCTGTCCCAGTAAAGCAATGTCAGATAGGCGTTCGGCTCCCGTTTTTCGATTTGCGCCCAAAGTGCGGGATCGGTCTCGGCTATATATCGAAGCCCTGCGATTCCCTCGGAACCGAAGAAGTTGCAGAGCCTGAGGTGTCGTTTTGTCACGCCCACCTCATAGAGATGGATATATGCCTCTGGCAAATCCAGGTTGTGCTCCTTGATATAGAGCCATATATCGCTGTCTCGCCAGTCGTATATCGGGTATTGGCAATTGGAACTTGTGATACTGCCTTTCCCAAGGCCAATCTGCGCCAGGAGTTTCGCTCTTTGTACGGACTCGGAGCCCCGCAGACCAACCATCTGGATTCCGTCCTTTGTAATCGCCTTGCAGAACTCTTGGTAGTTCATCTGCCCGGGATAGGAAAGATACGGACTTCTTGTGATGGCGAACGGAGGCGGCTGTCGCACCCAGGCGTTTTCTTTTCCAGGCTCCCAGGTAATCCATTCCTCGGTGTTCTGCAGATAATGCAGGATGCTTGATTGCCGAACCGGCAGGCAATACCATCGGAACTCTGCTCCAGCTGTGAGGAATCGCTTTCGCCAGCGGATTGCCATTTGAAACATACTCTCATAGATGGCCTCCTCATCGATGAAGATCACCTTGAGTTGTTTCGCATTGATTCGTCCCTCCATGATCAGCTGATAAACCACATGGGCAAGGCAAAGGCTATCCTTGCCGGCAGAGAAGCTCAGATACACAGGGACGCCATTGGAAAACACATTGAGTACACGCTTCCGTGCGGCGGTGACGACATCCATCGTCCCTTCGATACGTTTTACAGCCATATCTTTTCACCGCACTTCGGGCAAACCAGGAAGCGTCGTTGCAACGCAGTTCCAGCCGTTCCCTCGGTATTTTCTCTTAACCCTGCTCCTATATCGGTCTGCGTCTGCTGGTCGTTTTCCTGACCTTCCAGAGGATTGCCCTGATAAATCGGCGTCAGTTCATCAGCAGAGGCGACAAATTCAGCCTCTTCTTCCTCGTATCGGGCCGCCGCTCGCTTCATATCGTCTTTGGTCTCTGAATCGAGGATTCCGTAGTTTCCCATGAAGTCATCGGCGCCCACAGCATCGAAGGTCAGCGTTTCAAGAAGATCTGCGTCAAAGCCGGGAATATCGAAATCCTTGGCTTCTCCAAACTGAGCAATGATCCCCTCGATCATCTCGAGATTATCCACGCCCAGGGAGTAGATTTTGTTGTCTGCCATCATCATCTTGAGCTTGTCGTTTTCAGACATACCAGTTTTGATGAAGCAGGCAGCTTCGGTCATTCCGAGGCTTTTCATCGCCTCATACAGCCCGTTGCCAATCAGGATTGTCTTGGTTTCGTCACAGACGATTGCTTTCGTCTGTCCGAATTTTTCGACAGATCGCTTGTACTCAGAAAGTTGCTTGGCTGAGTGGAGCCGCACGTTTTTCGGGTTCGGCTTCAGATCCGTAAGCGGAATCATTGTGATATTCATACGCCCACCTCCTCAAGGAAGTGTCGTACACTCGGCAACTTTTTAGCCGCTTTAATAATGATGGACGGGTCGATCTCGTAGACCTCTCGGAAGCCTTTCGTGATATCCCCACTGCAGAACTCTCGTTCGGGCCATGCGTGAGTTCCCTGGACATATCCGTCTTTCCATCCGTATATGGGCGGCATGGGAAGCGCATTGTAGTGGATATATCCAAGGACAGCCTCATGCGGCCAGTTTCTGAGTGGGGAGAAGCGAACCTCGCCACTCTTTTTTCGTATGTACCCGTCAGGGCCGCAGAAGTTACCATCAATCGTCCGGTGCCCCATCAGGAGAAGATCCAGGTCGTTCTCAAAGAACATCCTCGTAAACGGACCTCTCTGACTGATCTGATGCCAACGCTGCCCAACAGCACCTTCTGCAAAGATAAGATTCTGATGATGATACAGCCAGTCGAGGCCGTAGCCAGTGTGCATCATCTGAACACCGGTAGGCTTGTTTCCTCTGACCCATTCAACGAACGCAGGATAGTCCAGATCGCAGAACGCGAAAAAGCCGGTAGTAATACCGGACTTCTCACACAAATCTGCGAGTACAATGCTGTCCTTGCCCCCGCTGTATGCGTATGCTGCTTTTTTACCGGATGTTGCCGTGCGGATCTCCGAAAGGGCGTCACTTGCGAACTGCTCCACCTCGTCCCGGCTAATCAGTTCCTCAATATGGTCCACAGCGTAAAGCCAATCTGCATTTTTACTGGTCTGCTTGCGGCCTAGATACTGTTTCATACCATCACCGCCCTTTTCTTCTCGTAGACGCTCCAGCACAGCGCAAACAGGATGCCCCCGACCACGAAATAGATTCTGACCGAGGCCATGAGTGTCCACATACCCATGACGCCCAGAGGGATCAGGATGCTCCAAAGAACAATCAGCCCTGCGTTCACCGCAAGGCCGACTTTTTTCCCGAAAGCGATATAGATGCTGTACATAGAGGAAGACAGCGTTGATGTTCCAATGATGGTGATTAGAACGGCCTTAACAATATTCAGAGCCGGAGTGAACTGTGCCCAGGCAAGAGGGAAAATGATTGCCATATATAAGCCGAAGAAGATACCGCCCATAGAAAATGCACGTTTTACATTCACCTGTGCGGTTCCGTCCTTGTTTCGGTCGTTGTAATCCAGGATCTCGAAGAAATAGGGATAGGTAAACGGACCAGGCAGTAGAAGGATTGCTTTCCAAATGCCAGCTTTCATCGGTGCCGTTTCAAGGCCGAGGCTGATGTAATTGATCTCGCCGCCTGTATGGAGCAAAGCCACAATCGTGACCGCCGCAGCCATAACGTAGACTACGATCCAGCCGAAGCCGTCTGTCAGTACATTTCGGATCATTCCAAAGCGAAGCAGAATGAGGAGAAATGCAACAGCCAGCGCATAGGCTACATATTTGCCGAAGTTCGGCCCCAATGCCGTATCTGCAAATACCGACTGCATCCCGTTCATAGAAAGCCATGCCTGGAAGACACACATAATGGCGCAGATATACTCCATCGTGCGTGAGCAAAATACTTCACGCACCTTCGGAATTTTGCAGGCTACAGTGCCAAACAAAATACAGGCGGCGGTGTTCCCAAGCACCCAGATCAGGGACGGAAATATTCCGTAGGTCTGCGTCATGGTAACTCCGTTCATCAGAGAGCCGATTCCTGCCCATGTGGCAGCAATGCTGAGAGAATAATAAAATGACGGATTTTGCTTGAATTTCTTAGAAATATGCGATAACACTTGTTTGCCTCCTTTTTGTGAGCGCAATTCTGTGGCGATCAGATATTGCGCTTGCGATAACACTTATTTGCCTGCAAAGGAGCAATCAGGCAATTGTCAGCCTCCTTCTTTCAAATAATAATGCCCCTGATCTTGCGACGGTGAGTCGCCAAATCAGGGGCATTCGGTATGATAAAATTTTACTGTGTCAGTATATCACGCCCTATATGTCGTGTCAATGAAGTCTTTTTGAAATGGCTCACGGCAGATAGTTCCGCCCGAACACCCGGACGAAATCATCAACGCTCCATCCGTTTTCCTCCATTGCTTTCCGCTGGCCGTATTCTTTCAGCATTTGCCGGGTCTCTATGTTCCTGTGGGCGGCATCCGGCCCGAAGATATGGCACCTGCTATGGCACAGGTCAACAACCAGTCCGTACTTCTCGGAATTGTCCCGGTTTGGTCCACCGAAGATATGATGACGGTCCAGCGGATCTTCTGCTCCATTCCTCCCGCATAAAAAGCAGTATCTTCCGTTCATAGCTTCCTCCTACGCCTTCCTATCGGTGATTTTTTCACATTTAGGAGCCGGTTCCATGCTCTGGATGAACGGTTTCCTGCTGTCTACGCAGTCTCTCATGGATTCTGTATCGGGCCTGTCCAGCCAGAGCTGATGCCGGATGACCTGCCATATATCTTGGGCAATCAGGTTGCTTTCGTCCTGCTTTTCCAACCCATAAGGCCACAGGATGCGCCCGGCAGATTCCAGCACAATCCGTACGTCATCTCGTGTTTTGATGTACATGTCGAAGATTCTGTCATGGTGCGGATTTTTAGGTGAAAAATCCACACCAATATGAGCGATTCTGTCCGCCAGATCCCCCCACTGGTTCATTCCAATGCGGAAATATTCTTCCAATGCCTCATTGATAAGGCGGAGCTGCTTTTCACTTACAGTCAGTTGATAATATTGTGTGCCTTCTTTTCTGGGCCAGACGGCTCCAGTGTTATCTACATAGCCAGTTGGAGAACAGAAAGCATCCAATCGTTTCCTCCAGATTTGTTCTGATGGTTTATCATCCAGAAAAAAATCAGCAGCATCTTCACTACTGCAAGCGGAATCCTGCACCCATATGCCTACACCGTCCAATTCCTTGATAAATCGTTCTATGACAATCATCTGCTTTACCTCCGAAATTCTTCTGCAAGGATTTCAAACTCGACGCTGTCATGCAATTTACCATCTTGCAATTTTACGATCTGCCGACGATATGCGCACTCTTTACCGCCGTGTTTCTTAATGAAATTTCTATATCCTCTGATGGCCGGATTCTCCACATAGGCGCACCAAGAGATCCTATTCATGTGGTAAGCATCAAATAGATCACAGACCGCTTTATATATATCCTTGGCAAATTCCAGATTTCCCTTATTGAAGCTGATAATTCCAACGTGGCTTGCACTCATGGAAATCCAGTCAACGCTGTAAGATATGTAACCGATAAGGTTGTCATTTTTATCAACGCTGACAAAATGGTGGCTGTCATAATTATTATCTGGAACCGCTGGTACACGATCGCCAGTCCATCCGGTATAGTACATATTCTCAGGCTTGTACCATGTTTTATAATATTCCTCTTCGAGTTTTCCTCTGTATAACTGTGCGGGCTTTAACATTCGGGTTTCTCCTCCGTATCCATCTTAATGTAGTCAT
Source organism: uncultured Oscillospiraceae bacterium (assembly GCA_964422935.1). GTDB lineage: Bacteria > Bacillota > Clostridia > Oscillospirales > Oscillospiraceae > Faecousia. The sequence continues at coordinate 25,366 of CAYRDE010000002.1, read as the reverse complement.
CGCAAAAGTCCTTTGCGGGACAGTCCGCACATTCTTCAGCGCAATGTGCATCGGGAATACAGGTAAATCCGCAATCCTTTACCATGGCAATTCGATCATCCGGATTAAACCAGTCAAGCTCCCGCTTCCCCGGTTTATAGTATTTATCCGCCTCTTTTGCCCTCCGTACCTCAACGCTCATAAAGTCGGAACTCTCACACGCTTCGGTACTAAGGGCAAGCGTTTTGGCTTTCCCCCTTGTTTCCGCAAAAACAACCGCTGCTTCAAACTCGTCTTTTTCCCGAACAATCCATGCTTTCATCTCACCTCAGTACCCCCATATCATATCCGCTCCGAATGAAGCGAAGCGTTTTTTCATGGTTCACCCTATTCCCAAGATAGGTATAGATCAGCTCCATGTCCTCCGGTGTGAAAGAAGTACCGCAGAACTGATTGATCCCGTCAAGGTGGTATTTATGTACCTGCCGATTCCTCCACTCCACTTGGAAGTGCTGGCTCTTATATGCGTCCCTGGAAAGCCATTCCAGCAGCTTTGCGGTGACATCTTCTCTGGTTTTGCAATCTTCCAGCCGGAAGTAGGAATTGACCCGTCTATTAGAGTCTACCACGAACTCCAAACTTCGGTTCAAAGTAGCATCCGGGAATGCGGCGAAAAGATCATTCAATACCTTCTGTTCAATCATTGTCATACCTCCATCTCTGCCCTTTCCCTCCGTAAGATAAACGAAGCTGCTGTATTCCATTTCCTCTTACATTTCTCATTTTCACAGGAATATGTAGGCGTTACCTCACCAGGGCCGGGATAATCAAAGATTATCCCATCTCTCCGTTTTGTTGGGTCATGGCAGCTTTCGCAATCTGGAAGATCGTCAATGTGAATTACTTTCTTCATCTTCTCAAAATAGAATGTTACCGGGTGTGGGTTCGGAGTAACCAGTCCAAACCGAACGGCATTGCGATAGGTAACGCTGTCCCTTGCAAGTGCGGTTGGCATGTTCTCCACCATTTGTCGGAATGATTCGATGGACATAGCGGACTTGTAGTGGTTACAGCTCCGGCAGGCAGGAAGCATATTTTCCAGCGTATCTGGGCCTTCCTCAGACCATCCATTGAGCGGCTTTACATGGTCAACCTGCATGTCCTTGTATTCAATGCTACAACCGCAATAGGCACAATGGCCTCCCATTTTTCTGTATACCTCCATGCGCTCCTGCTGTGTCAGCTTTCGTCTATTGGCCATCGGTATGCCTCCTCCTTGCTGATTCGCTCAAACTCAATAACCCAGACCCACGGATTAGCCTCCCAGCCGTATTTGCCCAGATCGGCGGCCTTGATGGTGCTGTCCCAAATCTTTGAAAATGCCTTGATAAGCCTATCAGCAAATTCCAGCTTTGCGATATATGCCGATGTTGCCATCGAGCGAATATGGTCATTTTGCTTTTCTTTGCTCCAACCATCAAAGCCTCTAGGCTTGGTAGGAGGAAAACAAGCTCCAGGCATCTCGGCAACTGCTCCCTCATTAAAGGCTCCTAACCCATCAATATCCTGCAATTGCTCTGCTCTCACGTCTGTCACCCGCAGGAACAGCCGGGCGGCTTCCTTGGGCATGTGGATGGAGGGCTTCCATGCGAATTTCCATGCATCCGGTCTTTCGTCGCCGTCCGCTTTGTAGTAGTTCACGCCATTTGGGCGGAAGTGTCCTCCGGGAGATACAGGGATGTTGCACCACGTCTCCCGCACATACAGGATGTCTCCAGGCTGGCAGGGTGCATAACCCGTAACAGGCCTTACACATCCTTCGTGCTGATCATATACACCGATAACCGAACCATCCGTATCAATCTGTAGATGCTCCAAGGCGTAGCCTTTTAGCAAACGACGGGTGACAGTTTTCCGCCCGTCCAGTATGGCCCGAACCATCTCCGTGTTAAAAAGAATCGGTTTCATATCATTTCTTCTCCCAATCTGCCAAAATCTCAGCCTTTCGCCGGGAGCACCAGGCAAAAACAGGAAAAATAAAGGATTCGTCTGACTTGCACCGTGCCAAGAAAGCGCATTTATCGCACTCTCCGTTGACAATGGCCTCGCTTATAGCAAGTCCTTCTGCCTGCTTCTCAGCCGGATACGCACGGTCAAATAACGTGATATGTCTTTTTATTTTTAAATCCATATCAGCCCTCCATTTCTTTCCGCAGGGATTCCTTGATGTAGCAGTCCAGCCCCAGCTCCTTACAAAGCCGCTCGGCCTCGTGCCCGAAGTCTTTCCAGTTGATAGTCGATGGGTGGTAATTCAGCTTCCCGATTTTCACCTTGTCGATGATGTCGTAGCAGTTCTGAAGGAAGTCCAGCACTGCATCCGCATCCAGAACCGGCTCGCAGGACACCCATGTTTTGATTCCGACTTGCTTTGCGGAGTAAAGGTCAACGACACGATCAGACGGTTCATAGATACCGCGCGGTGCACCATCATAGGTAATCCCGTACCAGTCGTTTCCGCCCAGCAGGTCAAAGTCCCGACTGCCGTCCCCCTTTGTTAGAATCTGCACATGATTCCCGCTTTCCTTGATGGCCTTGATAACCTCCCTGGTGACGGATGTGTCGTATCCGGTGGGGTAGGGGTCGCAGGTAAAGCACAGGTGGATCAGTTTCCCGGTAACACCCTCCCGCTCCAACTGCTTCTTCAAGGCGTCCACGATTCCGGGCCGAGGCTCAACATTGGTGTGAAACGCCTCCCTGTCCCGATGCAGGACGGCGGGGGCAAAGCAGTAATAGCAGCGGTGCGGGCAGCCGGTGTAAATATTCACGGCATAGTCGCCGTATTCTTTTGCCTTCCCTTTCGGGACATATAAAGGTTTCATTGTCTTTCTCCTTCCAGCATGAGCTGATTATTTCTGTACGCCTGAAACAGCGTCTGGCCACTGTTGTTTACCATGTACGGCAAGAAGATTTCGTCCATCTGTACCATCTCGCTTTCCAGAATCGCCATCTGAGCTTCCACCCAGTCTTTAACGATCCGCCACGCAACCCGCTCCGCCTGCTCACGGTCACACTTGACTTTCTGGCTTGCAAGCACCTTCATTACTGCATCCACGTTTGCGGGAAGCCTGATAACCCGCACGCCAGCAGGAGTATCAATCTGGAAAGTAAGCGCAGATATGCGCCCCTTATCATCGTAGTCCTGCATAATCCTTTTGGCGCCATGAGCAACCAACTGAGCCTGAATCTCGCCAAGGGTGGTAAAAGCATTGACCTTTGTCGTGTAGTTAAGAAGTGGCATTAAAATAACCCCCATCCGCAGTTGTGTAGTTTTTTTGAATTTCCATATTTAATTTTTTCCTTTTCATCTGTCGTTATTAGCTGTTAAATACTTGACCTTTGCTATAACACTCATGTATAATGACTATGGGTGCTCCTATGGAGGAGGAGTAACAATATGAAAATACAGGACATCGCCGACTGGATTACCATTTTTGCATTTGCTTTTGCCGCTTGCAGTAAAATTTGGAAGATAATTCGTAAGCCAGTTTTCAGTTTGTTGCTTGCAATTACTGATTCCATGATTGCACTTTTGAACAAAGTAAATGATTGGCTGCAAAACAGCAGTTGATTATTGGGACATCCAAATCTAGATGGTGTGACGGGCGATGTGCCTACATATAAAGTACTATTTCTTAGGAGCACCCTTGCCACCCCCTTGCGGGGTGGCAAATTCAATGTTTGAATGCAGTCCTACATCGGTGGTTTTGGCAGCGGAATCCAGTGTGTTACAGTGTAGTTGTCACGTTCACCAAAAACAATGAACCGACTTCCCTTAAACCTGCCGATGTAACAATTACCTCCTTTAAGTACGCAGAGATAACGACCATCTTTTTCCGGCAGTCTATCCACCACCGGAATCCACTCTGGCTTAACCGCCTCGAAATCGATGCGGTTAGATTCCCGCTCCAATTCGTCCTGCTCCCGCATATCATCAATAGCCATTTCCAATGCCATTTGGTTTTTGGGATTTTTCACAGAATCCACGAGTTGTTCAAGTCTCACAATGGCTTCTTCTCTGTCCATCTTTCACCACCCCCAAAGCAATTTCTGTAACCACCAGGGCAAGTCCCATTCTAGGGACGCCCGGATAATATAAATCCTGTAGAATCCGTAGAGGTACCGAAGTGCTAGGAGAAGTACCACCACAATCAGGACTGCGAAAATCCATTTCTTATTTTTCATCCCTCACCGCCTCCTTTCAGTTCCCGTCCATCCGTCCCGGGGCAAGGCAAATACATTCCGCAAACCACATCATCAAACGGGAAGTCAGTGTCGTCAATGCTGCCGACATAACAGGGGTCTTCATCAATCGGGATGTGGGAAAAGAATACGGCTTCTTCCTCTCCCATTTCTTCCACCGGGTATACTGCATGACCAAAGGTCATATATGCGGCCTCTGCCGGACTTCCGGCCTTTACAAGCGCCTTGATGTTGCAGTTGCAGCACTCCACCATATACAGCCTTTCTTCACAGTAATATGCCTTCAACTCATATCCACAGAATCCGCATTGTACACTGGTTCTACTGCTGAGATAATTTGCGCCGTTGCCATTTGCGGAAAATACGCTGTGGCAGAGATTGTCAAATTTCGTTGCGCCTTTCATTTTTCCTTGTCTCCTTTCAGCACCGCCTCTGTGTCTGGACTGACCCGCTTAATGCTGCCGTTCTCCACAAGTTTCTGGAAAATCGCCCACGGGCTGTGGAATACGATTCCACAATGCGTCCATGAAGCAGAGATACGGAAATCTTTCAGCAGTTCCGGATTTTCAAGATCTGACATATTCACCAGAACGGAATGTACCGGGAACGGCAGCACTACCAGCCGCCCGTCCTTCTCGGCCCTATCTATGTCCATAAGCCATGCGGCTGGCTTTCCACCTAAGACATTGCCATGCGCCGCCTCGTCGAGGTGTTGCTTGATCTCCTCCGGTGTCAGCCCGGTATCCTCGTAATCTTTCAGGCAGTTAACTGCATCAATAAGGGGGATGTATTCGCTGTCATAGTCTAGCCTTTCGGTATGTAGTCCGTTGATGATTTCAATGGCTCTATCGCTTAATCTGTCCATACGTTTCCTCCAAATAGTCCTGGCGTCTCAAGGTTGCACCACAGCACTTCCTCTCGCTGGTCTGCATTCTGGTTATAGGATTTTCGGGTAATCTTACTCCACCCGGACAACTCCCGATCATACATTTCTGATGGGTACCCGCTGATAATCACAGAACCCTTGTGCTGCTTCAGGGCTTCCAGCAGTTCCAGATGATCCTGCTCGTTCATCTCATGCCTGTACTGCTTTCCACCACGGGTCTCCATCAGGTACGGCGGGTCGGCGTAAATAAGGACGTTATCATGGTTAAATTTGCGAATCAAACCCAATGCTGGACGATTCTCAATTTGGACGTCCTTCAGCCGCCCGGCCGCAACCAGAAGATCCGCGGGGAGCCGATTCCAGCAGCCGACACAATATGACCGCTCACGGGCGTAGACATCGACCTTAAATCCGGTTTTCTGATAAGTTTTAAATCCGTGCCCCATCTTGGATCTGATGGCAAACCTATACGCACGGTCAAAATCATCCGTGCCCCGGTTGGCATGGGCATCATCGAATACATCCCGCGCATAAGGCGTCAAGCTAATTGCCTCGGCCAGCTTGTCCGGCTGTTCCCGGAGTACCCGGAAGAAATTCACAATGTCCCCATCGATGTCGTTCACCGTTTCTATTGCCGACCTGGGCTTATTGAACAGCACGGCACCAGAGCCGAAATATGGTTCCAGATAGGACCTATGAGGCGGCATTAGCGACACAATTTGTGCCGCCATGCCCCATTTGGCGCCTGGGTAGTTAAGTAACGTGTTCACCGCAAAACCACCTGTCAATCTTTCTCCGGCTGCTCCCAGCAATCGCAGGAATCATCTGGATCTGTAAAGTCAGCGCAGTTCGGGCTACCTCCATTAAAGCAAGCCCATGTGAAATCATCGTGCCATCTGCATGAGCCACAGCACTTTTCATTTTCCATGCCCGGCTTCCTCCTTGTGATTCCAATTTTCCAGAATCCGTTTCTTTTCCTGCTGGCACCATGCGAAGAAGGGCGGTTTGAAGTTCTCGTTCTTTTCGCATGTTGCCAGGAAGCAGCAGCTATCGCAGTGCCCATATACCACGGCATGATTCACGGCGATTCCCTCGGCCTGTACATCCTTTGGGTACGCTTTGTCAAAAACCGTGACATTCTGATATCCCTTTAAGTCCACTCAATCACCCCCATCACAGGTATGTCCGCCGGCTCTTGATGTCCTGAAACTCGATTCTGTTCACAATTTCAAAACCGGCCAGCCTGGCAATGTACTTAATACAGCCAACCAAATCAGATACCCTCTGTTCCTCTCTTGAGATGGTTTTCTCGGCTGCATAAGCTGTTGGGTCATGGTATCCGGCGCTATTTTCCCATGGCTTTGGTGTCATGCTTTTCTCCTTTCGCCTGTCCGCATCTGTCTGGGCTGTTCAGGCACCGGTTGGCACATTTACGGCGGCAGTAATAGCAGAAGTAATTCCCTCGCCGGCGGTCACAGTTAAAAATTCTGCACATCACTTCGTTCATCACGCCATCCTCACAGGAAGAATCAGAGACCTAAGCTGCCCGTCATCCAGGATAAGTGGCTCGACATTCTTCACTCCGAAGAAGCAGTCAATGGTGGAGCAGTCGTAGCTTTTCAGCGCATCCTGCAGGAACGCGGAATTGAACATGATTCTCAAATTCGTGGCAATCGGCTCTTTCGCTTCCAGTTCCTCGATGTACTCCACCTTCGTCCCGCTGCTCTTTAACTGCAATGTTGCGCCGGTTCCGTCAATCTCCACTTTGCCCTTGTGTGCTTCATCAGAGCAAATCATAATCCGGTTCATGGCATCCATCAGGCTTTTTCGGTCTACGCCGATGGAGTGTTCACGGGTCGGGAAAATCTTGCGGTAGTCCATGAATGTGCCGGATAGCAGGCGAGCATAGATTTCACAATCCCCGATTCTGAAAATTGCTTTTTCTCCCGCCGTCTGGATGCTGACCTTTTCCTCGCCCCGGATGGAAAGCAGCAGTTTTACCGTTGGCTTCGGGATAATCATCTGGATTTCTCCGGCATAGGCCGTATGCGCCCATGCGCAGCGGTAGCCATCACAGGCAACCACATTCAGGTTTTCACCGTCACCATCCAGGAACACACCCGTAAATACAGGACGTCCACTATTGGTCGATGCGGCATATGCCACATTGGAGAGCATTTCGCACAGCTCCCCGAAATCCAGCGTGGTTTCCACAGCATCTTCCAGCGGATAGTTCTCCGGGAAGTCATCCGGGGAGAAGGAGTTCATCTTCGTGCGGACAGTGCCGGCCTTGATAACGATGCTATCTCCCTGGGGTGTGATCTGCACCAGACCATCAGGCAGATTCTTCGCCATAGCGATTGCTTTCTTTGGGATGATGAAGCTTTCGCCCTCGGCCTCCGGTGTGGCGATAGAGATTGCATTTTGCAGATCGTTGGTACACATCCGACCATTGTTCACCAATATGCCCTCCATGCAGGGCACAGCCGGCTTGGCAGGAATGACCTTTTCGAGCAAGTTGATTTTCTTAATCAACTCGGACTTTTCAATTTTCATGCAGTTTTCCTCGCTTTCTTGTTGTGCATAAATTGAGAAAAAGCGTTCGCAAACGCCCTGACCTCTTTTGGTGCCGAACAGTCTGCAAATCCATAAAGCTGTAGAATGCTCCAGGTTGTAACATCCATCTGCATCGTGAAATAGGGCTTATCAGGTTCGGCCATCCTTCTAACAAAGAAAATCATTCGTTGACCACCCAAGTGGCTTTTGGCATAGTTATCACCGCCAACGCAGTGATTCAGGCTTTGACCTTCTGCAATTAAATCCGTTCGTTTCTGGGGAAGGACAATGCAGAAGCCGTCCTTTTGGAACCCTGTCAATCCCATTGCGGCATACAGTTCATTTGCCCTAGCATTGAAGCCCACATTCAGTTCCTCCGCTTCCCGCATTTTGATTTCATCCAAGGCGGCATTGTATCTCTCGGTGATCCGTTGGTGTGCTTCGACAATATCTGCCGGGAAGCGAACAGACTTGTGGCTCATATCCACACGAAGCGCATGGGACATATTGAGATAATCCCGGTACTCCGTTACCAGTTTTTCAGCAGATACCCTCGGATGTAATGTTCGCTGCTTCTCGAAGTAATTTAAGGCTTTAGATAACCCTGTTTCCCTAGCCACTTCATCAAACCAGTAAATCTTTCCCGCACCGAAATTACGATATCGTTGCAGAAGCTCAGGCGTAACCCATTCACTGGATTCCTTGATAACATTGACTTCGGATGGGGTTACGTTCATTTCCCGCAACATTGGCAAATGCTGTTTACTGATACCCACTTGTTGTTGGAAAACGCCTTTCTCCTCCGGGTTCCCTTCGATTGCACTGGCGTGTGTTGCCAGTATGGGCAGCCCCAGCTTGAACAGGTATTCTGCCTTTGGATCGTTTTTCAACTCATTCAGCAGTTGGACAAATTGCAGTTTCAGATTCTTCCCAGCAAGACCGGCCTTCAGGTTGACGTTATAAATTCGCTCACCGAACACTTCATCCAGATTGTCGGTGTAGATGTAGGAGGATGTATCGCAGGTGGAGCCAAGCGGAAGCCGGTGCCATTCTGCATCATACGCATACGGAGACTTGAAATACTTGTAGGTGTAAATGCGGGGCTGACCATGTTCCTCCAAATAGAGACTATAGGCGAAATCATCGAAGAAATAATTCTCCTTGAAATCAGGCCATGTGTACGCTCTCTCAACGTGTACCCATCGGAGCAGGAGTTGGTTGTCAACCTTATAGCTGATGCAGATGTCCTCCCGGTCAACCACGTCCGATTTAATCCACATCCCACTATATACCGCCTTGACGTGGCACACCGGGCAGGTGGTTTCCCTCCCGGACATCGCCGTTTCGGTGATGGGGAATTTCTTCCCACAGTGGCTGCATCTCGCTGTCCTGACGCCCTTTTTGTCCTTTGTACTCAAGAAGATGTACTGCTTCTGGAAAACCTGCTCCTGGCAGTAATCCTTCAGGTTTTCCGGGTACGCAGGGAACATAGCCATGTGCCGCTTCATCAGGGCGATAAGATTATCTTTTGCCCGTTCCCTCTGCTCGCTGGCCTTTCGATAGATGAAGTAGTTCACTTCCTCTACGCCGGATTTGCACTTGTGCCCGTCCTCTTGGAAGAAGTCGTTACATACGCTATCTGTTTCAGGTACTCGTTCTACGCATGGACAGTAATATCCACCGCTTCCGGGTATCGGATATCCGCTACCCCATGTGCCCTTTATCACTCTGTAAACTGAGTAGTTCTTCCCATCGCAGAAAAACCTTGCGAATAGGTTCTTTCCCTCCCAATAGTCCACAACAAGGGTTCTGCCTGATTTCGGGAGATCGACAACCTGTGCGACCGGGATGTAGCTGCTATACCGCTTTCCCTTTGGCTTTGGCGCCGGAGGGACGGAGAGCAGCTCTTTCTTTATCAGCATGAGGCTACCTCCTAAAACAGGGAAAGCTGGATCAGGCCGTCATCAGGTGCTTCCATTTTTGCCTTTCGCCGTGGCTCCTTCTTAGGCTGCTCCTTCTGGGTCGCTTTTGCCGGTTCAGCCGACTTTCCTTTTACAGGTGCAGGAGCAGGCTTTTGCTCTCGTTTTGCAGTCTTAGGCTTGGCGGGCTGGTCAGAGTTTCCTTCTTCCTTCGCAGGCTTCTTCTCCGGCTTTGCCATTTCCTCCTTTGTCGGGGCAACCCCGGAGGCATCAATCGTCAATGTGAACTCGACTTCCGCATTGGGGAAGTAATACTTGACCGCTCCCCGGTACACATCGATGTCAGAAATATGTCTCCCGCATTTCTGCATGATCTTGGCACAGCAGTCAGAGAGGGTGGCTTCGGTTTCATAAACCACCTGGGCAAACCGTTCGTCCTGGTTGCAAAAATTCGTGAGAGCAGAAGCCACGAAATCCTTCACAGCACTACCATACCGGTCTCCTTTGAAGTCTTTCAACTCGCTGGCTATTTTCTCAGCGGCCAGCTCGCTATACTTTTTGGCGTTAACTATTTCCACGCTTGTGTTCCTCCTGATTAGAACATTCTGTAATTGTGCAATAGCAGCTATGTATTCCGCTTTTCCTTCTCGTTGGGTCACCGCATTACCACGACCCAGCTCACAAATTGATTTCCAGGATCTATGCTCCAGAAGTCAGTAATGGAACCTCTTGCATAGGCTCGGATAAGTAATACTGTTTCCTCTCCATCACCTTTGCATATGCTTCCGCACCAGTTCCAGCCGTTCCGTCGCCATGGAACCCGTCTACAACAGCCTGTTCTTCCTGGCTCATGTTTTCATATGCAGTTTTTCCATAGCACGGTGGCAGCCAATTCTTTTTCCGGCAGCAGTAGATATTGAATCGGTCAACCAAATCTTGGTTATGGAACCGAATGTGCATGGTGCCCTTCTTGTAGAGCGTTACATCAAAGAATTTGCACTGGATGTTTCGGGTTCTTCCCTCATCACACGCCCGTTGCAATGCTCCGTGTAGGCTGACAGGCGCAGTCATGTCGCCATCCAGATAGTCGAATACCTTTTCAATGTCCCCGATTGTTGCCTCCGCTTGGTCGACCCGAAATGCCTCTTTCCTCCAATAACTGTCGGCAAATAGTCCGTAAATCGGGAGGATAACCTTGCTGTTGATTTTATGGACCTTATTGGTTTTCCACCCATTGTAATAGTGGATGTTCTTGGACATCTCTGGGAGCCAGGAATGTTCTTCCGTCAACTTGTCAAACAGGGAGACGATCGTGGACTCGATGCCTTTCCCCATTTCTGCATTCAATTCAGCGGCTATCGCTTGAATATTGAAAATAGAAAAATCATAGTCGGCCATTTCACTGATTTTGTTTCGGTACTTATCCAGAAGGTTTGATGTCAGCCTTCCGATAAATTCCTTGTTGTTGAATAGTGCTGTCCAGTATTTCAGGCGAACCAACTTTAAGTATTTATTTACACTGGGAAAATCTCCACGGAAAGCCCTGGAAGGGTCGCCAACAACAAGGGTAAGTATTGGATATTTATACCGATTTTCCTTTTCAAAACTGTCCAGGATATAAGGTCTCATAGCCTTATATTCCTGCATCAGTTCAATACCAGCTTGACACTCTACTTTGTATTGGGAAACAATCCTTCCCATAAAGTCCGCCACCGTCAGCTCTGTAACATCATCCGGTTCAGTTTCTTCCATGTCGCTGGCTTTTTTTAATCGGCTGAAAATCCTGCTTTCCCTGTTTTCCTCAGGGATAGTCACTGAAATCAAAGCAACCTCCACCTCTGTTTCCCGTTCAGCATCGGAAAACGCCCCGGAAACAAATGTGATTTTTGCATTTAATTCCAATAGCTTTTTCTGTAAAAGGCGTCTGGAGTTGGAAAAGGGGTTGCGAATGGTTTCTGCATTTAGGATGCAACGGATTTCTCCGCCGCTTCGCTGCTGCATATGAATGGCTTTCAGAAGGTGAGCATCCCCATTGGAAAAAGGCGGGTTCATCACAATCAGATCATATTTCTTCCAGGTTTCCAGTGAAAGAAAATCATCATGTATGATGCGAATGTGCCCGGACTCCAGTACCGAGATATCACCTTTGACACAATCAAGTCGCTCCTGTTCATCAGGAGAATACTCCTTGTATCTTCCCAAAGTTCTGTCATATACTCGGCTGTCCATCAGTTTTCTTTTCTCATCATATAGACCTTGTAATTTTTCAGCACCGAATTCGTAGGACAGAATGGACCGGAGATATGGGTCAATTTCCACGCAGTCTATGTCAATTTCTTGGTCGGAAGAACGGTAACGGTATATGCTGTACTTGGACAATATCTCCCTGACCAGGTTTCCTTTTCCAGCAGATGGCTCCAGCACCGTAGATACCTTCATCCAATCAATTCCATCCAGCAGCTTTTCAGCAATGCCGGGCGGAGTTGGGTAGAAGCCACGCTCAGCTTCTGCAGTTGATACAATTTCAATCATTGTCTCTCTCGCCCCTCCCCGTCTACGCCTCCGAGGATCAGCCCCATGGTGCCATCCGTCTTTTCCCTGAGCCCGTATTTGGCAAGCAGGAACTTCCGGCGTTCATTTTCCGTTTTCTCCCAGCCGCAGGTCCGGCAATCCGTTCCCGTGCATTTGCATAGTTCACTCGTTTTGTCCTTTCCGAGCAGGCAAGTGGTGTTCATCACATCGCCTCCCACTGATCCGCTATACCGTCAATTCCGAACATATAGACTGCGATTTTGGATATAGCCGATTCCCGATAATTGTAAACTTGCCGAATCGTAACTTTTTCTTGGTCCGCAAGATCATAAACGCCCTGTTTCCTCTCCTGGATGTACAAGCCATCAATGACCCGCCACCGTTTTTCATCCTCCGGCGTCCCATTTGTAAAGCACTCGTTTTTATACCGTTCGAGCATTTTTTCAATATGCTCAACGATGACAGCTGTTCGTGCCGCTGAGCTTTTGATGCTGTTCACATCGGCGTCATTCAGATTCTGAGTCATTAAGCCCAGGATGATATTTTCCAGTGATTCACATTCTTCTGCCCGGAAAACGGCGTGTTCGGACACATCCTTAAACGCCCTGTAGTTTTCGAGTAGAACCCTGGTATTGTGTAGGCGGTTGTCAATGGCAGCTTTGAAGGCCATTTTCTCCTCGTTCCGGATTGTCTCAATGGTCTGCTTAACGGCCTTATCAGTGGCTGCCTCGGCGGCTACTTTTGACGCAAGCCTGACAATGTCCTCCACGGACATCATTTCTCCGCTTGCCTGTTTTGAATTGCCCATAAGGGAAACCCCCTTCCATTTTCCTATTCAACCGCCGGTCAGAGCTCGACATTCTCCCCTACGCCGTAATCATAATCGTCATCGAATGCGCTGATCTGAGCATCCTTAATCGGCTTCATCAGCCATGCCTGGCTCCGCTTGTCCCATACCAGTTCATAGTCCGGGCCGCCAACAAACCCGCTTTTTTCGGATTTGATCTTCATGGCGGCTGTCACCTTGTGCTTGAACATGGGTACGACAACGTCACGTTCCGCACTGCTTTCCGGATCATCCACGTTGGGATTTGCCAGCGTTTGCAGGGAGATATCGAATTTTACGGAAATAGAGGCATCTTCAACATCTTTCTGCTGCATAGTGGCAAGGGTGCTGTTCAGCAGCATATGAAAATCCTGCTTGAACGCATTGAACGCTTCGCTTTCGAGCGTAAGTTCGATCGGTTTCATGTTATTTACCTCCTGCAATTTGAATCAAAATTTCTACCCTTGGACTCTCTGAGTAGAACTTCCGTGTCTGCGAGTCAACGATTTGGGCGTCATCGTGGTAGGCAATCTTGTTCAGGGCATCTGCAACGATCTTCCCGATGTTGTCCCAATCCGGCTTTATCGTGGGCCTGATCTTACCCGATAGCTTTTGCACCCTGATTGATAGGCTGTCAGAAGCTGGAACCTGATAAAATGCCTTGATCCGTATGTCCAGCGGCACACCCTTGGGGAACATCTCAGTCCCGTATGCTTGCCGGTATAATGCCTGGATTAGATTCTCGTACTGTGCTGTGTCTGCCGGGGTGTACATACACCCGTTCTTTCGACTATACCGGGGCCGCTCTTTCCCCTTCGGGCTGCCTGGTATCACAAGCCTTACGCAATCCATCATTTCTGGCCCCCTCCGACTGCCGCCTCATTCCCAGCCTCTCCCTTCGGAAGCGGTTTTGCAACTGCGGATGCGTTTGCCGCAAGGAACTGCCGAATGGAAGAAGGAAGTGCCTGCATATCCCGCTCCTGCTTAGCCGCTGTGCGGTAGGATCGCTGGAAGTTGGATGCGATCACGGTTTGAACCTCGTCGGCGTCCATCAACGCCCATTCTCTCAGCTGTTCCGGATTGCGGACAACTCGCTTCACAGCTGGCGGAAGCTTGGCAAATTCTTCTCGGTAACCATAGGCACTGTTTCGCAGGGCAGTTGCAACAAGCCCCCACGCCTCTAGTTCGGTCATTCCGCCTGCGTCCTGCATGGATGTAGCTTTCTCCAAAAGCTGCCCTACAGAGGGCATGAAGCCCTTTGTGTCAGTAGCAACAAATGCGACCATAGCGGCCTGGATTGTTTGATAGTCGTGGTCTTTCAGGACTAAGTACCATGCGTTGACCCGGTTCTCAAGGCTACTGCTCTCGAAGGAGTTCGGATAATACTCCTTGAGCAAGAACAGGATCTGCGCTGTCTCTTTCTTCGTCATTCGTCAAAGACCCCCGATTCGATCATATCCAGCAACTGGTCACCAGTTCCCTTCTTCCCCGAAGACGGCCTAGACTGCTTGGTGGGCAATCCGTCAAGACGGTCGAAGATGATTCCCTGCCAGTTCGAAGCCATGCACTTGTGGATCAGGTCAGCAACCGCCTTTTCACCATACTTTGCCGCATTGTTGCGGATTTCGGATATCAGGTTCTGCAAACCCTTCGGCTTATATTCCTGACGCTTTTCCCGCTTGTAAACAAGCCAGTCGTCAAACGCCGCCTGCAACTCCGAGCCAAAGCCGGTCTCCCCCTGCAAGGGGGATAAAGGGGGTTTATTACCCTTGGTATTGGTTTTGGTTTCGGTATAGCCATTTTTGCCATCGTTTGCTATACCGTTGCCATCGTTTGCCATAGCTTTGCCATCGTTTGCTATACCGTTGCCATCTGTGCCATTGGATTGCCATCTGGAAGCGGCACCTTTTTTTCCTGCTTCTTGCCTGGCACTTGCGAGAATGGCATAGCTTTCCTGGTAGCGCTTCTCACGCATATACACTCGTTTGAGATAAAATCGCTCGTTGCCCTGGGCCTGGACTTCTTCACCTGTCATGCTGTATCGCAGCAAAGCCCGGCAAAGACGGCCAAACTCTGAATCACCAAGTTCTTCCATCTCCTCCAAGTATTCATACGGAAGTGCCACATAATCTCTCGGCACCGTAGCCACCTCCTTGTCCATACACCACCTCAGAACGGAAGCTGTGCATCATCATCTTCCAGTAGTGCATAATCATCCCGAGAAGAAGACGGTGCCGCATATCCGCCGTAGCAATCCCCGTAATTGGAAGGTGAGGAATTATCAGAATCCTTCTTGCTGTCTCCGAAGTAGCAGTTGTCAGCAACAACCTCGGCACTCCTTCGCTTGTTGCCGTCCTTGTCGTTCCAGGAACGAATCTGGAGCCGCCCGGACACAACGATCATCCGGCCCTTGGTGAAATACTTGGAGACGAACTCCCCAGTAGAACGCCAGGCAACGCAGTCGATGAAATCGGTCTCCCGATCTGCGCCGTCCTTGGAGGCAAAGTCCCGACTAACAGCCACGGTAAAACTGGTCACGGCAACGCCGCTACCGGTGCGGCGTAGTTCAGGATCTGCGCACAGCCGACCCATGATGGTGATATGATTAAGCATCTTCCTTGTCACCTCCGTAGGGGATCTTATGGACCGTCTCAACGGTATCGCTCAGTTTCCACGAGTCATCCTTACCGGAATATTCCAGGATGACGTCTAGCAACGTAGAACGACGGAGCAGTTTGTCATAATCCGAACGAGGGATTGCAACCATTCCGCTGCCATCAAGCATATCCATCATGTTTTGTACTTCCATGTTGTACTCCTTTCTTTTTGGGCAGGTGGTTCAGTAACTGCTCCACCGTGCCCGTTCTTCCGGGGTGTCGGTATCGATCCCCAGTTCCTTTGCTTCGTGTACTGCCCCGTCAATCAGGCGAGCCATCTCCTTGGTGTCCATATCCGATGACCGCTTATACACCAGGTAGCAGTTGAACAGTTTCCCATTCTCCTCCACCTGCTTGTACTGCTTTGTATAGGGGTAGATCAGATCGACGTCCACGCTGGGAGGAAGCTTGAATCCGATGATTTGACCGTCCTCGTCCCGGGCGAGGCTCCCGTAATCTACAACCAGCATCCGCTTCACTTCATCGTTGGATATTCCCCGGGCTTCCGCAATGGCAGTGACCAGGACGTGGAAATAGGCGTTTGCGTCATTGCTCCGCTTTTTGCGCCACTTCTTGATGCTCACCTCAATATCGGCCTCCTTGAGGGCATCAAAGCCCTCTCGGAAGTCGGTATCGAGTTCAATGGTGATGCGCTGCTTGCGATTCCACCCCAGGGAAAAATCTATCAAGCGTCCTTTCATTTTGCCAACCAGTTCTCCTTGTACAGCGGAAGCAACCCAATTTCGGTGACTGACTGAATGAACTCGGTGATGATATCCCGGATACTCCGGCATTCTGCCGGGGTGTAAATTTCCGTGTAAATGTCCTGCCCATCGGAAACAAGGTATTGGAACTCGTATGCTTCCGGGACGAGGTAGAAATACATCGGGTGCTGCGGCGAATCCAGATAATATCCAGCCAAGTCAAGCGAACCAAAGGACTTGCTCTTATACTTTACATCGGAGATCACGCCCGCTTTCAGGCTGTCCAAAACACCGTAGCAGAGAAATGTCATGTCCCCGACGATCAGCTCCCGGCTGGCCCGCACCTGAAACTGCGCACCACGAATGTACGCCGCAACCTTCTGGATGCCGGGTTCCCAATTCTTGTGTGGCTCCCGATGTGCCCCGGATGCCTCCTTGTATACCTCGTTTTCGAATGCAATACCGTTCAGCATCGCCTCTGTGGGCTCTGTTTCTTCACGGTTCAGCGTCCGCCTGAAGCTTTCAATTGCATCGTCCTGGCACTCGTCCCGGCAGTTGAAGATATACGCCCAGGAGGAAATCAACGACTGCGTAATGAGGTAGCGATCCATGTCAGCCCTCCTTTGCGACGTATCCTTCCTTGGTGTACTTCAGGCCCAGCGCATCGGTCTTGGCTTTCAGCATGGCAGATGCTTCTTTCTTGGAGGTCAGGGCGTGCTCCATGGTAGGAATGGTCTCAACGGCGGCGTTTGCGCTCTCAATGTCGGTAACACCATCGACAATCACCTTGACCTGCTCCATAACCTCCTGGTACTTCTCACGGATGGGAGCAAACGCTTCATTCTCTGCGGCGATATTCGCCTTGGCGGTATCAAAAAGCTTGGTCAGGAAATCGTTGGCATCAGAGGCCCCCAGCTTGGGGATCGTGTACTTCCCGTTGATGCCGTGGCACCCCTTGGCAAAGAACTCCTGTTCCGGGGCAAAGGAAATGACCCGCTGGTCGCCGATCATCTGAACGTAACCACCAAAGTCACAGGGCGTCCAGACGACATTCTTGGCGGCACCTTCACACATAAGCCGCTGCTGGGTGTTTCCGTCCTTATCTGCCTGCTCCTGGGAGTGGAAAACGTAGATGATGTTCTTGTTGAGAACATCTTTCACGTAGTTGGTGAACCGGATGAACTCAGCCTTGACGGCACCGAAGCCCTTCATGGAGATACCGCCGCTCTTCTGCTTGTTGACAGTGGGGTTGGTGCGCATTGCCCAATCCTGCAGAAAGGAGACGAAACTGCCGCCGGTATCCACGATGATGGTCTGGAAGTCCTTGATTTCAGGGGAGCCCAGGTCTGCCAGCACTTCCTCGTAGGTATTGCAGAAAATGGCAGTCTTACGGTGCTGAGCCTTCACACGGCTCATGCCACGGTCAAAGTCGATGATGATGGGATCGGGGGCAGACAGGGCCAGGGTGGTCTTGCCAACGCCGGGGGAGCCGTACAGCAGAACGGAAAACTTCTTGCTGTCAAAGGTCATTTCTTCGGGTTTCGTAATCATGGTAGTTACTCCTTTTCAACTTTTTCGATGGACAGCGCAATTCTTTCCCGGCAGCGGTGTCCAAAATTTCCATTGGTGTACATGGTCGTTTCCTTGAAACTCGCTTCGGTGTAGATCCCGCCGCAGTTCAGGGTGTCCTTTACCTTATCGGGATGGACAATGCGGAACAGGGTACAGGCCGCATTGAGGTCCGGCGCTACTACCTCAGTCCAGCCGCCACAGAACGGTTGTCCAACCATTCCATAGGTGAAATAGAATTTCTTCATGCCTGCCTCCTTAGAAAATTGCAACCAGGGTGGTTGCAATGATGCCACACGCCATGAGCAGACAGAACAGAAAACCGCCAACATCGGCCCGGTGCTTCTCACGCTCTTTGTAGGCTGCGTATTTTTTTGCCTCGTCACCGAGCAGCAGATAGCCTGCGGTTTGGGTCGTGCCGCTCAGATGGTGGTTTCGACTGCACATATCCATGCAGTCTTGATCCTCCTTGGAAATGTAAATCATTATTCGCTCCTTTCCGGGAAGCACTCGTCAACGTCCCATGCATCCTCACGGGAAATGCAGATGTCACAGCCGAGAATGCTTCCATCCATTTCTTTGTAAATCGTTTCGCATTCTTCCCCACAAATGGGGCAGATAGGGGATTGTGGCTCCTTGCCGTCCGGGTAGCCGGTGCGCTCCATGTTCTGAATGACCGGGTGGTCAGGAATGTTCATTATCGCTTACCTCCCTGATCCTTTCACCAAAAAAGGAATGAACCAGAAATTTGATGTATACAATCTGATCATATGTAAGCCCGATGATATCATGTTTACTATTTCGACGATCTTTTGCCATGATTACGATGTTTCCAAAGATCAGATTTCTAAGCTTGGATTGCCCGCAAAGATATGAACCAAACTCGTTTCGTGGTTCTTCACGCAACGTCGAACTCAAAATCATGTAGAACGAATCGGAGAGAACTTGTGGGTGCATATACATTCGAAACGGGCGATAAACCTCCTCCTCGGAAAAATCCTTGACGAGCATTTTCCCATCTGTGGTGAGAACAACACCCTTCATGGTCTTTCCTCCTTTAGCGTGTACCGGGCGTATCGGGTGGCTTCACCGTATCGGTTTTTCCCGGCCTCCGTGGTGGATTCGATGATGTACCCCTGCCGCTTCAAGTCGGTGATCCGGGAAGCCAGACGCATGATCCCGTATTCTTTCATGGCCTCCAGGGAGGTGATGGAACCATAGTCCCGCATATGCCGGAGAATCCGGGCACACTGGGTGTCGCATGGCGTCGCAGGCGGACGTGAGGGTTCCGGTTCTGCCTTGGGAGGGGCCAGGTTGCACTTGTCAACCAGCACCCGGAAGCCGTCCGGGTGTAGCACACACCCATACTTTTCCGGCTTACAGCACTTTGACAAAACCGTCTTGTCGAGTGATGGGAATTTCTTCCGCAACAGATCTACCGCACGTTTTGGTGAAATACCCGCAAGTTCCAGAATCTTTTTGAGGTCATGGCTCTTGACGGATTCACCGTTAGGCGATAGAATGGGTAATGAGGTCTTTTCTTTGGGGTCGTCCTGTTCCAGCAGGGCGGCCCCGCTTTCTTTTTGCATAAGGTTCTCCTTTCTCATTTTTTCGCTATATTAGCCCGGTACTCAGCGAGCCATTTTTGATATTCCTCCTCAGCCCCCGGCTGAGAGAATACTTCTCTGACCCAATCCAGCACCCAGGCAGAAAGCGTGTCTTTCTGATACTGCGGCATTTTTTCCAGTTCTTCCACAGATACCATGTTATTTCAGCACCTCCCATGTGACTTCTGCCCTGGCGACATTCAGTTCAGCCAAGGCCTGCGAGATTGAGAGGCTACTTGCGAAAATTGGCTTGACCACTCGCTTGGCGATTTCCTGTTTCCAACTGGGACTCATATATGCCCTGCCATTGAAGATTTCAGCCTCACGGGGTTCGCTTCCTTGCAAATCCATGTTTTCTCAACTCCTATAGCCTACCGTTTCCCAATCGTCTGCTACCAGGTCTTCCTTCGTTGGCTGCCACCCCCGGCGGCTGGTGGCACTGCTTTCCATAACGCAGCAGTCCGGGGAATCCGTTGGTAAGATCTTGATACCCGTTGAAGCACCGAACAGATCTTTCCATTTCTTCCGTGCAATAAACGGCTCCTTTCTTGTACGAGCCGCTATTGCTTCATGGATGTACATTAACCGTCCTCCTTTCTGTTGTTTGCATATTTTGTTCGTTGAATTTTGCTTTCCATCGCTCTATAATGAAGACATCACCTTAACTTAGAAAGAGGGACAAATATGAAATTAAACCCCGATTGTGTTCGTGACATTCTTCTCGAGATCGAGGATTGTACCGACTTTTTCCAGTCTTTCTTGTACAATGTCGCCGATCCGAAGCCAAAACATTTGTCAAAGTACGACCATTCCGAAATCATATACCATATTCAGCAGTGTGAATTTTCCGGCCTGATTACTGGCGTCAGAATTTACGAAAACGGCGATTACATCGAAATCGATGATTTGGCACCTGCTGGGCACGAGTTTTTAGCTAACGTTCGCCAGGATACTATCTGGAATAATACAAAGACAATTGCTGGTAAAATCGGGGCGAAATCTCTTGATGCCTTAATTCAGATTTCTTCCAACGTCATTACAGAGTTAATCAAAGCTCAATTCGGCCTTACTTGGCCCGGAGTAGGTTCTTCCATACATATGTGACGCACTCACTCAGTTCTTCATCGGTGGGGGGCGTGTAGCCCTTGTCGATGATCCACTTTGCGATAGCCGCATTCCCAACCCAGCTAGCCAGCCAGCCGACTGCGCACACAACGGAAATAGCCGCAAGAATTGCAATTACCATGTCTCTCACCTCACTCTCATATCACTTTCAACGCTATAAGAATTGCGAGGATTGAAAATACAATGCTGGAAAAAGAACCGAGTATGCTAATCCAAAACCGAAGCCATCTTTTCTTTTCCCATCTCGAATCCTCTTGATTCACCCGTTCTCACCTCCCCACTTACTGGCTGCCAGGCTTTTTGGCGGCTTTTTATGCGGAGTCGCATATTATGCGACAACTTGGGATAAAAAAATAGAAATTGCCTCATCACAAGAAAGAGACAGCGCTTTGATAATCGCATTAGCATCGCGCAGAAGCATGGATTCCCCATTGTTCCGCATTTTTCGATAGAGAGTACCCTTGTCAACGCCAATTGCGTCAGCAAGTGTCGATACGGTCATGCCCTTTTCAACGATTTTCCCCTTAAGCTTATTGATATTTACATTGGTCATACTTCATCACCTCCTTCTGAATGTCGCATCATATGCGACATATGGATAGTAACACATATATTTTTCTTTGTCAACAAGTTTTCTCACAATTTGCGAATTATTTTTTGATTTCGGAAATTTTTGTTGCATATCTGCGAATTGTATGATAGAATACCATTAGAGGAGGCGATACGAATGAGTACGATAGGCGAGCGAATAAAGGCGAGAAGGCTTGCATTGGGTTTAACTGTAGATCAGCTTGCAGATCGCCTTGGCAAGAACCGTGCTACCGTATACAGATATGAAAACGATGAAATTGGGAATATTCCTTTGTCTGTTATTGCTCCTTTAGCAGAGATACTTGGAACAACAACTCAGTATCTGGCAGGATGGGCAAACGAAGACGATCAGTGGGTCAAAGCGTTCAAGGAGAATGTTTCTCTTGTTATGGGGCAGTGTTCATATGATGACCTAATGGACGCCGGAGTTGATACTTACTTGATTGACGATGTGCTAGATGGCAGAAAGCAACTTACATTTTCGGATGCCTGTTTAATTGCGGATGAACTCGGATGCTCTTTAGACTATCTTGCCGGAATAGAAGAGTTCGACACCCGGGAGGATGTCGAACTTAATCAGCTAAGAGATATTTTTACTTCGTTGAATCCAGATAATCGTGCCAAATTGCTTGAACTGTCTCGCCTCTATTTAGACGCTCAACGCAAAAAAGAACAAACTCCATGAACTGTTCTCTTTCCTGCGCAGTATCCGCAGTATGCGCAATTTCCTCAAATTCGCAGTATTCGCCCAGTTCGCTATGTACCATAGTTACCACTCCTTATTTTGTTGTGACTACCGGTAGCATAGATATTGTAACACATTGTAACTTATATTTCACTATATTGTCAAAAAATAACTTTAGCACGAAAATACCCATTGGAAAACCAACTCCGCCGAAGCGGAGTAGCAGTTGACAACATCAAGGGAAAAATGCGTTTTAATGAAAGGGTGGACGATATGAAAAGACTAATGACAATATTTATGGTTCTCGTTGTGGCTGTAGTGCTGTGTGCTTGCGGTGCGGCTTCCTCCGCTCCTGATCCTGCCTCTTCATCAGTGCCAGCGACTACGGAAACGGCAACTCCAACATTAGAACCAACAGAAAAGCACGAAGCAGATGGCCTTGAGTCGGAACTTGAAGATAAGATTTGCAGTGCGCTTCCTTTTCAGGCAGACGTATCTGTCGGTCTGTCAGATGTCATCACCAGTGTGAATATATACCTTAAGTCATCAGATCCGACCGCTTTTGGTAATCGTGTATATGATGCCATGTCAGTATGCGACGAAATATTTGATGGAGAGCGTTATTCGCTTTTTCTTATAGATAGTAACCCCAAAACAGATAAAAGCCTTACGTTTTCAAGTTTCAGCAGCATAAGTGGTGGGATTGGCACATTCTCAGTTGTTAGAAGTGGTACATCCGAGATGCACGAGTGTGCATCATTTGATGACCTGGCAGAATTTTTCCCTGCGCTTAACATTTATATTTCCGAAAAGGAAGTCGAAGAAGAATCTCCAGAGGACATGGCCATCTACAACTATGTTATGAAAAAGCTTGATGATGAGCCAAACAGGTCGGAAGAAGATATTTTTGCTGAGATTGCGCCAAATTATGGCATGACAGTAGAGGAGTTAAGGCAGTTTATTTTTGAAATGATGGAGAAAATATACTGAGGAGGGTTGCCTGTGGCAAGAGGCAAAAAAGCAGAGCAGTTTACCCAGGCCGCCGTCATCTACGCCCGGTACTCCTCCCACAACCAGCGGGAGGAATCCATTGAGCAGCAGGTCTCGGAGTGCATGAGTTTCGCCCAGGCGAATAACCTAACCGTTGTGGAAGTGTATTCCGATTCTGCCATCTCTGGGAAAACGGACAAGCGGGCCGCCTTCCAGCGAATGCTCCGGGATGCCACCCACGGGAAGTTCCAGGTCGTTATTGCCTACAAGTCAAATCGTATTGCCCGGAATATGTTCAACGCTCTGCAATACGAAGCAAGACTGGACAACCTCGGAATCAGAACATTGTACGCCAAAGAGGAGTTTGGAGACACCGCCGCCGGACGCTTCGCCTTGCGTACGATGATGAACGTCAACCAGTTCTATTCGGAAAATCTCTCCGAGGATATCATGCGGGCCATGCGAGATAATGCGGAAAACCTGAGAATCAACGGACGCATTCCGTTTGGATATCAGAAAGGGCCAGACAGCCGGCACGAGATCAATCCGGCTGAGGCGGAAATTGTCCGTGAGATCTATCGCCGGGTCTTAGCCGGGGAGCCATTTGCCACAATAGCCGCCGATCTGAACGCCCGGGGGATTCGCACCAAGGACGGGAACCAGTGGAATAAGAACTCGTTCCGTGTGATGCTCAGGAACGATACCTACATCGGTACATATCGATTTGCGGACTATGAAAAGCCGGACAGCATACCGCCCATTATTACAAAGGGGGATTTCGCCAAAATGCAAACATTCCTGGAAAACAAGAAAAACCCGCAGGGCAGGCACCGGGAAGACGGCGACTATCTCCTGACCGGGAAATTATTCTGCGGACACTGTGGTGCTTACATGGTTGGAGAATCCGGGACAGCAAAGAACGGAACGCTTCACTATTACTACGCCTGCCAGACACGCCGGAAAAAGCACTCCTGCAAAAAAGAAAATGTCCGGCGTGACTGGATCGAACGCCGGGTTGCAGAACTGACCAAGAACATTGTACTGCGAGATGACATTATCGCCTGGATCGCTGAAAGTGCCGTAAAATTCCAGAAGCAGTCCCAGGGTCTTTCTGATATTGGGATCATCGAGCAGACATTGTCAGACAGACGGAAAGCACAGAAGAATTTGGTGGCTGCCATTGAGGCCGGGATCTTCACCGCCACCACGAGGGATCGGCTCCTGGAGATTGAGGCGGACATATCAAGACTGGAACGCCAGCGTGCAATCGAACAATCAAAGCATATCCCCATAGAGAAGGAGCAGATCATCTTCGGCCTGCAAAAGCTTAAAGATGGCGATACGGAGGATAAGAAGTACCAAAAGAAGCTGATAGACTCCTTCATCCGGGCGGTTTACCTTTACGATGACACAATCAAAATCGAATACTACTATTCCGGCGAGCAAAGCTGCTACTCATTCCCATTAGAAGCTGAAAGTTCCAATGCCGATGTGTGCGAGGGTTCGTTTAAGTTCTCTTTAGGTCTGCCAAATAAGAACGCTAATTTTGATACAAAGTTAGCGTTCTTTCTTTTTGCCCGAAAAGCCTTATTTTATGGGCTTTTTCAGCCCTTTTACAATTTAAAATAGAGCGTTTAAGCCGTCACGGGAGCATTTCGTGACGGCTTTTTTGCGTTTTTCAAGGGAAAATGGGTTGAAAACCAAAAAGTAATCGTTCAATTTTAGGGTATTCGTTCATTTTTAGGAGTAATCGTTCAAAGATAGAAAAATGGCAAAATGAAAGCACATTGTGCCTCCCCGGTTGGAGGTTCAATGTGCTTTTTACATCGTATTCATAAGGTCGAGCAGCAATCGCTTCTGTTCGTTCGTCAAAGAACTCCACCTGGAAAACAACTCCTGCTGTTCAGGCGTCAGTGCATAAGGTTCATCGCTTTCCGAGAAGAACTGTGCCAATGTAATCCCAAATGCCTTACAAACCGCTTCCAGTGTTGGCAGCGTTGGTGCGTTATTTCTGTTGAACATATTTGTAACGGTGGAATGTGAAAGGTTCGATTCCTTTGCCAATCGATAATCCGTCCACCCGCGCTCTTCCATTAACTGCTTGATTCGTTTTTGCGCATCCATGCCATCACCTTCCCATCTGTATCTATTATAATCCCCGAAAAGGTGGTATAATAGTCATAATGGGTAGATAACGAATATCCCAAAAGGGTCATATAATGTTTACCTTTTAGGCGTTAGGTAATACTATTAAAAACGCAGGAGGACAAACACAATGGAAAAACACGAAAATTTCTTTGAGCGGTTAGCCCGTGAACGAAACATCACAGTAGAAGAAATGAAGAAAATTATTTCAGACAGAATTGAACAAGGTCTTTGCGATCCTGACCCGGAAAAGCGTAAATCATGGGAAGCTATTCCCTGTGAAGGAGATGCGCCTACACCAGAGGAATGGTTGAAATATGCCGTGGAGAAATTGG
>CAYRDE010000001.1:0-66552 GCA_964422935.1 uncultured Oscillospiraceae bacterium | reverse complement strand
TCAGCTCATCGGTGGTGGTGACGGGGTCGGTGATGTAGGAGCAGACCTTCACCAGAAGATCCTCCGTCAGGGCGGGCATCTCGGGCCAGTCCTTGATGTTGGGGCCGAACTTTAATTCATGCTCCGGCTCGGGCTTGCCCCAGCCGTTGTAGACCCGCTTCTCGTAGATTTCCTTGGCGAAGCGATACTCGGGATTTGTGTACTCCACATCCATGTCGGTGGCAGCGGTGAGCTTGCCGCCATTTGCTGCGGTAGCGGCAATGGAACGGGCATCCATGAGGGCCACGGCAGCCATCTGGCCCTCGCCGGGCTTGGAGCCTTCCCGGTTGGGGAAGTTCCGGGTGGTGTGCCGGATGGAGAACTCTCCGTTGGCGGGGGTGTCGCCTGCGCCGAAGCAGGGACCACAGAAGCACTCTCTCAGGATGGCTCCGGCGGAGATCAGGTCGTGGGCACGACCATTGCGCATCAGCTCTGCCAGGGCAGGCATGGAGCCGGGATAGACGCTGAGGGTGAAGGCGCCGTTGCCGCAGCTTCTGCCTCTCAGGATATCGGCGGCGGCGCAGATGTTGTCGAAGGTGCCGCCAGAGCAGCCGGCAATCTCACCCTGCTCCACCCAGATAGCCCCGTCGTGGAACTTAGATACGATGTCCATCTGAGCGCCCTTGATCTGCTTGTTGGCGTTGTCCTGGATCAGATGGAGAATGTCAGCGGCGTTCTCCTGGAGCTCATGGATGGTGTAGGTGTTGGAGGGGTGCATGGGCATGGCGATGGTGCACTCCACGGTGCTGAGGTCAACGTAGACGCAGCCGTCGTAGTAGGCGACCTCAGCAGGCTGAATCTTCCTGTAAGCCTCGGGGCGACCATGGATGGTGAAGTATTCCCGGGTCTTCTCGTCGGTGACCCAAATGGAGGACCAGCAGGTGGTCTCGGTGGTCATCACGTCGATGGCGTTCCGGTATTCCATGGGCAGATTGGCAATTCCCGGGCCAACGAACTCCATGACCTTGTTCTTGACGTAACCACTGCTATAGACAGCGCCGATGATGGACAGGGCCACGTCCTGAGGGCCTACGCCGGGACGGGGAGCGCCGCTTAAGTAGATAGCGATGACGCCGGGACGGGCGAAATCGTAGGTACGACCCACCAGCTGCTTTGCCAGCTCGCCGCCGCCCTCCCCTACTGCCATGGTGCCCAGAGCGCCGTAACGGGTGTGGGAGTCAGAACCCAGGATCATCCGACCGCAGCCCGCCATCATCTCCCGGTTGTAGGAGTGGATGTTCGCCATGTTGGTGGGGACGTAGATGCCGCCGTACTTATGGGCAGCGGAGAGGGCGAACTTGTGGTCGTCCTCGTTGATGGTGCCGCCTACGGCGCAGAGGGAGTTGTGGCAGTTGGTCAGAACGTAGGGCAGGGGGAACTCCTTCATGCCGGAAGCCCGGGCGGTCTGGATGATGCCAACGTAGGTGATGTCGTGGGAGGTCATGGAGTCGAACTTCAGGCGGAGGGAATCCATGTCCTCTACGGTGTTGTGGGCTTTCAGAATGGAATAGGCCATGGTATTCCGGGCGGCCTCTGCCTGAGAGACAGCCTTGCCTGTCTTGGCGGTTACTTCTGCGGGATCGGTGACGATTTCCTTCCCGTTTACCAGATAAACACCGGACTCAAATAATTTCAGCATATTGTTTTCTCCTTTTTATTACAGAATCATAGAAAGAACCAGGTTATAAACTGCGCAGATGCCTACGCTTGATAGACACTGCCACAAACAGCAGGTGGCTTAACAGGATATTGCGCTCCTCCTTGCTGCCGCAGGAGCTCAGGATCAGGGGGGAACAGAGCGGGGTAAACCACACCGGTGGTGGAGCCGAAAAAGCCGGTGTTGATTTTGGTTTTAAAACACGGGAATACCGCAGAGCGATGGCAGCGATGATGCAGATACTCAAAAATGTACCTTCCATTTTCTTCCTCCCGGTTTCTCACACCTGAATGTCCATAAGCTTGCAGGGCAGGTCGTGGCTCATATAGCGGATATGCGCCTCGGGAACGCCATGATCTAGCATGTATTGCAGGTAATTCCGTTCCGCAATCTCCCAGTTGGGATTTTCCACCTGACCGCCGTCGGTGCTGATGAGGACGTTTTTGTAGCCGATCTTCTGGATTACCTCCAGATTGCCGGGGAGGTTGCTTAAGTAGCCGTTGCCCGCACCCACGCCCTTGTTCTGGGCGTAGCAGCGCTCCAGAATTACGTCGTATTCCTTGACGATCCGCTCCTGGTCCTCCAGGGACATGTTCACGATCCACCATTCAGGATGGGTCACCACGATTTTCTGGAGGCCCAGCTCCCGGGCCGCCTTGGTGATGGTGAAGATTTCCGGAACCGAGATGTGTGCGGTGCCCAGGACTGCGTCATAAGTCTTAACCAGTTCCAGAACCTGTCTCAGCTCCGGCACGATTTCTCCGTCCCGGACCACATCCACACAACCTTCCGTGGACTTGCCCAGCTTTTCCAGATGGTTCCTGGCGGATGAGGTGGGCAGCCACACCACCTTGGCCCCCAGCTTCAGGGCGTTTTCCACAGCCACCGGGTTGATGCCGCCTACACAGCGGTTCAGGGTAATGCTGCCGACCATGGTGAAGTCGTTTTTGCCGTTGACCTTCCGGTTGTAGGCGTTTACGAGATAGGCACGCTCGGCGGTGCTGCCCATGTGGGACTTGATGACGATGGCCCGGGCCCCTACCCGGACACCGGCATCACAGAGCTGGAAATCATCGTAAGCTCTCAGCCGCAGGTCCGGGTTGGTATGGACGTGCATATCCACAACACCCTGTAAAGAAATTTCTGCCATGTTGTGCTCCTTTCAATTTTTCCGATTGGGAAAGGCCATTTCCTGTTGCCTTTCGTCTGAATGTATTATATAATATCGATAATTCAGATGGAAGTCTGCATGTAGTATATCACCCATTGGAAAATCCGATATTGCTTGTGAACCTGTACAAAGAGGAAGGAAGAAATCTGGTCAAAACAACGGTTTGGAGGAAGCAAGATGGAATTAAAGGAACTGGAATACATTGTGACAACGGCGGAGGAAGGAAGCATCAGCCGGGCGGCAGAAAAACTATACATTGCACAGTCCAGTCTCAGTCAATACCTGAGCCGGTATGAAGCGGAATTGGGGGTCAAGCTCTTCCGGCGGGCCTCCAACGGGGTCCGGCTGACCTCTGCCGGGGAGCTGTATGTCCGCAACGCCCGGCAAATGCTGATTCAGTATCAGCAGGTCAAAAAGCAGCTGACGGATTTGAACGCGCCGGTAAAGGGGGTCATCCACTTTGGCATCAGTACCTTCCGGGGGAGCTATCTGCTGCCCAAGGCCATGCATCTGTTCCGGCAGGAGGTACCAAATGTGGAGGTGGTCATCCACGAGCATGACAGCAGCGCCCTGGAGCGGAGGATTGCCTCCGGAGACCTGGACATGGCTATGGTCGCCGTCACCCCGGATCAGTGGCACGACCAGGGAAAATTTCTGATGAAGGACGAGGTGGTGCTGGTGGCGAACCGGGACCATCCGGTGATGGAGTTTGTCCGGGAGGGCGGCGGCGGGCCCAACCGTCCCTGGGTGGAGCTGGAGGATATCCTGCATCTGGATTTTCTGATCTCCGGTCGGTCAGCCATGCTGGGAAATATCGCTCAGCGGGAATTTGAGAAGCTGGGGGTAACGCCGAAGTCCGTGTGCGGCAACCTCACCGCGCCTATGGCATCGGCCCTGGCCCGTCGGGGACTGGGTATCGCGTTTACCTACCGCTCCTGCATTGAGGAGAGCCGGGATGTGATCCATTTAAGCATCGGCAAAAAGCGGTGCTTTGTGTATCTGGGCCTGATCTATCCTTAGGAGGGCTACCGTAGCCGTGCCATCCGCTCCTTTGAGGACGCCATCTGCCGCTGTATGGCGGTGGAGGCATTTTAAACGGTTTCGTCTCTTATCCAAGTTCATAGCCTCCTGTTTTTCAGATAATCCCATTTTAACCGAAAACCTTCCCAATGTAAAATTGCGAAATGGCATGATGCAATAACCGGAGGGAATAGTAAACCGCCTCTGCTGAACGCAGAGGCGGTTTTCACTAGGGTTATTTATGCTTTGGTATTGCGCTTCTTCTTACGGGAGAGTGCCAGGACTGTTACAAGCCCTGTCAGTGAGGCCGCCGTGAGGCTGAGCCACAAGGTCAGGTCGCTGCTGTCTCCCGTCTTAAAGGTTGTGGATTTCCTGCGATCGGTTACCACAATCTGATTGTCGAAGAACTCCGACTTGCTCAGCTGGTAGCCCGAAGCGCTCCTTACCACCGTGGTGGAACCGTCTGCCTCCATCCGGAAGCGGAAGCTGCCGGTCCGGAGGCTGTAGCCGCTCGGCGCCTTGGTTTCCGTCAGGGTATAGGTTTCTCCGGCAATGAGTACGCCCTCCAGAACGATCTGGCCCTTACTGTCTGTGGCAAGGGTCTTGGTGCCTGTGACGGTCTTGCCGGTTTCGTCCACAAAGGTTCCTTCCAGCTTGAACTCCGCGCCTGTCAGCGCAGCGCCATTGGTGCCCTGCTTCTGAATCACCAGTATGGTATGGTAGTTGTAGAAACTGTGTCCATCCGATGTCAGCGCAATGTTCTTATTGCTGTCCCGGTCGATGGTGAACTCCACTTCAATGGGATCGCCATTCTCATCCACCGCGGCGTAGCCGTCCGCGCCCTTGGTCTCCACCAGTCTGTAGGTGCCCCAATCCAGATCCGTGATTGTCAGCTTGCCTGCTTCATGGAGGGCCGTGCCGTCCAGAACGCCTTCCACGGTGTAGGTGCCGCCGGTCAGGAAGGACTTCAGCCGATCCCAGAGATTGGTAGCCTCATTCTTCTTGTACAGGGTGAACTCCGCACCGTCCAGCGCCTTGGATACTTCGTCACCATCCGCCTTGTAGAGGGTCACAGAACCCAGCAGTCTGGGGTTGGGGATACCATCGGCTGTGATGCTCCCCTGGAGGACAGTGAGCTTTTTGGCGTCAACCCGTGCCCGGTTGATGACCACGGTCTGCTTGTAGTCATCATCGTCAAGGATCAGCTCTGCCTTGAATGGCTTGTGGTCCTCACCATGGACCCCCGCAATGTCATAACCGTTGGGAGCCATGGTTTCTTCCAGAATGTAGGTACCCTTTTTGGGGAGATCCTGGAAGGTCACTTCGCCGCTGCTGTTCGTCACAGCCTCCTGGCTGTACACTGCGCTGTCTGCCGCATAGGTAAGGGTGAAGGTAGCGCCGGATACATTCGCGCCGGAAACTTCGTCCAGCTTTTTCAGCTTCACGTTTGCGGTAAACATCTGATTCACAATGGTGCCTGTTTTATCCGGATGCGCAACTTCTCCGTCTGTGGTAATGGTGAAGCTGTGCTTTGTCTGACGATCCAACGCCGTATCCTCGGTGGCTGCCACCTCCAGGAAGTAGTAGTCGCCCTTGGGCAGGCCGGTTGACAGCTTCTTTCCGGCATCCACGCTCTCTTCAAAGAGGCGCTCACTGCCGACGGATGTCCATTCACCATGCTCGTTGGTTTCCAGATTGCGTGCAATCCGCAAATCCTCACCGTCCGGCACTACCTGGTAAAGGTCGAACATGACACCCTTCAAAGGTGCCTGATCGCTCGCCCGAACCTTTGTCAAGGCTACATGACCGCGAACCTTTTTATCAATGGCGTAAATGGTGTAGACGTCGCTGCCCTGTTCAGGTTCTCCCAAGGCAAAGTGGGTTGTGCTTGCCCCAATCAGTTGAATCTGATTACCCTCCCGCAGTTTGAAATGCAGGGAAGGAATTTGCGCAAAGCCCTCCGGTGTCACCTCCTCGCAGAGGATGTACTCACCTTCCGGAACACCATCCAGGGTATGGCCCATGCCATCGGTTTCCCAGGTGGCAATACGTTTGCCCTTGTGCGTGTCATCAGAAGCATCGTATTCATAGATAGCCAGGGTTGCGCCACTTAAAGGCTTTTCAAGCTCGTTATCCCGCTTCATGATTTTGAAGCTGGTTTTCCTGTTCGTAACGGTGATCGTGTCGGAAGGTGCCTCTCCGGTGACGGTAACGGTTTTCCCGTCCCCGCTAACCGTAAACTCCGTTGTGCCCTCTGTCACATAGCCTGCCGGGGCCTGGGTTTCCACAAGACGGTAGGTGCCGCCCTGTACCACATAGGGACCATTGGCCGCATCCCACAGTAGCACTGTGCCATCTTTGCCGGTTGTGACTCCCGACCGGACAGTAGTCCACTTCTCCGGATTGTCAGAGGTCTTCCGGTCCAGCCTGAACCTGGCGCCACTAAGGCCTTCGTTAGTCTCCACATTGATCTTCTTGAGGGTAATCTTGATGGGCTTGTCAGTGAAGGTCAGCATGGCAGTTTCCGGATCGGTGCCCGGGGTGAAGCTGCCGCTGGCATCAATCGTTCCGGTTAAGGCCGTTCCGTCATCCTGAATCTGGAAGGTCTTCGAACGGGCATTTTCTTCGGGAAGGAGATACCCGTCAGGAGCCTTGGTTTCCGTCAGGACGTAGATTCCGTCCACTTTCAGTTTGGGATTGGTGGCTGTGCTGTTAATGGTTACACTGCCGTTCTTACCCGTTGTGAATTTGCCCAAAACTTTGTTTGTCTCATGCTCCTTCAGTTCAAACTCCGCGCCAGCCGGGAAACGATTGGCATTCTCTTCCTGCTTGCGCACCGTCAGAGTGAAGGGATCATCCTTAAAGCTAACAGTAGAACCGTTTGCCGTCGCAACACTCTGCCCTTCCAGAATGTGAACAGTGCCATTCACATCCAGGTAGAACTTTACTGTGACATTGGAGAGCTTGTAGCCATCGGGGGCCCCTGTCTCCGTCAGGGTGTAGGTGTATTCCGGACTGCTGGCATTTGTGGATACCATCAGTTCGCCGTCCTTGACTTCCTTGACTTTGGAATCCGGAGCAAGGGTGCGGTCTTCTTCTTTATCTCCGTTCTCCGTATGGAAGATTCCGTGGAGCTTAAAGGTGTAGCCCTCAGTGATTTCCGTATTCTCCTGATTCAGCTTTTTCAGGGTAATCTGGGTTTCAGGATCGGCAAGGGTCAGCGCAAGGTTGTCAGTGCCCAGTGTCAGGTAAGTATTTGCACCCGACACGATTGAGAGCGTGCCATCTGCCTTCAATTTGAACGACACCGTACCCTTTGGCATAACATAGCCCTTAGGCGGCGTTTCGCTCTTCAGTATGAAGGTCTTACCAACAGGAAGTCCTGTGATCTGTACCGGGCCAGTGACAAAGCCACCATTCTCCTTTTCCCCACTGGCAGACCAGCTGCCCTGGCCCTTCTTGATCTCATACCGCTCTTCACCGTCTGCATTCCGTTCCCAGGTCAGCGTCCATTGATTGTCCGAGGACTGGAATACCAGGGTCACACCATTCAGCTTTTCGGTAGAAGCCGTCTCGGACACCTTATCCAGGGTGAACTGCGTTGCGGTGTTGGTGATGGTTTCCTCCCAGTACTCTCCATTCGGTTTGGAACCGGCGGCTCCAGAGTCAGTGCCATACAGCGGGCGCTCATAGCCATCCTTGGTCTGTTCTGTAACGTAGTATTCGTATACATTACCCGACGGGTCTTTCTTGGGCAGGGGACCATAGGTAGCAGTCCAGGTATTGCCGTTTCCTTTGTTCCAGCTGGCAGCAGGAGCATTGGGAACCTTTGTGCCTTCACCGGTAGTTCCCTGAATTCTCCGGTACAGCGTCAGGGGGAGGTTTTCGGGACGGAAGCTGGTCTGGTCACCTACCCAATTCTTGGTAACCGTCAGCTGGGTGGGGTTCATGGTGTTGGTGACGGTGGTTGTATTGGCGTCTTTCCCATCATCATACACAACACCATAGGTACCGTTGTAATCACCAATGGGGTTCCTGCTGACTTCCGTTCCATTCGGGTTCAGCTCCACGGCGAAGTATTTGTACGTCTCACCGTTGGGCGCCTGGGCAGGAAGATTATTGACGGTTGCCGTCGCATTATCATCGCGATTCACACCGCTTACCGTCACAACGAAATCCACATCAGAACCGGGATACTTCAATATCTCCGGCGTTCCATTGTTTCCCTGATAAGAGCGGTAGATATGGAAGCTCACAGACCATGTGGTGGTGTCCTCATCGTCCACGTCTCCACGGGTGCCATACCGGTTGTTCTCATCGCCCTCCCAAATCTTGGTGACAGAGAACTGTGTCTCCCGGAAGGCGTTGGTAATGGTTCCATCCTGATCATCTTCGGTGATAATAAGATAACCGGTGCCATTGTAGGGCTTGCCTCCAATGGACACAATCGTTTTCAGGTCAGCATCCCATTTTACCTCCAGATCATCAATCTTAATTTCTCTGGCACGGTATTGGAAGGTCTTTGCCTCACCCTTAAAGATGCCCTTTGGCAGATGTATAAACTCAGTACTCCAGTGACCGGGTGTTAATTCCTTGTCGAAAACAACCTGATATTCCTTCAGGAATTCTTCATATGTGAAATCTACGTTGTTTTTAAAGTACTTCACAAAATACGCATCTGCCCATTGCCATGTCTTCCCATTATCATCACTAATCTGGAGTTTTACCACAACAGGCGGCATCTTGACAGGCGGCTTGTCATCGCCTGCTTTCCAGAGCTTCTCCACTGTCAGGCTTGTGGTCAGACTGTTCGTCAGATCACCCATGGTGACAGTGTTGCGCTCCGTATCGGTCTTTCCCGTTGCCGCTCCGCCGTTCTCCGCAGTATAGTCTCCCAGATTCGTTATATCTTCCTGCACCTTATAGGTGTAGGGCACAGCGTAAGTATGGTAGCCATCCAGACCTGTGATGTGGTACGTCCACGTCTTTTTGTCCTCAGACAACTCCGTGGTAACTTTGATATCACCCGTTACATTCGTTGCGGGGGACTCGTTTTTCGGACCAGGCGATGTGTGATTCCATGCAGGTGAAAGCCCATTGCCGCCAAGCGTCAGAGTCAGCTTGCCGACATACTCATTTACTTCTTTCGCGCTGCGGTAGAGATACAGGATCAGGCTATTGGGCCGGGTTCCGAAGACGCCGCCGTAGTCCCGCCAAACCTTACTGCCGGTAAGGTCTACGTGATCCTCGCCGGTGTACTTGTTTTCGACGCCTACTTGTACCTCGGCAGTCTGATCCTCCAGCTTAAAGGCCGGAGATGCCCAGGAATACTGAGGATCCTTCAGATCAGGCCAGCCCTCACCAGTGGGATCGTCAAACACCCCCCCGGAGTTCAGGGTAAGCTTAGCTTCCTCATAGCCATCCAAAGGTGTCTCCCCCACGAAGTAGATGTAGGGATTGCCATTGGGGGCGTAGATGGGCCATTGGGTGTCCTTATCCGCCTGCGTGGCTCCCGGGTTCCGGAAGGTTACAGTCGATTCATTTCCCGCCGCCCAGTTGTAAGATGCTTCCCGACCTTCCAGCACCGTGGTCGCCACTTCCTCGGGTTCGGCGTAGCTGGGAACCGGCGGCGTACCAAAGCCATCCACCGTTTTGTAGAACCGGTACAGCTTAAATTCGGTTCTCTCCGGGAACTTCGGTGTTTCGTCATCCTTTAAATTCAGATTTGGAAAATTCCAATCCTTGCTCACCCGAATCGGGGCCACATTATTCACCGTATCGAAGGTATTGGTAATGTAGTAGCCATTGATGGAGCCGCACAGGTTTTCGTAGGCGTTCCCCAGATTCTCCCAGGTGTCATCGCTGGGCATGGTTTCCACCACGGCGTACCTGTACATGTTGCCGTTGGCGTCGTACTTCGCCATGGGTTTGCCGTAGGCTTCCGCTCCCTCATTGAGACCGCCCAATTTGCTCCATCGTTTGGCATTGTCTTCACCGATGATTGGATTTCCCTCCAGGTCATTAAAGCCCACCCAGTTCATTTTGAACTCATAGTCTACGCCGGGGCTCTGAACCCGCTCAACCCGGGCCATCAGCTCGACCTGGTAGGTTGCTACCGGTTCGCCCGTCATGGCGGTATTATCGGCGGCATACACCTTCAGCACATGGTTCTCAACCTTGCGGGGCCGTGTATTCAGGTCCGGCTCATCGGAAACGGGCTTGTCTTCTCCATCCAGGAATTGACCGCTATGGTTCATCTTGAAGCGGTACAGATTGAAGGTCAGACCGGGCAGCTCGTTGGTGGGGAAGCCGGTCGGGATGTTCTCCCAGATCTTACGTCCGATGACGTTGACCTTCTCCCTGATCTGCTCAACAAAGGTATTGTCGGCTTCCAGCAGGGGCAGGCCATTCTTATTCCCCTGGGGGAAGAATTCCGTGATGCTGCTGTTCTCCTTGTGCGTGACCACAAACTTTCCCGTGATCTTGTCGTACACGACCTCGGACTGGTTGAGGAGATTATCATCTTTCAGGAAACTATCGATGTCCTTTACCTCGCCCTCACCGAACTGTGCGCCAATGTAGTCAATACCGGTATAGTTCACCACAGTGAAAATGGAGGCATAGTAGATGATTTCCGTACCGTGGTCATCGTACTTGGGCAGATCAAAGCCAGCCGTCCAGTAGTCCTCCGTATTGCTGGCGTCTGATTCCTGGGTCCACAGATAATCCTTATAAGGAAGCTTCACAATATCATAGAGGTGATTGCCATCCTTATCCCGCTTTGGTGTACCGTCGTCCTCATATTGGTACTCCCGCTGGTACAGGCTCAGGTATACGTCAGGACGCTGCCTGTTATCCTGATTATTTACCTGCTGACCCTTTTCATCATACTCTGTCAGTGTCTCCCAGTTCTGCTGCAATTGCCCATACGTCAGGTAATGGATTGTTCCGGAGACATTCACGCAATAGGCGAAGACCGTAACGTCTACATGACGCCACCAGTTGCTGCCCTCGGCTACAATAACGTAGTCTCCCAGCAGGCCGTTGGAGTCATCATCGTTTTTTCCGTAGAGCAGTCTTCCATTGGGGTAGGTACCGGCGTAAATGGCAAACTTACAGTCATCCCGACCGGCGGTAACGCTGTCGTCCAGCCAGACCTTCCGCACATCAATGTACTGAACCACACCGGGCACGGGTGCGTTGTGAATGAGAACCGACTGCTTTTCGTCTACTGTGTCGTCATCCACATCATTACCATAGTGATATTCCGGCATGGTGCCGTTGATGGTGGTCCCGTACTCCCGAATGATGTAGTTATAGAGGTTGCCCTCCGCGTCGTATTTGGGCAGATCCTCGAACAGGTGGACCCACTGGCTGTCCCGGGATTCGTAGTTACCGCCATAGGCAGTGTCTTTGTTATTCTCATCCTTTATGGTCAGCGGGGTGTCCTCCTTCAGGGTTTTCTCCAGCGCATAGCCCTTATCCGTCAGCTCCTGGGTCACGTCTCTGCCGGCGGAATCATAGGCCTTCAGGGAAATGGTAATGGGGCCTGCCGTCAGGGTTTCATCCCAGGTCTTTTTGACAAAGTATTCGGTGGTGCCTTCCAGGGTGTTGGTGATGACCTGTCCGTCACCCAGCTGGTCATTGGAATTGCTGTTGGAGACAAAATACTCGTCCGCATGGGGAAAGCTGTCAGTCTCCACTGCCTTACTGTTGATGGACAGACAGAAGATGTCCTGCTCCTCCCCATCGATTACTTTTTTCTCCTTGTAAATCTCTTTTTTTACATTGTAGTTTCCATCTTCGTCTTTGAGGAGGTTCCCGGCTTCGTCCGTCTCGAGTTCATAGATGGCAACCTCTTCCCACATGAATTCCAGCTCATGGCCTTCCGAGCAGTATTGGTCCACCTCCATGGTGCGGGTCTGGGTCAGCTGGTAGGCGGTAAAGCCCTCCAGGGTCAGGGTGCGGGGGTTGCCATTGCCGTCCAGGACATCGTGCCAGCTATCTTTTGCGTCATCTCCCTGCGGACGAACATGTCTGGCCTTGAGCTTCACCACCACCTGGATATTGCTGAGGTCATTCTGGTACCGGGCCGCAACCCATTCCTTGGTCACACTGATGGGAATGTACTGGGTCTTCTGGTTGGCAACGGCGCCGCCGTTGTTGATGCCCCGGTAGCCTGTCTTCTCCCGATTCGCTGTTTCTTCCGCCGACTCCTCCTGGAATTCCCCGTCGGTATAAGCGCCAAAGTGGCGGACATAGGAGCTGTCCAGGTTTGCCTCTCTGGCAAAGTAGGTGTACTCATAACCGTCGGAGTTATATTTGGGGAGGTTCTCAATCAGGAAGTGCTCAATGGTTTCGCCGCTGGTTGTCCAGTTGAAGGTATTTACAAACGTTTTGGTTACATCACCATTTTTATCTGTTGCCACGATCGTAATTGTTTTGTTATCCGCGTCCATGAAGACCTGGGCTGCCATCTCAAAGGTGTCGCCCTGTCTCGCCGCATACCGCCACAGGGTCCAGTCGGTTGACTGGCGCTCCTCTTTGGTGAGCTCATCCTGCCAGATTTTGGTTGCTCGATACTCCGTGGTATTGGTTCTGGTCAGGATAACGGTACCGCCGTTGTAGCCCTGACTTACGTCAGTACCATAACCGGGTACATTCTTATTGTCGTTCTCGATGGTGAAGTACCAGTCTCCGGGGGCATTTACATTCAGCGTCTCCTCCCTGGTATCCAGGGTGTAGGTGATTTGCTTCTTGTCCGTGTCGTAGACGGGGACGTTCAAAATGGTATAGTGATACCTGCCATCACTGTCCGGGCCGGTCAGGGTGAAGTCGGACCTTCTGGCGCCATAGGTCTCCAGCAGCTGATCCCAGAAGTCAGTCAGGTTCTCGTCAAAGTTAAAGCCAGGGTCTCCGTTGACGTCCTTGCCATTCATGGAAATGCCCGTTTGCTCGAACAGCGTCTTCGCCCATCCGGGATGATCCTTAGCATTTTCAATGCCCGCCCGGAACTCAATATCGATTACCAGGTTCTGCATGGGATACATCGTGTAAGAAACAGAACCATCCGGATTCTTTTCTTCCTTGCGGGAATACCGGCTGACATTGGGGGTGGGATACTTGCTGTTATCCGGGCCGTTTTCTGTGCCATTCCAGAAGCCGATGCTGATGGGAGACCAGGTGATGACGGTGGTCTTTTCTTCTGTAACGGTCCACTCCGGTTCGCCGGTTTCCGAATTCGTCCCCTGGGTAAGGGTCCTGTCGATACGCTTGCTGGTCAGGTTCGCAGCCGCCAGGGTGCGGTTCAGGTTGTTATCGCCGGTGTCTGTAATGACCAGCTTCTCTCCCGCCGTTACGCCAAGGCGATCCGCGTCCTCCTGCGTGTAGGTATAGGAGTATGCGGCTCTAAACGTACCATCCCCATTGTCGATCGCCTGCGCATCCCAGGTGAGGCTTAAATCATATTGCTCGCCATCCACAGTGTAGGAAATGTAGGGGAGAAGCTCCCCATCATGGGTATAGGCCTTGTCGTTAATGGCGTCAAACCAAACCACCTGCGTCTGAACGGAGGCATCTGTCTCCCAGTCGGTCTCCTTTTTTGTTTCAGCCAGCACGACCCCATCGGCAAAGAAGTTGACAAAGGCCCGGGCGGGGGCGGAGCCATCCTCCGGCGTCACCGCCCATTCTCCGTCCATTGCCAGGAAGGCAGCAGCCTGCTCCTCCGTTACCACCAGCTCCTCCTCGCTCTCCGCGTCCGGATTCAGCAGAACTGCCAGCATGAGGGGGTCCAGATTCTGGTAGGCGGTGAGCAGAGAGGTGTCCTGCTTGACGACATAGGAGATGGGGGTTCCGGCTTCCGCTTCTTCGGCGGCTTCCTCACCCTCGGTGACTTCCTCGCTCTCGGCGGCTTCCGCCTGGGCATACACCGGCAGACCGGAAATCAGATAACTGTAGGCCTCCATGCCGTAGAAGTCCGCAGGGCCTTCTTCCGTAATGGTATAGCTGTCGCTGCTTAGAAGCTGACCGTCGGCGTAAACCTGCAGCAGCTTCTGCATATCCTTAGGCCGCAGCTGCTGAGGATCTCCCCAGTCCAGCCAGGCGATGGTCACTTTGGCCTGTAGGGCCTCCACAAGCTCCGCAGCCTCCTCACCCCCTTCTTGTGGGGGGGATCACGGGTTTTTCTGTCCCCTCTGGCGTCTCCTCAGCGTCGGAGAAGAAGTTAACAAATCGCTTTGTCTCCCCGCCGAATTTCATGGTACCGTCGGGAGCCAGGGCCGTGGTCTTCAGGGTATTCAGGTCCTCTTCAGACAGCTCCAGCAGGGCATAGTCCATGGCCCGATATGCCCAGTACTTTTCCTCGGGCCGGCTGTGGAGCTTCTCCCCGTCCTGTTTCAGGGTATAGGTAATGGGAGCGCCGGTTTCGTCCACATCGGGCACCACAATCCTATAATGCCAGGTCTCCAGGCCATAGGACAGATCCGGGTCCGGCGCGCCGTCCCCATCCCTGTCTTGATTGAGCACCGTCACCTGGGGAAGGGCGATACGGCTGTCGTTGGCGTAGAGCTTCAGCAGCGCGGAAATCCCCGGGCGCTTCTGGGCGGCATTTGCCTGGTCATACCAGCTGATGTCAAACAGCAGCGGCATCTCCTCCGGCACAATCGGCTTCGGTTCGCTTTCCTGGGGAACCAACGGGGCCTCGGTGGAGGGGGCCGTGGGATCTTCCGTCTCCGGCTCCGTGGTGGGCACGGTGGTCGGCTCCGTCTCCGGCTCCGTGGTGGGGACCGTGGTCGGTTCCGTTGCAGCCTCCGTGGTGGGAACCGTGGTCGGTTCCGTCGCAGGCGCCGGCTTCGTCTCCGTGGCGGCGTTGGTTGTGTCTTCTGTCAGGTCCGTGGCAAAGGCCGTTACATTGACGCAGGACAGCGTAAGTACCAGCGCCAGGAACATGGACAGAAACCGTGTAAATCCCCTTCTTTTCATTGTTCGGTATCTCCTTCATCGACACAGATTCTTCCCTGCATTTGGGCAGGGTCACCACTGTAATATCTATACAATATGCTGTGTAAACATTTTTCAGCTTTTTTGTCAATGCTGCCGGAGGGTCTTTCGCGATTCATTTCCCACAATTTAGGCCCATTTCCGACATTGACATTTCCCCTTGTGTTCGATATAATAAGAAATTGACATGCCTGCCCTTTTGCTGCCGCACAAGCGCGAATGTGCAGCTTTCCCAGTAAGCCTACAGCTCCATGCCCGAATATCTTTCACTATCGCAAAGGAGATTTCTCTATGAGTACCCAGACTCACCCAAAGCAAAAAAAGATGCATCCCGTTCTTCCCTGGATTTTGCTGCTTGTGATTATCCTTCTGGTTGCCGGCAACCTTTGGGTTTTCAATACCCTGGTGGTCAACAACACCATCGGAGAAACCTGGATTGAAGTGGGCGAAACCCCGAACCCCAACGCCTACCTGACCCATCGGTACAAGGGCTTCGAGGCGTCCTTTCTGACGGACCCGGATGCCGCCATGCTCAGGCACCCCGGCGACTATCCCCTCCAGATCGAATACTGCCGCAAGCCCCATGATGTGGTGCTCCATGTCCGGGACACCGTAGCCCCGAAGGTCACCACCCAGTCCGTTTCCATGCGGAGCATTGACCCCCTGGAAATCGACGCCTTCCTTGCCGGTATCCAGGACGAAACCGAAACCACCGTCCGGTATGTAACGGAACCGGATCTGACCAGAACCGGAACCCAGGAGGTTACCCTGGAAGTGACCGACGAGGGCGGCAATGTCACCCAGGCCACCGCCCAGCTGACGGTAATTACCGATACCGAGCCGCCCGTCATTGAGGGCGTCCGGGAATCCATAATGATCTATCAGGGGGACCCCGTATCCTACCGGGAGGGCGTCACCGTCACGGACGATACCGACGATTCCCCGGAGCTTACCATTGACAACAGCCAGGTGGATCTGGAAAACCCCGGCGAGTACACCCTGACCTATACCGCTACCGATGACTTTGGCAACACCTCCTCCGCCCAGACGAAGATCACCGTTCTGGAAAAGGAGGAAAAGTATGTGGAGCTGAGCGTCATTGAGGAGGCCATTTCCAAGCAGGCCAAGGCCATCGTCACCGACGACATGACGCCGGAGCAGCAGGTCCGTGCCCTCTACGACTGGATCTGGGATCACTGCATCTACTCCAACCGCACCGGCTTTGACGACTACCGGCAGGAAGGCTACCATATGCTCCAAACCGGCGTGGGCGACTGCTTCAGCTACTTCGCTCTGACCAAGCTCTTCCTGGAGGAGCTGGGCATTCCCAACATCGACGTAAAGAAAGAGAAGAACTATCCCACCGACAATAACCACTTCTGGAGTCTGGTCAGCGTGGACGGCGGGGAAACCTATTATCACCTGGACGTGACCCCCCGGGTCGGCGAAAAGATCCGGGTGTGCCTCATTACCGACGCCTACCTGGATGCCTATTCCGCCAGAAACTTCAACTGCTTCAACAGAGACAAGTCCCTCTACCCCGCCACGCCGGACAAGCCTCTGTCCTGAGGTAACATCCCGTTAATTGATACCTTTTAAGAAACCACGGCAGGGCCGGAAAGGCTCCGGCCACTGTTTTCGGAAAGATACATTATGAGCTTTACTTCTTACTCCTTTCTGCTGTTCACAGCCCTTTTGCTCATCGTTTACTATCTCGTACCAAAGAAAGCCCAGTGGGTGCTTCTGCTGATTGCCAGTGCTCTTTTCTACCTGACCGCGGGGCCTTCCTATCTGGTATTTCTGCTGCTCACCATTTTCTCCACCTATGGCGCAACCTGGTGCATGGACAGGAATTTCCGGAACCGGGACGCGGCTCTGCCCACCCTCTCCCGGGAGGAAAAAAAGGCCCTCAAGCAGGCGGTGAAGCAGAAAAACCGGCGGTGGATGTTATTGTGCATCACCCTGAATTTTGCCGTACTGGCCTTTTGCAAGGCTTTGCTCATTGACCCCTTCCGTACCATGGTTCAGGGTAAGGCCATTTCCTTCCTGAGCCTGGGGCTGCCTCTGGGCATCTCCTTTTACATGTTCCAGACCATGGGCTATGTGATGGATGTATACCGGGAAGCCGTTCCGCCGGAACGGAATCCGGCGAAGCTGGCTCTGTTCGTCTCCTTCTTCCCCCAGCTCATGCAGGGACCCATCAGCCGGTTCTCTCAGCTTGCCCCCCAGCTCTGCGCCCCCCATGCCTACGATGCCAAAACCCTGTCCTTCGGTCTTCAGCGGATGCTCTGGGGCTACTTTAAAAAGCTGGTGGTAGCGGATCGTCTGGCCCCGGCGGTTCTGGCCCTCCGGGGAACCGAGGGCGGCGCGCCGTTTCTGCTGCTGTCCCTCTTCTACGCCATACAGATTTACGGAGATTTCAGCGGCGGCATTGACATCACCATCGGTCTGAGCGAGGCCATGGGCATCACCATGACGGAGAACTTCGTCCGGCCCTACTTCTCCAAAAACATCTCCGAATTCTGGCGGCGCTGGCATATCACCCTGGGCGAGTGGATGAAAAACTACATCTTCTACCCCATTTCCATCTCCGCCTCCATGCGCTCCCTTTCCAAATCCGTCCGCAAAAAGTGGAACCGGTTTGGAAAGCAGCTTCCCGTGTATCTCTCTTCCGCCGCCGTCTGGTTCGTCACAGGCATCTGGCACGGCTTCAGCCCCAACTTCCTGGTGTGGGGAATGCTGAACTGGGCCGTCATCGTCCTGTCCGAGGAGCTGACCCCTCTGTACGAGAAATTCCACGGTCGGTTCCACTTAAAGCAGAAAAAGTGGTATTCGGGCTTTGAAATCCTCCGGACCTTCTGCATGATGAACCTGATTCAGGTCTGCGACCTGTTCCCCCACATCGGCGACTACTTCCGCCGGATGGGTGCTGTGTTCACTTCTCTGAATCTCCAGGTTCTCAATCCGGAGTTCTTCCTGAGCTTGGGGCTGAGCGCTCTGGATTACGGCATTCTTGCCGCCGCCATCGTCCTGATTTTCTTCGTCAGCCTGACCCAGGAAAGAAAAGGCAGCGTCCGGGAGCTACTGTGGCAGAAGCCTGCCCTTCTGCGGCAAAGCCTGTACTTCCTGCTTCTGGTAGTGGTTCTGCTCATGGGCATCTATGGCATCGGATACAATGCCAGCAACTTTATTTACAATCAGTTCTAAGGTATACTTATGAAGAAACGACTCATTCCCCTGGCCCTGATGCTGGTCCTGCTGGGGCTGCTGCAAGGGCTTCTGGTGCCCAAATACATGTCCGCCAGCCCGGAGGGGGCCATGATCGGAGAGTACTATTCCCAGGCCGGCAATCACGATGTGATCTTCATCGGAGACTGCGAGGTCTATGAGAACTTCTCCCCCGTTACCCTGTGGGAAAACTACGGCATTCCCTCCTACATCCGGGGCAGCGCCCAGCAGCTGATCTGGCAGTCCTACTACCTGATGGAGGAAACCTTCCGCTATGAAACCCCCAAGGTCATGGTCTTCAATGTCCTGTCCATGGAATTTGGGGACCCTGCCAGCGCCGGCCCCGCTGCCAAGCAGGAGGCCTACAACCGGATGACCCTGGATACCATGAAGTGGTCCTCCTCCAAATGGAACGCCATCCAGGCCTCCATGACCGAAATGGAGAAGGAAAAGGGCGGCCCCATGCTCTACCTCTTCCCCCTTCTGCGGTATCACGACCGCTGGTCGGAGCTGAAAACGGAGGACCTGAAATACCTCTTCCATCGGGACCGGGTGACGGACAGCGGCTATCTCATGCAGGCAGGCGTCAGGCCCATGGAGGCGGAGCATGCCTCCCGGCCTCTTGCTGACTATACCCTCCCCGCCGCCAGCTTTGATTACCTTGACAAAATGGCAGAACTTTGCGCGGCCCACGGC
The DNA here is from genome assembly GCA_964422935.1 of uncultured Oscillospiraceae bacterium. Classification (GTDB taxonomy): domain Bacteria; phylum Bacillota; class Clostridia; order Oscillospirales; family Oscillospiraceae; genus Faecousia. The sequence goes on along the minus strand of CAYRDE010000001.1, from coordinate 47,743 downwards.
ACCCAGCTTGTGCTGATCAAGGCCCCGGTTCTCTATCCCGCCTGGTGGCCCCAGTGGGACGAACAGCTCAGTCAGTATGCCCGGGACCATGGCCTTCTGTACCTGAATCTCACCCAAAGCATCGAGGAAATCGGGATTGACTGGAATACGGATACCTATGATACCGGCCTGCATCTGAATGTATACGGTGCGGAAAAGCTGTCCGACTATTTTGGTCGTATCCTGACCGGGCAATGCGGACTGACCGACCGGCGGGGCGAGGCCGAACTGGAGGAAGTCTGGTCGGAAAATGTCAGGGTCTATCACGCCCGAAAAACCCAATTGGAATCCCTGGAAAAGCAAAAATCATAACATATTTTGGAGGAAACAAACATGAAAAAATGGATTTGTCTTGTACTGAGTGTGGTACTGGCCCTGTCCCTGACCGCCTGCGGCGGCAAGGAAGAACAGCCCACCACCCCCGCCGCTCCTGTGGCAGCGGAAACCCAGGCTCCCGCACCGGCTCCCACCGAGGCTGCTACAGAAGCCGCGACCCAGGCTCCCACTGCCTCTGCCGCCACGGTTCCCGTATTTGCCTACAAGGGCATTGAGATTCCCATGAACGCCCTGGCCCAGCCCATTGTGGATCAGCTGGGAGAGCCCAAGAGCTTCACCGAGGAAGCCAGCTGCGCCTACGAGGGCATGGACCGGACCTACTTCTACGGCAGCTTCTATCTCCAGACCTACGCCGCCCAGGACGGTGAGCGTGTCCAGTCCCTCTGGATTGTGGATGACACCATTACCACCCCCGAGGGTGTGTACATCGGCATGAACCGGGACGGCGTAGCGGCTGCCTATGGGGAAGAGAACTTCGCCGACAACGGCGCCTGTATCATGGCTGACGGAGATATCAGCCTGACGATCCTCTTCGAAAATGACGCCGTCAGCTCCATTCAGTATCTCACCAAAATTACCTGATTGAAAACCCAAAGTCCTGTTGCGGGCGGTGCCGGTTGGCACCGCCCGCTATCTTTCGAAGGGTAAAATTCTCCGGAAAACCAAAACCCGTATTGCAAAAAAGATGGCTTTATGCTATATTAAATAATTGAATTGCGGAATTGACTTCTTACATAAAAGCAGTCATAAAAAACGACGAAAGGCAGAGGCCAAAGTAACCAAGGCTTTCTGAACAGGTAGAAATTACATGAAACTCGGTATCGTGGGACTTCCCAACGTAGGCAAGTCCACCCTTTTTAACGCCATCACCAACGCAGGCGTCCCTGCTGACAACTACGCTTTCTGTACCATCGACCCCAACGTGGGCGTGGTATCCGTTCCTGACGAGCGTTTAGACTGGCTTTCCGACCTGCACAAACCCAAGAAGACCACCCCCGCTATTGTGGAGTTCGTGGATATCGCGGGCCTTGTGAAGGGCGCCAGCAAGGGCGAGGGACTGGGCAACAAATTCCTCAGCAACATCCGTACCACCGACGCCATTGTTCATGTGGTCCGCTGCTTTGAGGACAGCAACGTCACCCATGTGGAGGGCAGCACCGATCCCCTCCGGGACATTGACATCATCAATCTGGAGCTGGTCATGGCGGACATCGAAATGGTGGAGCGGCGCATTGACAAGGCCCAGAAGGCCATGAAGGGCGGGGACAAGAAGTTCCAGCGGGAGGTTCAGGTTTTCACCGACCTGCTGGCCCACCTGAATGAGGGCAAGCTGGCAAGGACCTTTACCGACGACCCTGACGATCTGGCCCTGATTTCCACCTCCGACCTGCTCACCCTGAAAAAGACCATTTATGTTGCCAACCTGGGTGAGGACGAGGTGAATACCCCCGAAAGCAGCCGCCACTATATGGCAGTCAAGAATCTGGCTGACAGCGAAGGCTCCCAGGTGCTCCCCATCTGCGCCAAGCTGGAGGCGGACATTGCCGAGCTGGACGACCCCGAGGAAAAGGCCATGTTTATGGAGGAGCTGGGCCTCAAGGAAAGCGGCCTGGACCGGCTGATCCGCAGCTCCTACTCCCTGCTGGGCCTGATTTCCTTCCTCACCGCCGGCAGCGACGAGTGCCGGGCCTGGACCATCAAGCGGGGCACCAAAGCGCCTCAGGCCGCCGGCAAAATCCACACGGACTTTGAGCGGGGCTTCATCCGGGCAGAGGTCATTGCCTTTGCGGATATGAAGGCCTGCGGCACCATGGCGGCGGCAAAGGCCAAGGGCCTGGTTCGCAGCGAGGGTAAGGAATATGTTATGAAGGATGGCGACATCGTAAACTTCCTGTTCAACGTCTAACGCCCAAAAAAGTACCGACCGAAGCAGTTAACTGCTCCGGTCGGATTTTTTTATTTGCCGCCCTTATTCTCCTGCTGCTCCAGCATTTGTGCCAGCTCCTCCGCTTTTCGCGCGTTTTCCGCCGCCACATCGACTCCCTCGGTGCTGTCCTTACTGAACAGAATCCGCAGTGTCAGAATGATCAGCTTCACATCCAGCAGCAGGGAGTAGTTCTCAATATACATCAGGTCCAGCCGGAGCTTATCGTAGGCATTGGTATTATACTTACCGTAAATCTGGGCGTAACCGGTCAGGCCGCCCTTGACCTTCAGCCGATAGGCAAACTCCGGAATTTCCTTGTAGTATTCCTCCGCAATGACCTTCCGCTCCGGCCTGGGGCCAACAATGCTCATATCTCCCTTCAGAATGTTGAGAAGCTGGGGCAGCTCGTCCAGACGGATGGCCCGGATGACCTTGCCAACCTTGGTAATCCGGGGGTCCTCCTCCGTGGCAAGCACCGCTCCGGCATACTTCTCCGCGTCCACAATCATGCTGCGGAATTTCAGAATCTCAAATTCCCGTCCCCACTGGGTCATGCGCTTCTGCTTGTAGAACACCGGTCCGCCGTCCTCCAGCTTGATCGCTGCCGCAATCACCAGCATAATGGGCGCCGCGGGAATCATGGCAATGCCGCACAGCAGGATGTCCATTCCCCGCTTCACCACCCGTTGGGCAGGGGTCAGGCCCGTGCCCTTTACCAGTAGCAGAGGCGTATCAAACAAAGTGTTATTCTTCGCTCCCCGGAGCATGATGTCCGTCAGCTTGGGGGCCACATAAGTGCGCACCCGATAGCGGTAGCAGAATTTCAGGATATCGTTGCGAAGCTGGGCAGGGATGTCATTGAGAATCACCGCGTCATACTTGGGGATCTCCCGGCAGATTACCCCATACCCTTCCTCGGCGCTGAGCAGGCCGCTGATATGGTACTTGTCCCGGCGGGTGTCCATTTTGAGCTTTAAGCCCACGCCCCGCTTATTGCCGTAAATCAGCAGCATGTTGTGGGGGGCATAGAGCCTGTGATACAGCCCAGCGTAGAGCATGACCAGCACCACCGCCACAACGATTTCCATGCCGTACAGGGTAAAAATGGGCACTGGAGAGAGCATGGCGTTGGCAATCAGACAGAGCTGGAAATAGGTAATGAAGTTCACCAGGAACAGGGCAATCACCTGTCCGAGCACCAGATCCACCCGGCTTAAATGCCCGAACATGGTGCATTCCGAATTCTGAAAGAACACATAGGTCAGCACCGCATACACGCCCATCAGCACATACTTGCCTTTATAGGCGAAATAAGAAAGATCATATCCCGTATCCCAAACCCAGTAGTACATAAGCGTCAGGATCAGCACCTCCAGCAGCGTTTCCGCCACCCGGAGAAAGCCCTTTGTATCCTCATATGCGCCACGACTCAGCTTTTTCATAGCCGATGCACATCCTTTTTTTCATTGTTTTCAGAATATTTTATCACATTATGGAAAGAAATGCAAGGTCACAGCTTATGGAAGATCGGTTTACGCCTTTCGAATGTACAGACATAGCCGAAAATATCGCCCAAAATGGCGCAAGCATCGTTACAGTACTGCCCTACCCGATTGCACCGGTGGGCATCGGAGCCAACGGTGACGATTTCGCCCCCCAGCTCCTTGAAGCGCCGGAAGAAATCCAACGTCGGCAGAAAGTCAACCCCCCGGTCAACGCCGCTGGTATTCATTTCCAGTCCCTTTCCCTTTGCAGCCAGCGTCCGCAGAATTTCGTCCACAAGTTCCCGGTGGGTTTCATAGGGAAGGGGTCGGGGCAAGGGACAAGCCGGGGCCTTGCTCAGGAAATTCAGATGGGCCAGTACATCGAAGGCATCCTGCCGCTGCACGCAGGTAAGGGTCTCCTCCAGATACCGCCGCTCCGCCTGCTCTACCGTCTTCCCTTCCCAATAGGGCTTCCAGTACACATCCAGCCCGTCCACGAAATGGACGGAACCCAAAACGAAGTCATACTCCCGGGCCTTAACATCCTGCCGGAAGGTGTCCGCGTTATCGGGGTTCATGCCGAATTCCACCCCCAGGCGAATTTTCAGCCCGGGCAGGGCAAGACCGTCATATTCCGCGCCGTACCGCTCCTGGGTAAAAAGCATGGTCTGTTTCTCCGCCAAGGGGTCATAGTCCATGTGGTCGGTAAAGCAGATTTCCCGCATACCCTTTTCCAGCGCCGCCCTTGCCAGGCTTTCTCCAGGATCGTGTCCGTCAAAGGAAACCCGGGAGTGCATATGAAAATCATACATGTTTCTCTTCCTCCTGCCAGAACTGCCGAAATGCCGTAGGCAGTGCCGTCTCTTTGTCAATTTGCTCCGCGGTCAGCCACTGAAAGGTCCCGGCGCTTTCCGAAACCTCCAGATAAATCCCCTTCATATTCCACTGAATGTGGGTGAAGATATGCTTGCGGAAGATTTCCTTGGTAATCTGCCTGGGGGTAAGTCCCATTTGCTCCACCGCCTCCAGAGCCTCCCCGGTAGGCAGCTTGCCCGGAACGTTGGGAAACTGCCATAATCCCCCCAGGAGGCCCCCCTCCTGCCGCTTTTCCAGGGCGAATTTCCCATTGCAGCTGAGAATAAAAACCGTTCTGTCCTCCTGACGGCGCTCCTTCTTGGGCGTTTTCACCGGCAGCGCCTCCGCTGTGCCCCTCTGGCAGGCCCGGCAAATGGGCTTGCAGGGGCAATGACCACAATCCGGCTTCCGGTTGGGGCCGCAAAGGGTGGCTCCCAGCTCCATCAGGGCCTGGGTGAAATCTCCCGCCTCTTTCGGGTAGATTCCGGCAAGTATCCGCCTCACCTTTTCTTTGACCGCGGGCTGATCGATGGGCGTGGGATCGTCCAGCAGCCGGGACATTACCCGCAGCACATTTCCGTCCACCGCCGGTGTGGGCAGATCGTAGGCGATGGAGCAGATGGCCCCCGCCGTATATTCTCCGATTCCCGGAAGGGCCAGAATCTCCTCATAGGTTTTGGGGAAAATACCGTGATATGTCTCCAGGATGATTCCCGCTGCTTTTTTCAGATTCCGCACCCGGCTGTAATAGCCCAGCCCCTCCCATAGCTTGTGAAGGGTCTCGTCATCGCAGGAAGCCAGCGCTTCCACGGTGGGAAGAATCTCCAAAAAACGGGCATAATATCCCCGTACCGCCTCCACCCGGGTCTGCTGGAGCATGATCTCTGACAGCCAGATGTGATACGGCTGCCGATCCTTCCGCCATGGCAGCTCCCGGCGGTGTTCCGCGTACCAGGGCAGCAGAAGCTTTGGCAGTCTCCCGATTTCCTCCACCAATGCCTTCCTTCCTTTCGACTTTTTTCCTTATTGTACAATAGGGTTGGATTGGCTGTCAAGGGATGCTTTTCTGCTCCATTACTTTGAAGGAGAATGCCTATGATTTTCTATCGTCCCATTGTGTGTCTGCTTCTTTCCCTGCTTCTCCTGCTGCCTGCTCTTCCCGCCGCCCAGGCTGCCGAAGATGCCGCCGAAAGGATTCCGGGCAGGGAATTTCTTACCGCCTGGGAGGGTGCGTCCGACCTGTCCCGGCTTTTTGACGGAAACGAATTACAGGCCACCACGCTTCCAAACGATGCCTGTCTGACCTTTCGGAAGCCGGGAGGCATTGGCTCCGCATATTTGATTTTTGACACGGAACCCGGCTCTTATACGGTCACTGACCCGGAAAAGGACATAACCCACACCTTCGGAGAAGAGGGCTTTCTTCACGAATTTCTGGATTTCGAAGGGGTCTTCGGCTATGCGCCGGAGGCTCTCACCTTCCTCTTTCCCTCCGGGGAGGTTCGAATCAATGAGCTGACTTTGTTTACCCCGGGGGAAGTACCCGACTGTGTTCAGAAATGGAAAGCGCCTAAGGAGGGAGAAACCGATCTGATTCTCTTCTCTGCCCATGGCGACGACGAGCATCTTTTCTTTGCCGGGCTGCTTCCCGACTATGCCGGGGAACGGGGATATGAAACCCTGGTGGTGTATCTGACGAATCACCGCAACCGGGGTACTGTCCGCTGTCACGAAATGCTCAACGGTCTGTGGTCTGTTGGTGTAACTACCTATCCGGTATTCGGAACCTTTGGGGACTACTTTTGTCACAGAGCGCAGCAGGCCCTGGCAATCCATCAGCGAAATGGTCAGTCGGAGGAGGCGCTGCTGGGCTTTGTGGTGGAACAGCTGCGCCGCTATCGGCCCCAGGTCGTCGTCGGACACGATATAAACGGAGAATACGGTCATGGTCAGCACGCCATGTTTGCCGCGCTTCTCTGCCGGGGCGTCGAGGCGGCGGAAGCTCCCGACAGCTTTCCCGGGCTTACGGACCGCTATGGCACCTGGCAGGTTCCCAAAACCTACCTGCATCTATGGGAGGAAAATCCTATTACCCTGGACCTGGATCAGCCTCTGTCCCGATTTGATGGCATGACCGCCTTTCAGGTATCCAAAACGCTTGGGTTTGGCTGTCACAAAAGCCAGGTTGGAGGCGTTACCCAGTGGATTACCGCCTATGACCTTGCCTCGGACATCCCCCGATACAGTCCGTGCCAATACGGGCTTTACCGCACCACCGTCGGCCCCGATACGGGAGAGCAGGATCTCTTCGAGAACCTGACCTCCTATCGCCAGCAGCAGGTCATGGCTGCCTTTGCAAAAAATCAGGAGAATTCTCTGAACGCCCTTCAAACGGCCCGGGATTTCGCCGTAACCCGGCAGCATATCCGGGAGCAGCAGGAGGAAGTGGCGCTGCATCAGCGCAGAGCGGAAGCCCTTGTCAGGCGGGAAGCACGGCTGCGCCGCAGAGCCAGTGTGGCTGTTTTCACTGTGATTGCCGCTTGCTCTCTGTCTGTTTTTGTTCTGAGAAGGAAAAAGAAAAAATAAGTGGAAAAACAGAAAAAAGGGCTTGCTTTTTCCGGAAGACTGTGCTATTATATTTCAGCAAGTTACGAAACGTGTTATGCGCCAGTAGCTCAGCTGGATAGAGTGACTGACTACGAATCAGTAGGTCGGGGGTTCGAGTCCCTTCTGGCGTACCAAAATGCCGTGAAAACGATTGTTTTCACGGCATTTTTGTTTGGATTTCACAGGCAATTTGTGAACAAGTATACCTGTGTTACTAATACGTTACTAACCGTATCATTTACGGCGGCAATCCGGTTCTCCGCTGGGCTCAGCCGCAATCTCTCCCGCTTCCTCCACAATATGAGCGCTCGACTTCATCAGCTTAATGAGCCACTGGGGCACCTTCGCCCCCATTTTCACAGCGTTCTCCAGGATGCTACCCAGTTCTGTAATAATATACCAGGCCAGTACCAGCGGAAGAATAATCCCGGGCCACTGGATGCCGATGGGGATGTACTGGGCAATCAGAACCATGATCCAATCCGCAATGGCGGACACCAGCACTACAGCGATCATACCGCCCTTATGCCACAGTCCCTCCCGGGCGGTGGCGCTGTTCCACTCCCCTGCCTTGCAGGCAGCCGCCGTACCGCTGATATAGTCCAGTGCCATGACTGCCACCCAGGCAATCAGCATGACACCCTTCCAGCCAAGGAAGGCCCCCAGGGCTGTCAGGAATGCCGCAATGGCGGTCTTGATGGTTACCAAATTTTCGTTCATTTCCTTATCCTCCTTTGTGTTATTGCACGTCCATATGGACATAGCTTCCGTCAATTGCGTAAGCATACCGCAGCTCTCCGGCACGTACCAGGCTCTGGACATAGTCAAGCACAGAAGCCGAAGAAAAACCCTGAACGCAAAAGTCCATAGCCTTCCCTTGAACATGCCGGGAGTTTTTCACAGAATTTTTCAGACTATCGTTGTGCTTCTGGCACCTCACGCCACTGGATATGGTGATAGGCGCTCCGAAATGCTCCCGCACCAGATCCGCCAGTCGCACAAGTTTTTCCTCCGGCTCTGCCGGGAACCCGTCGCAGTATCTTCCTTCGCATTTGCATCGGAATTCATCCCGGGTGAAATACTTGATTGTATCCCACCAGGTCCCCGTTGAATCATCAGGCACGTCGGAACCCGCCACATAGAAGCGCCCGGCAGCAACCGCCGCAAGAAGCGTCCCTTGTGTAATTGGGCCGGGGTCCCCATCCTGGTCCAGTCCCTCCTGATGCTGAAATGCCAATACGGCCCGGCGGGTGTTTTTTCCTGGAATACCATCCACCGTACCCGGATCATATCCCAGGTATATCAGCAGGCACTGAATTTGTTTTACAGTCATACTCTTACCTCCTCCCACGCACTGGGCAGTGCTTCCGCATTATACACCGTATTATCTGCCAGGCAGCGGTACACGGTGCCATTCTCCGCCCGGTAGCATTCGCCGTCCATGTACATTCCGGATGTACCATAGGCATCCACCCAGGCCTTGGCATCCGCCGGGTTTTTCGTGTGGCACAGGCCCCACAGGGCCCGCTGCTGCCTCGGTGGGCCGGGATGGACGGCGCTGTCATAGGGCTGGAGAAGCTGCCAGACCTGGTCATCGTCCCGGACCGGGGACCCGATGGGCCAGGCGCTGTAGTCCTTCCCGGGCACAAAGTCCGGCACGTCTCCTTCCCGGGAGAGGATGGCGGTGCCGTCCAGGGCAGCTGCCTCGTCCCGGAGAGACAGGGCGTTATTGCGGCCCGCTTCGTAAAGAATGGTATGGTAATCAGGCTCTCTCAAAGGCTGTTCACTCCTTCCCGATAGGCTGCCTCCAGGGCTGCCAGCTTCCGCTCGGCTTCTTCCAGAGGCGTCAGGATTTCTGCCCCGTCCCGGTAGAACCTGCCGTCCACATAGGTATCACCAATGCCCACAGGCCGGTCCCCCGGGCTTTTCAGGGCAGACGTTTCCGGCTGGGTGTCACTGCACCAAATCATGTTTGAGACAATGCCGTCCATAATGACTGCCATGGTTTTTGCCATCTATGCAGCCTCCTCTCTGCGGTTGCGTATGATGATGATGCCGGAACCGCCGGTGCCGCCGGGTCCATTCGTATTCCACGGTCTGCCGCTGCCGCCATTGCCCGTGTTATCCCCCATCGGCGATGGTGCACCTTCGCTGCAGGTGCCGCCGTTACTGTATAAGGTCCCGGTTTTCTCCCCGAATTCCCGGGTAGTGGCGCCCTGACCCTTGCCGGCAGATCCTTTCCCACCGTCTGTTCCATCGGCGCCATCCACGCCGCCTTCTCCGTAAGGCCCGCTGCCACCACCAGAGCCACCTGACCCACCATCGGCATAATTACCAGTGTTATTCGTCCTGCTATAAGTGATTCCTCTGTGTCCACCGTTGGCCTGCTGTGCAAAGGCGCTGCTGTTTCCACCATCGCTGCCGCTGACGCCGCCAGCCCCCACTGCGATCTCATAGGCGATGCCTGCTTCTATCGATAGCCCTCTGGCTGTAGTTGTGTAGCCACCGCCACCGGACCCGCCACCGCCGTTTCCGCCGCCTTCATTGGATGCGCCGCCCCCGCCGCCGCCCACCAGGAAGACATCAATGCCGTCCTCCGCGCCCCGCAGCTCTGTGAAGGTCAGCTTTCCCGAGGTCAGAAGCCGAATCTTCCAGTTGTCCAGGCTGGTGAGGATTTCATTATCATTGTCGTTTACGATTTTGTAGTCCCCGGTGTAGGTGAAGGATGGAATATAGTTGAAGCGGAGCATGACCGTTTGGGAGCCTTCTCCGTCCATGGTCACGGTTTTGGTCTGGACCAGTCCTTCGGCATTTTCGCCACGGATGGTCCACTCCCCAGGGGCCAGGCCCGGAAAGGACCACAGGCCATATTTTTCACGGGCAGTTTTCATCTCCGCTCCCTTGGTCACCGTGACAGTCGCGCCGGTATCGGTTTGCACCACAAGGGTGCTCTTTGCCAGGCCGCCGCTGCCGCCCGCATTCGTTCTTCCAATCATATTCAAGCCCTCTTTCTGACCGCAATCAACGGCACAGTAACATCCGCACCCGGTTTTTCTGTGGCAAACAGATACACCCCTCCCGCGTAGCTTTCCGCGACGCACACCATGACCCCATCAAGGGCGTCAATGGGGGAAAAGGTTACATCGGGCCACATGTCCGCCGTTACACCGGAGAGGGGGACTGCGGCACGGTGCGAAATTCCCGCTTCCTCATAGGCCGTATATTCCTGGAAGCTGTCCGCAGGAACGACCACATTGGTAAACTGCAAAAGCGCCGTCGGCTCCTCTGGGATAAACAGCGGAGTAACCGACGCAATGCCGGTGCCGGAGAAGGTCACCCGATACAGGGGAAGATCTCTTGTAACTGCCCCGGCAGTATTGATATCGTCGCCGGATGCCGTCGGATCACTGGGAGGTCCGGAGGTTTCCGTCCCCTTCACGGCAGCAAACGAAACTGTGACAATCCCATCGGCGGTTCGGGAGAACCGGAGTACAATCAGGTCATTCCGGTTCAGTCCCACCTCTCCTGCCTCCAGCTCCACATTCCCGGAGGCGGCAGAGACAAGATTTCCCTGCATGACCGCCTTTCCGGCGCTGATGCTGATGGTCCGAAGACCGCCCATCTCATAGCCGAAGCCATTTCTGGGGACATAGTCCCCACTGTGGACGGCGCCCGTAAATAAGCCACGAATGGCGTCTCCCGCCGCCTTTGCCCCCGCCGGGTGGTCGTCGGAGGTCAGGGTCTTGTCCAGAAAGGCGGTAATGGCGGCATCCACGTCAACGCTCTTCCCGATCTCCGGGTAAAGTACGGTGTTGATATAGTCCTTCAAAAGCACCGCTGCCCGGTCGAATGACGCTTTCAGCTCCGCCGCGGGGATTCCTGAGCCGGTCGGATTGTCCGGCAGCTTTGAAACAATTTCCACGTCAGCGGTAAAGGGTTCAAAAGGCATACTACACTCCCTCTCTATTCAGTGCTCGTTGCAGTGCCCCATTCCCGCCTCCCGCTGGAACAGGCATGTCACCGGATGTGGTGTCCCGGCTCATGCCGGTTCCGGTATTCTGACCGCCCATTCCGCCCATCCGGGCAGACCGCAGCTCTGCAAGCAGTTCCTCCCGCTTGGTGATGTATCCCTCTGGCAGACGGGCAATGTACTGTTCCGGCGTAATCAGCTGATTCATCAGCAAATTGTCCAATGTCTGCATGGAGGCCATTTCCGACCAGTAGGAGCTGCCGCCTGTCTCCTGCTCAATGCTCAGCCGAATGTCCTTCAGGGTGGAGAAATCGAACTGCTGGGTAAAGGTCTGGGGCTCCAGGTCCATCCCCAGGGGCTGCTCTCCGGGCTTGTCCATCTGCAAATTCACGGACACATACCGAGTTCCATACCGGACGCTCATCATGTCCAGCCAGATTCTCCCGGCGTCGGAAAGGCACCGGTGGTCGTTCTGCTTGGTCATCTCCATAGGCGTGTTGGCTGCCCTCTGCAAGGCAATAATGGCGGAGGTGTTGTCCGGGCGGCTGTCGCCCATGGCAACATCCGTGGCTCCCTGCAAGGTGTTGGTTTCGTCGATTGCCATTTGGATAAACTGGTAAATCTGGGGGCTGACAGAGGCCCCTTCCAGCACCTTGGCAATATTCTCCACCGGTCCGCTGACCGCCACCGCCTCACCGACGCCGCCGCTCCACCGGGTGATTTTCGTCTTGTCGTAAACGATCTTCGGGAAGGCGGTGGTCAGCATGGAGATGGAGACCAGGGCGAACATCTTGTTGATAAACTTCTGGTTGGCAATCAGGCCGGTGACCATGGCCTGTCCGTGGTAGCAGTCCCGGATATAGTCCCAGTTCAGCCACACAATGGGGTACAGGCTGTACTCCGTATCATAGGGCTTTCGCAGAAGGCCCGCTTCCGTGGATTCACAGCACCAGATAGTCTTGGTGTCCCGGTTCCGGAAGTAGTAGGTCAGAACGGTAACCTTGTCATCTGTGTAGGAATCATACTTATTCTGGAACTTCTCCCCGTCCGGAATAATGGAACCCGGGTCTTCGATCTCGCACTCTCCGGCCTCTTTCAGATTCTCCGCCCTCCATCGCACATCCTCCATAAGCTCCCGACGGGGAATGATGATGTAGGGCTGGTTCTGAACATCCCGGCAGTTGGGGTTCCCGAAATGGACCCGAAGGTTATCGATGATTTCCGCCACGATTTCCCCCTTGACCGCCTGCCCATTGTCAATGGTGGGGTCAAAGTAGAAGTGCATACACCCGTCTCCGGTGACGGCGGCGTTTCTCAGGAACTCCCGGTTCATGTCCACAATCCGGTTCCGCTTGATAATGGCGGAGAACTGCTGGCTCACAATGTCCGCAGCACTTTCCAGGTCCTTCATGGGGATGCCGGAGGTGGAGGGCATGGGCAGCGCCCGGATGGTCAGGCTGTCGCTGGTGATGGACGCCACCTGGAAGTTGATGTTCCGCTTGAAGAGGTTAAAGGTAGGGGTGGGTAGGCCGCCGCTGTCGATTCCCTCCCACTGATTCCCGATGTAGAAGTTTTCGTTGACCGTCACCTGGTCATACAGGCCGATCTGCTGGTTGAAGCCGTAGGCCTTTTCGTACTTCTTCTGAATCTCGTCGTTGGTTGGCAGCTTAAACTTCTTGGGCATCAGAACTCACCCATTTCCTTCCGGGACTTTTTCAGGGCATCCACCGGGTCATAGTTGAAGATCCTTTCCAGCCCCGCCGCGTAGTCGTTGATATGGCTTGCTGCCGCCTGGGCTTCCCTGTAGTCAAGCTTTAAATCCTCAACCTGCTTCCCAATCTCGCCCATCTGTTTCTCTATGCCGTCCATTCTTTCCCGGAGGTTCCCCGCCGTTTCGTTAACGTTCTCCCGGATATCGTCCGCCGCCTCTCCGGCAAGTTCAAGCTTCTGGTCTACATAGGCCTGAATGGCTGACTCAGAAGCAGAAACACAGTTCTGGAAATAGGCGCGCATGGAATCCTTCCATCGTTCCGTCCGCCGGGTGTTCCGCAGGGTGACAGCAACGCAGCCAGCGGAAATGAGGACGCACATCCCCACCGCCGCAAGGAAAAGGTAAATCATATTGGGCTCCTTTCTGGTTAGGCGGGGCGCTTGTTACGCCCCGCCATTGGGTCAGTTGGTTGCTTCCGCTACGCCAGACATGAACAGGCCATCCTTCTTGGCACAGGCCCGGATAGTTTCACCGGAAGCCAGGGTGACAGCGGCGCTGTATACCTTAGCGTCGGCGCTCTTGTACCGGGGATCAGAGCCGTCCAGAGTGTAGTAGATGGTTTCGTCCGTACCGGCGGTGATGGTCGCCTTGTTGCTGGCAATGGCGATGGTGGGGGTGGTGGCTACGGTATCCTTGGCACAGGCCACCGCCGCACCGGCAGCCAGGGAGGGCATGACGAAGGCATCATACTTGCACCGGTACTGAATCCGGTCACCGTCCATGTTTTCGGAATCCTTGATTGCCCGGAAGAGGTTGATCTTCTCGGGGGCAATGATGGAATCCTTCACGAAGATGGCAAAGTACACGTTGGCGGGAAGCAGCCGCTTGGACACGGGCAGCACAGCCAGGCCGTCCAACATACCCACCGCGCCCTTAGGCAGCACCTTGGAGCCGATTTCCGTCAGCTTCAGGAACTCGTCAGACAGCTTCAGGGCGGTCAGATACTCCCGGGAGATGACCAGGGTGCCGGTGTCAGCGGGCACGTTCTCGTCGATCATGGCGCTGTGCAGATCCAGAATCATCTGCACGATGGTGTTTTTGGCAGGGGCGGCGCTCAGGGCGGTGTGAATGCCAGCCTCCTCGATCCACTTCTTAAACCGGTACTTATCCTTGTTGGGCCGGATCAGCTTGTCCATGTATGCCTTCATCACGGCGCCCACCTTCTTGAAGAACAGCTGGGCGTCGTTGTTGCCCCGGTCAATGGATCGGTCAAAGGACTCGTCCTGGGTCAGCTTGAAGGTGTACTGATGGTCGCCCACTTCCTTCACGGTTCCAAACCGGCTGCCCGTGGAGGGGTCCTGGGCCTTGTTGTAGCTGTTCATATCGGTGACGGCAATCTCGTAGATATGTACCGTATCGGTGCCGGTGAACTCGGAATCGATATCGTGGTTGTAAAGCCCCTCAGTCAGGGACTTGCTGGCAAAATACTTTGCCAGGGTGCTTCTGAACTTCTCAGAAAAATGAATGGTTTCAGCCATGTTTTCTTTCTCCTTTCATGGGCGCTTATGAGAACAGCGCCTTTTCAAAAATTTCCACGTCGCTCATACCCTTGCGGCCTCCGCTGTCCTTCTGGCTGCCGGGGGAAGAACGCTTGTTCTTCTTGTTCTGCTTCTCTGCCGCAAGCTGCCGCTCCAGCTCGGCGACCCTCTCCGCCTGCTGCTGCCGCTCCATCCTGCGGTATGCGGCGGTCAGGCTCATGCCGGACCGAATGTTCTCCGCAAGCTTTTCCACCAGAGCGTCCTCCAGCTTGACATCGGGGTACTCCCTTTCGAATTCCTCCATGTCCCGCTGGAATCGGCTGGAAGCCTCGTCGGTCTTCTGCCCCTTGTCCGCCTTTTCCGCCTGGCCCTTCATGGCGGACAGCTCCTTTTCCATGCGGGCGTTTTTCAGCTCCAGCTTCGCGGCGTCCTCAGAGATGCCGGAACGCTTCCGGTAGCTGACATACAAGCTTTCCACCAGCTGCTCCACCGGGGTATTGCTGCCGCCAGCAACCATGTCCAGCACGTCCAGCACATCCCGGCGCTTGTCCAGCTCCTCCGCCTTTTCCTGCAAGGCCTGAATGGTCTGCTGGCTGTCGGCGTACTGCTGCTTCACCCGATCATAGTCCGCGCCCTTCTGGGCCAGGCTGATAACCTCTTCCCGGGTTACCTGGCGTTCCTGCTTGTTCACTTTCAGGGTAAACAGCTCACCGCCGTCTCCTGGTGCACCGTCAGGCTCAGCGTCCTTCTCAGGCGTGTTTTCCGGATTTTCCTTTGTGTTTTCACCTTCGGAATTTTCTCCGGTTGTAGCGTCTTCTGAGGCTTCCTGCTCGTTTTCCTTCTCGGGAGTGTCTTCCACTTCCGGCTCCTGGGTTTCGGTTTCCTCGTTGGTTTCTGCGCTCACATCAGCGTCGGTCTGGTAGTCGTCGCCGAACAACGCGCTTTCGAATACCTCTAAGTCATCCATCTTGTTTCTCCTTTCCAATCTGCCGCTATGGTAGGCGGTATTTTATCGGCTATGGTAGGCCGTGATTTCCTAAGCCATGATGTAGCTCCTGGTCACTCTCCTGCCGCACATCTCCGTGTGGTAGTCGATCTCGTACCCCTCGTCCTCCTCTTCCTCCCGCTTCACCACCTCCTGCTCACCGGGCATGGTGTAGGTCTGGGCAAAGTACCGCAGAGCATCCGGGCCATGGGTCAGCTCATGGGGGAATTTGGAAACGTCGTTGGGGTCTGTCTTGTCGTGCTGTAAGCATTTCAGGCAGTCAATAAGGCTGCCGCAGGTGTCGAAGATGATGAGGCTGGGCTTTCCGTCCTCCCTCAGCTTCAGCAGCTCCTTCAGGGCTGCCCACCCCTGCTTCCGGTTATTGTCCGCCCGGTACAGCGGGACCCCGTTCTCCGCGAAGATGTTCGCCTGACTCTTGCCGTTTTCCCGGTTTCTGGCCCACAGGTCCGGAGGCGCTATGGTGTAGGTGATCCCCTCGTCCGGCCTGGTCAAGGCAAGCTGCATTTGGGCAGCGTCAGCGACGTACATGTTGGATTGCTCAAACTGCCGGTAGACATAACATCGCTTTGTCTCGTCCACGGCAATCCAGATACAGAAGTGCATATCCAGACCGTAGTCCATGGACCGATACCGGGCCCAATGGCTGGGGATGACGAAGGGCTTGCAGGTATGAACGCCGTCCCGGAATTCCTCGAAGTACACGCCGGACAGGGCGTTCCAGTCGCCGTCACGGTGGGCCCGCCGGATATCCTCGGGAAGGTTATTCAGCTGGTCGATGTAGTCCCGATTAATGTTCTTGTTGTCGTACACCGTCGCCGGGATAAAAACATAGTCCTCCGGATTTTCGCCCTCATGGAAGTTCCGGTCTACGAACAGCCGCTTCACCCAGAAATGGCCCACGCCGCCGGGGTTACAGGTTAAATAAATCCTCTTTGGGAATCCGTTGTCGCCACGGACTATCGCCGCCAATCCACGGAACTCTGATTCCAGGAACTGGGTTGCCTCGTCGATGAACAGCACATCCCAGGAGCCGCCCTGGAACTTGCCTTCCACCGCCGCCGAATAGTCCGGCATGTTGGAAAACTTGATCATGCTCCCGTTACACAGGGTCAGCTGATACTGGGTCTTGTTGTAGCTGTGGATGCTGGGCGGGAGAAGCTTCAGCATGGGCTTGATGATGGGGTTTTCCAGCTGGTCATACTCCCGGCGAATAATGAGGATCTGGATTCCGCTGAAAAAGAGGGCCAGCAGCAGTGCCTTTCGCACAATGGCCCAGGTCTTGCCGCCGCCACGGGCACCGCCATAGCAGGTGTACTTAGCCTTTGAAGAGAAGAATTTCCATTGGGGCTCAGAGTTGGGAGCACCCAGGTCCACCACGATTCTGTTGTCTTTTTCCTCCGCCACGCTTCCCTCCCCCTTTCCGGCAAATAAAAAAGAGCCAGTACAGGAAGTTTCCTTCCATGCACTGGCTCATAGCTCTGGCGTATTTGGCTCTAGGCTCTCTTTTTTTCAGTTGCCGGGTGGTCAATGATGATCTCTTGTTTGCATCGGCTGCAATAAAGGGGGAACCGCCGCAGAACGGTTTCGGATAGCACCCTTGTGTTTGTCTTTCGCTTGCAGATCGGGCAAAGCAGAAAGCCTTTTTCATTTACCTGCAACGGCAGTCCCACCTCATTTCCGGGGATCTTCAAATCCCAGTGGAGGCACACAGGAGAATCGAACTCCTATCCCCGGTTTGGAAGACCGGTGCATCACCGAAATGCTTGTGCGCCATGTGTAATACAAAATACGGCTGGGCTCTATGGTACGGCAGCGAGCGCCGCCGAAGCCCGCGCTTTTTTCTTTGTTTTTTATTTTTTCAAGACAGCGATTCCAAATGAAGCCGCCTCTTTTCCTGGACCCCCAATCGTTTAAAAAATCGCGCTTGAATATTATAATACTTACATCTTTAGTAGAAACTTAGGTTATTATAATATATAACGTTATTATTTATATAAACCTACGTCTTTAGTAAAAACCTAAGTTATATATATTATACCTATATAGGGCGAAATGCTTTTTTCTGGTCCAAAGGTCAAAGGCGAAAGGGTGGCTGTGCGATATATATACCTATACGCTATTACGACCCGCCCGCTTTTCCGCTACTCCCCTGGGGGTGGGGTCTCCTTTTGATGGTTGGTTGTTGATCGATACTCAAAAAAATCTCCGCCGGGGTTATTGGCCCGGGCACCTGAGCCCCGCCCAGCCCTGTCTTAATTGCCATTGCATTCCACGACTGACGGACGCTGTTACCAATTGCTATTAAAATGTTCGTAGTTACCATGTTAACTCGTTATTCTCCGAACATTTCAAGAAAAATTAACGCAACAAAAATACTATTTTGTGTCGTTCACTTCATAGCCTCCTCCGCTCTGGGGTCTGTGCCCCCGAATACAACGTAAATCTCTTGCTTGCCTCCGCCCTTTGCGTCCTCTTCTGGTATCAGCGGATTGATGGTTGCCAGATGCTTTGCAAGGGCCTGTTGCCTGCTGGAGGTCTGGAACATCATTGCACGAACATCCGTGTAGAACTTCTCCAAAAGCTCCGCCCGGGTTGTGTATGCATTCTTCTTGCTCTTCCCTCTCTGATAGCATTCCCGGACATCCTTCACGGAGTACCCCAGATAGGAACAAAACAGCTCCCAGGTGACCATTCCGTGTTGCCCTTCTCCATACTCTTCCTTGAAGGAATCCATCTTCTTTTCCAGCTCTTTTTCCGAAAGTCGAAAGGCCAATAAATATCCGGAATTCTTGTTTCCTGCCACTGTTTCACCCCGTTTCTCTCCGTGAAATGTTCCGTATCTGGAATCTCGTATTGCGCTCCCCCTGGCAGTCGTTCATAGAATAGAGCGGGATAATTCTGGCCCGCATTTCTGCCCGATTTGTTTTCCTTCTCTACCCAGGATGCGCCATCTTCTCCGCCTTTTATTATAACATCTATACTATGTAATGTCAATTATTACATAATTAAAATATTATATCCAATGGTGATTTTGGCCCATAGGTTTCCGGAAAAAGAATGCAAAAAGAATAGGCAGGCCCTGGGGAGGTTTTGGCCCCTGGGGTCTGCCTATTTTAATATGGTGTTATCCCTCTGTCTTCCCTTTAGATATTGCATCCGCCAGGATATCCAGTATAAACGCCTGAACGCTTTTCCCAGCGTCTGCCGCCGCCTGGCGGATCTGTGCGCCGGTTTCCTTGTCTGGTCTTATCATTATATTGTCTTGCCGTCGCTGGTACTCTCGAACAGCTTTCTTTTGCGCCTCTGATGTTGGCATTGTAGACACCTCCTCGTTTATAAACAGTATACCACAAAATCCATATATGTAAACTTATAAAATTCACAAAAATCTAAGTTAACTTTTTTGCAATATCCCATCTTGAATTCTATGTTAACTTAGATTATCATATAGCCATAAACCAAACACACACCCAACACTTAGGAGGATATAACATGAAATACTTTATGAACTGCCGCACCCTGGACGAACTGAAGAAAGAATACCGCCGTCTCTGCATGCTCCACCATCCCGACCGGGGCGGCGATCTTAAGACCATGCAGGCGATCAACGCAGAGCACGACAAAGTATTTGAGACTTTGAAGCACCAGCACAACGCCACCGCCGACGCAGCCCACCAGACCACCGAAACCGCCGCAGAGTTCCGCCGCGTTGTGGAATCCATCATCAATCTTCCCGGCCTGGAAATTGAGCTTTGCGGCTCCTGGCTGTGGGTCGGCGGCAACACCTACCAGAACCGGGAAGCTCTGAAAGCTGCCGGTCTCCGGTATAGCAAGGGTAAGCAAAAGTGGTATTGGCGGCACGAAGAGGACATGACCCGCCGCTCTCACCGCTCCATGAGCATGGAATACATCCGTACCAAGTACGGCACCGAGACCATCACCAGCAGCAGAGTTGAAAAGCTCGCCGCTTGCTAAGTCAATAACGCCGGGGAGAAATCCCCGGCCCCACCTGAAAGGAGATATTGCAATGACAACCACAGAAACCAAGGTCCCCGGAACCTTTACAAGAGTCCCCGGCGGCTACGCCCAGCAGATCAGCGGCAACGCAAGATTGTTCATCCCTGAGGCGTTCGTCTCCCGTTTCGAAGACGGCACCGTCTACCAGATCACCCCCGACTATGAAGCCATCGAGGCAAGCAAGGCCCCCGCTGTTGTCGCAGACGAGCCCGGCGAATACAGCTACTATTATGAGACCCAGAAAGCCCCTGTAGCCTGCGATTTCTCAGCAAGCCTTTCCTATTACGGGAAACATTATTTTCTCCGTCCGCTTCGCTCTGGTCTCCCCAAGCTCCACGGTCGTGGCATTACCTACGACGAGGCCTATAACACATACAAGGTCACGGAAAACGCCTATGAAAAGCTAAAGGCACAATACCGGATCAGCTATGAAATGTGCTTTGATTAATCCGCACGCCACAACATAAAGCCGGGGCACATAGCCCCGGCAAGGAGGTAAAACAATGAGCAATAATGAAATCGCCAAAATTCTGGACGCACACAGCGTACCGCATTATACAGATAATGACCGAATCTACGCCGATTCTATGGAATCTAACACTTCTTTGTTTGAAAAAGTCGAAGATTTGACCGGGTACAGCTTGAAGCGGCTTCGCTTCTGGCTCGGGTACTAAATAGGGAGGCAAGCCAATGAGCTACAAAGAAACCCTTTTCACCCAATACGGAAGCCCCCGAACAGATTCAAACGTGAATCTCCGGATCTTTCTTCTTCGCCCTGATACCCTTTCAAAGGTGGGCGAAGTGGAGCGGTACGACAAATCTGCCGCCAGCTACATTGACGAGCTGGAAAGCTACCTGGCAGCCCTTCGGGAATACCGGGCAGCCCTGGCAGCGAGATATTCCCAGCTTGAAACCATGGGCTACCATGATGAGCTGAGCATCAAACGCCAGAAATGGAACACCGTAACATATTTCATCGAGGTAACCCGCATCTTTGAAGACGGCACAGAAGTAACGCAGTTCAGGGAAGAATACGAAGGCCGGGAACGGTCAAAAGCCTTGAAACGCTTTGATGCCCTGAAGAAGTCCCACCCTGGGATCATTGCAACAATGGACATTGAAAAAGGCAGATGGGAAAGATGAATAAAGCAGCCCAGCCGGATGACCGGCTGGGCCTTTCCTTATCTGCTCTTGTACCATTCAAGAACCGTTTCCATTGTCTTCTGGTTTCCGCTGAAGATCCTGTACAGCTGATCCGCCGTCTTTTCGTCATAGCCCAGCGCCTGGAATGCCGCTACCTTGTCCGCCTTTTTGCTGTACTGGCTGTTTGCCTTGTACAAAGCCGCGTATCCCTGTGCCGTCAATCCCATTTCATAGCGGATATAGTCATACTTGACTTCCGTCTTTTCCGTCTTTCCGTTTGCTGGGTCGTAGTCAGGCATGTACGCCCGCAGCAGAGCGTCTTTCGTCCGGTAATCCACTCCGGAAAGCCCGGCGATTGCGCCGTAGGTGTCGGCATCCGTCTGCCTCTTTTCGCCGGTCTGCTTGTCAATGCTGCCAGTTCCGGGGGCGTTTTTAATTGCGTTCCGCGCCTTGACAAAATCAGCATCGCTTACGCCATCATCCTTGGCGTCAAAGTATTTCCTTGCGTCTCCGGTAGCCCTTTCCAGAACCTTCTCCCGCTGAGCCTTCGGGAGCCCCTGGATTCGCTTGTATGCCTCTCCCAGGTCACCCACATTCTCGCCGTTGCTGACCCCCTTCTGGTTGTTCTTGTCGATATCCCCAAAGATGTTGGTAATGCTGCTTAGTGTGGTATCTCTGATAATGCTGTTTGCGATTTCTCCAGGTGTCCCGACGATTGAGCTTTTATAGCCCAATGCCCAATCCTTCGCATGTTCCTTGGCGTATCCCTCCGCTTTCTTCATGGCAGCAACCTTTTCTTCGCTGGTCATGTTCTGGTATCCGCTTCCCTTCATAAGGGCCCCGTAATAGTCGCTTACCTTCTCCCCGTAGATTTTTTGGTATTCCTCCCGCTGCTCCCCCGTCAGCTGGATTTCCTCGTCACCGTTCTTGATGCTCATAGGCGCCTGACGGCTGGGATAAATGCCCTTGTCGTCTGTCTCCTCGCTCAGTTTTTCCAGCTCCCGGGTAATCTCGTTGGGGTGATACCGGTGGGTGTTGGTCGGGTCCAGGAAGGTTCCCACAAACCCAGGCCGCTCCTGCTCCTCTCCCAATCCGTTTACCTTCTTGGGCAGGGTCTCGCTCAGTCCCGGGATTCCGCTTTTGATATTGTTTAGGGCCGTCTCCGCTGCCGTCTGGCCCCGGGTGTCCCGGTAATAGCCGTCTTTCAGCTGGGCCCCCTGCCGCACAAATTGGGGAATGAAGGACCCCGCCACGTCTCCGGCGTATTCCGCCCCGGCGTCCAGCATGTCCGTTCCGCTTTCACTGTCCCTGGCCTCTTTTACCAGGTCCTCAATCTCGGAAATACCGGTCATCATGGGGCTGTCCATAATGGCGTTAAAGGCAGCGGGGACGGAGGTTGCGTCCCACAGGATTTCGGAAATGGTTTCATCCTCTGCCAGCTGGCTTCCCAGATACATCTGGGTGTTGAATGGCTCCAGGAAGTCCATCCCCATAATGATGTCCCCCTCCTGCCACTCTGTTCCCTCTCCGGCGAAGGCCCGCTTCCACGCACTCAGGTTCAGTTTGGCCCCGCTGAGGCCTTCCGACTGCTCCAGGCCCTTTTTATCCCGGTCCTCGTCGTCCGATACCTTGAGAATTCCGGCATTGGCAGCGGCGGCAAACATCGCCACCATCGCCGTACCGGTCATGCCCCGGCCCAGGTCCGTCGCCGCCTTGTGCTGCCGCACGGCGTTGATTTCCTTCCCGGCTCTGATATCCTTTAAGATGGTAGCCGTCTCATACAGGCCGTTCACGAAGCCCACCGGGCTATAGTCAATGCCGGTTTGCGCCACGTTCATGGGAACGCTGGCAAAGGGCATGACCACATCCCCCACCGGCCCCAGAACCTTCTTCACCTCATTCGCCTTCCGGGAAAGGGTCGCTCCATGCTCTTTTCCGTCCTCGTCTTCCCATGTAGCGTCCTTGAAGGTTCTCCGGTTGGCCTCATACTCGGCAATGTCGGAAACCTCCTGATCCGATAGCCCGCTGCTTCTCAGCTTGCCCAGAGATTCCTCAATGACGGCGTTTGTGCCGCCCTCAAAAATCTTATCCGATACCTCCAATGCGTAGCTCATATACTTCTGGTAGGCGTACATAAGCCGCTGTACCGGGTTCTTGCTGTTGGATCGGAAGGCCTTCCCGATGTACTTGTTTCCGTTCTTCCCGTCAAAGGCAGTTTCCAACCCCTGGATATCGGACTCAATGGGGATGTTCAGCTCTACGCACAGGGAAGCAAAATCCATGGCGTTCTTCGCGCCCTTTAAGTAGGTTCCCATCCTTGTCACGTCGTTTCCAACCGTCCGCTTTCCCGTCGCCTTGGAGATGAAGAAATCAAAAAGCTGTCCCCCGGTGGAATCACTCAGGGAGGAAATACCCCCGGATGCGGCGTTTCCGGTCAGGTTCCGGGAAAAGGTTTTCAGGGAGGACAGCATGCTCTGTATCCGGACAGCCTGGGCCGTCTCCGCCGCTGACCGCACCCGGAAATCATCCGCCATGGAAATGATCTGGGCATTGGCAAGCATCCTGAGGTCACTGAACTTCATGGTGCTCATCATTTTTTCCACGTTTCCGCCCATCTTATTGGACAGTCCGAACCAGGCTGTTGTCCCCCGCTTCTTGGCAAGCTGCCGGATAATGCCCCGCATGGCCTCGGTATCGCCGTCGGCAACGTCCTCGATTTCAAACCCTATCTTTGTGATACTGTCCTTGATTTCCTTCTTCTTCGCCTCGAAGCCTTCCTTGTTCAGGCCCTTTCCGAAGGTAGCCTCCTTCTGATCCAGCCCGTCAAGCTGGGTCTGGAAGCTGCTTATTGCCGTGACGGTGTCCTTAATGGCTCCCATGGTGCCGATTTTCGTGGCGTTGATTGCCTCGCCCATGTCCTTTAGCCGTTGCTTCCGGGCTTCCAGCATGGTATTAAAGGCTTCGGAATCCTTTGCTTTCGCGAATTCCTGTAGCAGGAGATTTGCCGTTGCCACGTCTACATCGTTCCAGTGTCCGGAGTCCATGAGATGGTTGTAGGAATATTCCACCGCCTCCGGCGTACTCACGTTGTTCCGTGCGGCAGCTTCTACGCTTCCCATGCTCCGGGATGTGTACTTTGCCGCATCCGGATTCTGTTGCAGTGTTTCCCGGGTAGCGTTGCGGACGTCCTTGTCCCCATTATGCAGGGCCGTATTCATCACGGACTGGGAATCCCGTTCCACCCCAGGCGCAACATCCCTTTGGTAGCGCCATCCGCTGTCAGGCTGTCCCCCCTCTGTGGACACATTTCCAGTGTCCGCCTGTGGCGCACTCAATTTTTCAGAGCTCTGAATCAGTCTTGGCGGCTGTCCTCGTTGGACATCGTTGTTGTACCAATCGTACCCCGCAAGGAGGCTTCCGCCTTCTGCTTGGCTTCCCGTTTGGCTTTCCGACGTTCCAGCATTTCCAGTTCCATCTGCTCCGCTCTCTCGTAGATTGCCTGCCAATCCGCCCGTTTCTCCATTTGCATTTCCTCCTTGCCCAGTTAAATATAGATAAGTTTGTGTAGGTTTATCCCCATATCCCGCAATCAGATCGGGCGCAACATACCGCCCAAGCGTTCCGTCTTCCCCGACATATCTTCCAATAGCTCTCGCCACTGATTTATTGTTTGGAAGTTCGTTTAGGTGAAGGTAAACCAAATATCCTTCTTCCTTGTATGCTTTTATTTTGGCTTCCAGACTCTTTGCATTTGCACCTATTGTGGATAATAAAATATTGTCGCCATTGTCCAGCGCAGTTTCCATCACGCTGTCTTTGATGCTGGATGCTTCTTCATGTACAAGCGCTGCATTTCTGCCATTGTACTCAGGGATATATTCCCGAAAATCATCGGTGTCAATGACCCTACTCTGGTGTTCCTGTGAAAGGCGTTCCGTATATACAGAGGATTTTCCAGACCCCGGCAACCCGATCACAATATCCATTCGCCGTTCCTGCTTCACAGGGCCAGTATAATCACGTCCATCCCAGCTTCCCTTCTGTATTGCCTGCTGATATCCGTTTGCCCTGATGGAATCACGGTCTGGAAGCTGGAACGTTTCTGTTCCTATATTTGCATTTTCTGCTTCCGCAATTTCCGGGAGCGCCATAATTTCTTCAATTGCTGGTGTTCCTTCTCCTCCAGCATTTAGCCTGTTTATCGCGTCTGTAGTTTGCGGGCTTCTCCCGTTTTTATTATAATTCTGCTCCGTCCCATTGTCAACGCCCAGAACCTGATCCGCCAGGTCCTGCACCTGTCCTCCATCCAGCGCCTCCATCGGCGGAATCTCCGCCGGAAGCTCCTGCCTTGCCAACTGGGCCCCCAGCTGGTCTATATCCTCCTGGGTTAGCCCCCCTGGTGTCTGTGCATCCTGGGTAGTTTTTTGCCCCTGCAAGCCGTCCACGGCGTCCTGGAGGAAGGATAACTCGCCTTCCTGTCCATTCGCTGTCTTCGCCTGTTCCGCTGCCCAGGCCTTATTGATTTTCTTGACGTCCTTCTCCGTGAAGTCATTGTCCTTATACGAGAAGAAATTCCTTGCGAAATCCTCAGGCGCTTCCAGCTCCACATTTCCAGAAACCCGGAGTTTGTTGGCCTCCGCCTCTGCTGCTGCCGCTGCCGCCGCTCTGGTTGCCTCTTCGGCCCTTAGCTGTTCCTGGTCATAATACTTTCTGGCAAACTCGTCCCGGGCTGCCAGCGCCTCTTTTTTCGCCTGCTCCTCCGCTGCCCTCCGGATTGCGTCCTCGGCAATGTAAGCATCCAGGCTTCTCTGGTCCTGTATCTTCTCATTGACTCCGGCGTATACATTGCCCCCCAGGTTCGAGGCGCTGCCGGACAGCCAGGACACAATCAGCGTATCCTTTGCCTCTTCCCATAGCTGCTTGTCAGCAATTTCCCGGGCCTCTGCCTCGGTTTTCCCATCCGCCATCAGCTCCCGGATGTTCATCTTGTAATCAGACCGCTCCCGGAGAACTGCCGTCTCCGCCAGGGTGGTCCCCAAAAGGCTCAGCTCCTCCGTGGAGGCCTCAATTCCACCCTGTACCACCGCCGCCCGCAGCAGCTCCCAGCCTGTTTTCGGGTCGCTGGTCATGGTTTCCAGCAGATTGTCCAGCGGGATTTTCTCCGTAGCCGTTTCAATTCCGGCGTTCAGAAGGCCCAGCATCACCGCTTCCTCCGTGGAAGCGCCCTTTTGGGCGGCGTCAAGCACCGTGTCGTTGAAGCTTGCGGAGGCGGACAGGGCAAGAGAGGCCTTCCCTCCCACCGCCGCCCGAAGGAGGGAATCCGCGGCGCTGTTGAAGGCCTGGAAGCCATAACCGGCGGCCTTTCTGAGCTTGCTGTCCCCATCCCCCTGGATGTCCTCAGCAATCGCCCCCCGAACTGCGTCTCCGTATACGTTGAGGAGATTCCCGGTGTTGTAGGGGTTCGCTCCCTTATACTGGCCCGTGCCGGAAAGCAGGCTGTTCAGGGTTCCAACGGTGCCGGTTACGCTGCCCGCCAGCTTCGCCGGGAAGGTCCCCGCATAGGCCGCCCCCTCCTTAAGCCCTCCAGCGTGGCCCAGGGCCGCTGCCTGCTCTGCCACCTCCTGGGTGGTCTTCTCATCCTCCAGCCAGCTCAGCGTTTCCTCCAGCTCCTTGAGCCGGTTTGCGTCGTATTTTCCGGACAGCCGCCTTGCGTATTCCTCCATCTGGTTTTTATAGGCCAGTCTGTCCTCTGGAATTTCGGATGCACTGTGGTAATACTGATCCTTCGCCTTTAAGTACCCGTCAAAGTAGGCCCGTTCCTCCGGGGTCATGGCGGCGATGTCGTTCAGGTTGGTTTCCGTTACGCCCCGGTTGTGGGCCAGGTTCCGCTGACCCTCCGCCAGGCTTTCCGCGTCCGCCTTCGCTTCATACCGCTTGTTCAGCCCCTCGTCATAGGCCTTCTTTTCCTGATCGTACTCCCCCTTTGCCTGATTGGTCAGCGCCTCCGCGTATCTCTCCGGGATGCCCTGGTCAAGATAGGACTGCTTCTTGTCCCTGTACCACTCCTGCTCTGCCAGATATTCCGCCTGATCCCTTGGGATGCCTTTTTCCGTGTACTTTCCGGTCCCTAACGGCTCCTGATTCTGGTATCGCTTGTACTCCGCCTGGGCGGCCCTCTCTGCGGCCTCCGCCTTGATTTTTCTGGAATCGGAACCGGGGGTAAAATCCATTTGCTTTTCCTTTGCCAGGGCCGCCCGGTCTCTGGGCGAAGGCTTTTGACTCCCCTCAAACCCCGGGAGGCCTGTTCGCTTGGCTGTCTGATTGCCGGAGGAAGTCCCGGATTGGGAGGTCATGGCCTTTGTCAGGCTTTTTGCAATAGAAGCGCCGATTCCCTGTGTTTTGGATTCCTTGCTCGCCCCCTGCATGGCCTGCTTCCTCTGTGCATCGTTTAACCTGACGTCACCGCGGGCTTGCCGCATCGCTTTTTCCTCTGCCCGTCTCTGCTTATTCTCCGCCACAATCTGGCTGGTTGTTTTTGCCATAAAATCACCGCCTTACTTTGTCCCATATGGCGTCTTCTTAACGCTGGAACCACCTGTATTTTTCTGCCCAGATCTCTTCGCCTCATAATCGGCAATTCCTTTGTTTGCCATATTCTCCAATAATTTGTCAGTCCAGCCTGTATAATACGGCCCGGAACGTCTTCCACCGCTTCCCCCGCTTCCTTCACTGTCACCGCCTCCGCCGGAGGAGGGCATCAGCGCTGCCAGCTGCTCCGGCGTCAGCCCGTAAAGCTTCCCCAGAACGCTGTAGTCCCCCTTGTTCGCCAGAAGCTGCCCATAGGTCTCCTGGTCCTTCACAAGGGCCTGCTCCTCGCTCTCCGCCGCATCATACAGGGCCTTCAACCGCTTCTGCTCCACGTCGCTCATGCCGCTGGATACCTTGTCCCCATAGCTCCGTACCGCGTCCAGCTTCTGGCCCTGGATGTCCGCGTCTTTGGAAATGCCCAGCTTCCGCAGGTCCGTCAGGCCCCCGGTGAGCTGATTGGCCCGGGCCATCTGGATCTGGTCCCTGACCCCGGACGTCTGCCCATAGGCGTTCTGGGTCTCCATGGCGTTCTTGGCGTTCCGCATTGATTCCGTATACAGCTGATTGAGCTTGCTGTCCGTCTCCCGCTGTGCCTTCTGCCGGGATGCCTCCAGGTCAGACAGTACCTTGTCCCGGTCCGCCTCGGCGGCAATCCGCTGCCCCTCCAGCATGGCGTCATAGATTTTGTTGATGGCCCCTTCGTTCTTCGTGACTCCCTCCCAGGTCTCCCCGGTGGTGTCCCGCTGGACCGGGGTGCCGCTGGCAATGCTTTCCCAGAGGCTCATATCTCCCCGGTCCGCCATCAGGTTTGCCCCCTGCTGCCGCAGTGTGCGCAGCTGGTCCTCCTCCGCCTTTGCCGCCTCATAGAGCTGCTGGGCCCGGTACATGTCATTGTCCGCCTGGGCCTTCTTGATTTCGCTGCTGTACTTGTCCGCCAGCTGCTGCCGCATCCGGTTATATTCCATGTCTGCCTGGGCCTGCTGACCATTCAGGGCAGAGACGTTTTTCTGCTGCTGATTTCCAAAGGACAGCCCCGCCTGGGCCTCCCGTCCGATGCCCCCGCCCCGGCCTGTAAGCCTGGTGTAGGCGCTGTTATTCACCCCCGGGGCCTCCACCTTCGTCCGCTGTAGGTAGGCGTCTGTCAGGGCCTTGTTTTGGGCCTGTCCGGCGTTTACCATCTGCTGGTTATTCTGGTGGTTCTCATTTAAAAGCTTCTGCTGGCTCCCCAGGGAAGTGTCATAGAGCTTGTTAATGTACTTGTCTTCGTTTAATGCGCTTGTTGCCGCCGTGTCCTTGATGGTAGGCATGGTTCCCCCTCCTTAATACAGCCCGTAGGCCGGAATAATCTGTTCAAACTCCCCTGGCATGTTGGCCCGGATTTCGTAGAAGGCCCGGTTGAATTCGTTCATCATCCGGGCAGAGAATTCCGCGTCCTCCCCCGCCCGCAGGAGAGAGGCCAAATAGAAGGGCAGCAGGGCCAGGCTCAGGGCGTCGTCAATCCCAATTGCCTGGGTAAAGTCCGGGGCCCCCCGGTCCTCCTGGAGCAGCACTTCTGCCACCGGGCGGCTTTTCCCGATCCTTTCAAAATTGCTGGAATAGGGGTAAATGATCTGGATACCGGAATTCAAGATGGAGATGGTCCGAATCTTGTATTCCTTGGTGTCCATGGTGTCTGTGGAGCCGGTATTCTCGTCCGCCTCGTCCATCAAATCCATTGCCATGTCAAAAATCTTCTGTACGTCTACCATATTCTTCCTCCTTACTTTGCCATACTTCCATACCGGACCTTCTGGTCATACCCCAGCACCGTGGCCCGTTTCCCCGGCTGGGTCCGCAGAATCAGGCGGTAATATACGAACTTCTTCACCTTGATCCGGATACGCTTAATCTTCGGGGCCAGCATGGTCTCAAAGGTGAAGTTTGAGAAGTCCATATTCTCAAAGCTGAAAATGTTGTAGTTCATTCCTTTTGTGGCGTACTCACTCCGCTTGTCCGATTCCGCCGTAACGTCCAGCCCCACGTTTCCCTCCTGGAGCACAGACATGTAAATCTCGCTGCTGAACTTCCGCTTGAAGTCCGCCCCAAAGGCCATGAACCCGGACTTCCATACACACTCTATGGGAACCGGCTCCCCACCGGTTTCCACGGGAGCGTCAAAGCTTCCCGTTCCGCTGAAGGAGAATACTTCTTTTCCCGTGGTGAAGTGAACCACCCCATCGAAGAGGAAGGCCTGCTTCACGCCCTCCGCCAGCGCCGACCGGTAGACGCACCAGATATTCTCCTTTCCGATGCCGTACCGGTTGACCAGCACCGTCCCCAGCTCGTCGTTCAGGAAAACATAATAGGTCTTGCTCAGGGAGTCGTCACAGGTCACAATTTTCTGAATGTCCGCGCTGTCCAGGTAGGTCTTCACCCGTCCGGAGACCCGCTTTGCGTACCGCTCGTCGTTGTAGCTGTCCGTGATCCGCCATTCGTACACCCCGTCATCCGTGATGGTTCTGGGGTAGTTGTCCACGGTCTGAATCTGACCCAGAATGTCGCTGCCGAATTCCTTGTTGACGGCCCGGAGGTAGAAGCCTGCCGTCACGTTGCCCCCAGGCAGGGTCACCGGCTCGTAGGACAGGGCATAGGTTCCGTCCCGGGTAAATACCAGTAGCCTGGAATAGTGCCGTACCAGCCCTGTCACCCCTGCGCCCGTCATGTCCACGTTCACATAGTTCATAGCGGGTACATACAGTGGCGTCGCCTCTCCCGCCTCTGTGACCCCGGTGTAATAGCAGATATTCCCCTTGCCGCCGTAGAATAGGCGGGTATCCGTGGCCCCGTTGAAGGCCTCCACAAGGGGCATGGACAGGATTTCCAGCCGGCTTTTCTCACTGTCCGCCATGTAGCCGGAATAGGTGAATTCCACGTTTCCCACGCCCTTAACCGGGGCCGTGGTAAAGGTGTACACCTTTGTTGAGGCATCCCAGCTCCCGGACCCGGTGACCGAAACCTCCGTCCCGTCCACCGTGATCTTGTGAACGCTGACCGCCTCATCCGGCAGCCGGTAGGCAGTCGCCTCCCCGTCGGCGGAATAGTCGATCCGCCGTTTCTCCGTAAGCAGGTTGATGTTTTCCTGCTCTGTTCCGCCGCCGGAGGGCGCAGCGCCTGCAATCACCTTTGGTATGTAGGGCGTTTGTACCTTGAATTCCCCGGCCTCATAGCACACCGTATTGGCCCGGCTGGTAATCCACAGCCTTCCGTTGAAGGCAAAGATTTTCACATAATGGTCGGTGGCACTGGTCAGCCCCAGCGCGCCAACCTGAATATCCTGCTCCACGCTGCCACCACCGGCGCTTTTGTAGTGCCAGAAAATCCGGTCCTGCCCATTGTGGAAGTCCACCACCACAAGAAACTCATGCTCGGAATCCGCGCTGATGAACCCCGCCCAGCTTGCCAGAATGTTGTCCGGCTCCCCATCCTCCGAAAGCTTCACCCGCAGGATGGATTTCCGGGTTTTCAGGTTGAAGCCGTCGGTAATCTCAAAGTTCAGCATTTCGGAAGCCTCCCCCATGGCAAGCTCCGTCCTGCCGTCCGCCTCCTGGTTGATGCCCAGGAACTTGTCCACCGTGAACATTTTTTCACCCGATGCCATTGTCTTCCTCCTCTCTGTATTTGTAGATGTAGATTTCCGACCGGGGCCGCTCCTTGTCGTAAAGCACCCGGCTCCCGTCCCGGCTTCTTACAATCTTCCTGTCATCGTCCTTTAGGACCCCTTCCTTCACCAGAATGTCGTCTAGCATTTCGTAGAGGTTTAAATCGTCCTTCCGATGCCAGGTTCCGGTATACAGCCGATACACCAGACGCACCGGCTCCGAAATCGGCACCGGAGGCCGGGGCCTCAGGTAGGCCGCCGCGAAAATGGCGTAATCCGCCGTTGCGTCCCCGTTTCGGATAAACTGCTTTTCGAACTTCCCGCAGACCGGGCACCGCCGCCCCTTCCCGGCGATCCGGTGGGAGTTCTTCTTTGTCCTTGGGTCCAGGGGTATTACATAATGGGCAATCAGTTCCATGGTTTCCTCCTTACGAAAAAAAGCCGAAGACTCCTTTGTTTGGAATCTTCGGCTCAAAGCTCTATTGTAGGTCTATTGTATCATAGTTTCCCGGGAAATGCTATAGCGTTGTATAAAATCAGGCAGCCCCGACAAACAGCAACCGGAAAGTTTCCCTGCCCTTTGGCGTAACCAGGGTCTGAGTGCCGCTCCACTGGGTCTTCTCGTTGAAGGATTCCTTCACTTCAAATAGACCGTCGTTCTTATTTTCAAACGGAAGCAGCTTTCCCTTCTTGTCCCGATAGATGAATTTCTTCTCCAGCAGGAACGCAACAAACTTCTTCGGCGGGATGCCAAGCTCCTTCGCCGTCTCCCGGAAGTTGGTCAGGGTGTTCCGCTCCACCAGATCGTCGAAGTAGTCCGCCT
Source organism: uncultured Oscillospiraceae bacterium (assembly GCA_964422935.1). Lineage (GTDB taxonomy): Bacteria > Bacillota > Clostridia > Oscillospirales > Oscillospiraceae > Faecousia. The sequence goes on along the minus strand of CAYRDE010000001.1, from coordinate 16,062 downwards.
TCGGAGCCATGATCTCGTTCTGCACCGCCAGGTTGGAAAGCCGGATCTTCTGATTCTCAATTGTCTTCTGTGCTACCATCAAAGCTTTTGCCATCAGCTCCTCCGGGGTCATATCGTTCTGGCCGGAGATATAGCCGCCGTTTCTGCGGATCGAAGGAAGAACCTCCTGGGTTACCCAGTCGGTAAACTTCTCAGCCGTTGGAAGCTTAGAGCTGAATACCAGGCGGTAAAGGTCAGATTCCGGGATGAAGGACATTTCAACGGTCTGTTCCGTTGTCACACCGTACTGGTTTGTGGTCTTGGAGACCCCTCCCCGTTTCAGGGCACCTTTACAATGGGAAGCAATAGCGTTCTGAGGCTTTGCATATCCTAAAGCCCTTGCAACGTCAACACCACAGAAAAGCACCTGCCCATTTTCTTCAATCGTCCGAACTGCGCCAAACTCAGGGTTGTTAAAAATCATAATTTCGTTCATTTTTATAGCCTCCTAATTATGTTAATTGTGTTTTCTTCTTTTCCGCTCCTGGCGGATGCCGCTGATCCGGCCGGCGTTGAATACGTCGGCGATCATACAGACTAGATTCCAGGTATACGCCGAGTTGTCTATAGGGCAGTTATAATACTCCATGACTCTCATTGCGTAATTCAGCTCCAACGCGGTTGTTATTTTTCTTCGAAGTTTGTATGCCTCTACGGGGCTGCATAGAATTTCAGGGTTTAACATAAATTTCCTCCTTGATTTTCACCAAGAGGGAGGCTATAATGGATTTAGCCTCCTTCGGGTGGTGAGTGATAACGGTGTCGCTATTCTTGTTCAGGGAGAAGCGGCATCGTTATTTTATTTGGCCTTTAACTCTCTGTGCAGTTTTTCAACCATTTCTTCAAGCAAATCGGTCTTTGTCTTCCCTGTCATGTCTGCGCATTCTTGGAATTTATTGACCGTTGTTTCGGTTGCCCTCAGTGCAATTTGCTTGTTCTTCGGTTCTGCCCCAGCGATTGGGCGGCCTGTTCTAGGCGACATTATATCACCTCCCATTTACGCCTAGTCATAATTTAACATATGTCTAGGCGTAAGTCAAGAAGGAATTTTAAAATTTTTTACTCAGCCTTAACGTGCTTATCTCTCCGTCCACGCCGTTTGATGTCCTTCCTTCGCACCTTCACGGTGCATTCCTTCCCGGGTGGGCATGGCCTTCTTTTGTTCCGCAGGAAGATGTAGTTGCAGCACATTGGCCCTTCACTGTGCCCAAAGAAATAGATGCAGCCATCACAGGGATGCTTAGAATGGCAGCTGTCCATCGTCTCCCTCCAACATCGGGAAATCGCCGTCGGGGACCATCACGCCCCGGCCCCCCGGCTCCGGATATGCCCCAGCCGTGCTCTCCCTGCCGCCAGATTTGCTATCCCCGAAATAGCACTGTGCCACATTGATCTTCACCGATGTCCGCTTGTTCCCCTCCTTGTCCGTATAGTCTTCCATTTCCAGCCGACCGGTCACCACAATCATCTGCCCCTTGGTAAAATGCTTGGTGATAAATTCCGCCGTCTTCCTCCATGCCACGCAGTCGATGAAGTCAGCCTTTTTCTCTCCTCCGTCCTTTGGACCGAAATCCCGGTCCACGGCAACCCGAAAGTTCACAAGGCTAGTTCCATTGCCCACAGTTCTGTACTCCGGGTCCCTGGTCAGTCGGCCCATAATGGTGATGTTGTTAAGCATTCCTTTTTCCTCCTCTTTCTTTCCCGGTTCTTCACCGCGTTTACAACCGCATAGCATTCCTGGCAGCAATATTTCTGATTATGTACCGTGGTTGTAAACTGTTCTCCGCAAACCGGGCACGTCCGTTCATAGGTCTTCACGGTCTTTTTCTTTTCCCTGTACTGTGCGTCCTTCTGCCGCTTCGTCTGCTTTTCCAGCTCCACGGAACAATCGTCGCAGCAGGTCTTTGCTTTCAGATTCCTTCCCTCCGGGATTGGCTTTCCGCAAACCACGCATACCCGGTCCATGGCTTTCAGCTTTTCCCGCCGCTGCTCCCGATATTTCTTCATGTAGTCTTTAGAGCCCCGTTTGATCTGGCACTCCGCAGAGCAGTACACCGCATTCCAGCGTCTTCCAACGAAGGACTTCCCGCACACCGGGCAAATTTTTGTTCCATCGTCGCTGGTCTCCACCGCCTCCTGAGGCTGTACAACGCCGAACTTCGCCACATAGTTCCCGTAGCTCATGCCGGCCTTCTCAGCGGCGATGGAGGTCAATGTAGTGCTGTCAAGCTTTTTCACATTCTCACTCCTTCCAGGCCTTCCCCTCCACGGTCAGCCTATATCCATCCCGCCTGAGCGTCTTCCGAATCCCAGCCCCCGGGAAGGTCTCCCAGGGACCATGTGCCAGCTGCTCATTGCCCCGCTTCACCGCCCAAAAAGGCGGGGCTGCCTTAGCGTTCGTGGCGCCGGTTTTCTGGTAGCCAAGCATTCTTGCTTTTTCCATCGCCACACCTCCTTGCAAATAAGCGCATATGCATGGTATATATCGCCTTCCCACCGCAAATGCTCAATTAGTCCAGACAAATAGCTTGTTACTGTTCGGCTGTCAAACCATTTCGGATCATGCACAAAAACCGGTGTATACTCGCTGTAGCTGTGAAGGCTGGTCTGTATTGCCCGCCCTGACGGTGCATATTTTTCGTTTGGATCAAGCCTTTGGAAAAACATATCCCCATCCATGATTGCAAACACTTTCATAGTTTTTCCTCCAAATCCATCTTTGCCCCACACACGGGGCAATAATTCCACACATTTTCCATATACTCTTTTTCTCGCAGCGCGCACCCGCATTTTGTACAGCGCACGGCAATAGAGCCATCGGAAAATTTGTACCTACCGGAAGGATCCCACCGCCCATGCACCACCGGCGCAACATCGGCGGCGGGTGTCTGAACTACAGCTAACGCCATATGTAATATTCCTACTGCCAATCCTTCCAGGCTTTCTTCTGGCGGAATCTCCTTCCAGCGCCTATAGATTTCTTCCCGCTCTATGTACTCAGCCATCGTTTTCCCTCCATCTGTTATGTGCTATGCTCTAAAATCTTCCTTCCATCTGTCCCTGGGCAGGGCAGATACATTCCGCAGACTACATCGTCCTCCGGGAAATTTACGTCACTAACCGACCCGACATAGTATGGCGGTTCGTCAATCGGCGTATGGGAAAAGAATACTGCGCAGTCCTCTCCCATTTCGTCAAGCGGAATAACCTCGTTGCCGAATGTCTTGTAGGCAGCGTCTGCCGGGCTTCCTGCCATTACCAGAGCCTTTGTTTTGCAGCAGCTGCATTCTACCAGATAAAGCCGTTCCTCGCAGTAGTAAGCCTCCAACTCATGTCCACAGTTGCCGCATTTCACGCCTGTTCCACGGCTGAGATAATTCGTGCCGTTTCCGTTCGCAGAAAACACGCTGTGGCAAAGCTGGTCAAATTTCGTTGAACCTTTCATGTTTATTCTTCCTTTGCGAGCATCCGCGTTTCTAGGCATTGTCATTCTCCTTCCGCTGGCTGTTTCAGCCATTCACGCTTACAATCTCCACATTTCCTGTCTATCGGACAGCGAAACATCGAAAATCCCAAAGGGCACGGAACTACATTCACCAGTTCCTCGTCCGTCATAGTCCGGATACGGTCGGCGTTGGTCATAGGCGCAGGATCAGGCCATTCGTCACACTTGCATGGGTCAATATCACAGGTCCATCTGCGGTCACATTCTCCGCAATTGCCTTTCATTTTGCATCCTCCTTCACCGGAATCCACCGCCGTTCCTCCTGCTCCCGGAGGGCCGAGATTGCCATAGCCTTTTCGATTTCTTCCGGTTCCAGGCCGGTGTCCTCATAGGCTTTCAGCCTATCCCACACCTCCCGCTGAGTGCAGCTATTGTCATAGGGACACGGGTTCTCCTGGCACATGGCGATCGTGCAAAAATCTCCTTCAAACGTTAATCTATCCATACATTTCCTCCACTTCTGCTATTGCCCTGAAGATTGGGTAGAACTGCTGTGGCACGACGGCGTTTCCGAGGGCCGTCATTTGAGCCACATGTTTTATACGTCCGTCCACCCCTGCGCTTTCCTGCGAGGCTGTGCGGTTGGCAGGGAAATCCCCCTGAAATAACGTTAACTGTTCGCAGTCCTGTTTGCTCATAAAAACTCTCTCCTGTCAGTGTGCGGATATCTCTCCACCGGGGCAGCCCCGGCCAGTGCTTTTCCAGCACCGCCCTGGGGTAGTCCGCCCATTCGCATTGTCCCACGGTTCGGAAGCCCGCCCACTCCGCGGTCAGATCAAGACCGCCGATTCCAGAGAACAGGGATAGGTGTGTTAATCCGCTCATAACCCTCACCCTTTGTAGTCCTCAAACCGTTTACACGATCCGAAAATTATCTTGTTATTGCACCAGCGTTGCAGCCTCCGGATTTCCTCCGGCGCATTTGGCTTGTTGTATACCATGACATAGGGATCAAACCCCATGTCCCGAAGCATATAAACCCGGTACAGGTTTTCCGCCATAGTCGTGTTGAAATTCGCAAGCACATAGACGGTCCCCCATCTTCCGTGCCTGGTCTTCTTCCCGAATCGCTTCCACAGATTCAGCCCCCGAACAACCCGCTTGGAGTTTTTCATCAAATCCCAAGCGAAGTGGATATCTGCGATTTTCAGCCGCTTAATTGCCTCGATGTTTTCCGGAGTGAGCAGCCTTGCGTCAATGCCCTGGTTGATATCCACCCAGGCGCCGGAATCCGCAAGCTGGTCAAGAAGCTCCATGTGATCCGGGCTGGCAAGTAAATTGGGGTCCATGAGAACGATGTTTTTTTGACCGCTCCACCACTCGGACAAATCTGCTACCTTCCGGCTGCACCGCCCTTCCTTCCCGGAGACGATACAGAACGGGCAGGAATTGGGACACCCCCTTGTCAGGAACCCGTAGGCTGTGTCCTGCGTCAGATCCGGGTACAGGCTGTAGTCCGGGTACATATGCTCAATTTCGTCGGTCAGCCGATTGTCCAGGCCATATCCCGTCCCGCCTTTGATTATCTCTGAGGCGTTCAGAGGTTCAGGTATGTCCGGTGTGTATGTATCGTCAAATACCTTGCTCATGTACACCCGGTCATACTGCCCGAATCCCCACCACCATTCCACGCTGTCCCCATGGGCCTTGTGCCAAGCAGAGATTTTCATAAGCGCAAGGTTTGGGTAATTGTGACCGTCTACATCAATCAGGCCAATTTTCATTCCGTCACCCCAATCTCTGAGCGCCCACCAATCTCCGCCCGGGTCCGCTCCACAGTCTCGTCCCAGTACCTCAGCCTCTCCGGGCAAGGATTTGAACATTCCTGCCTTCTCTCGCACTCCCTGCACGGGTGTCCCTTTGGGAAGCACTCCGGGACAATATTCCAGTAGCAATTATCCGGGCTATAGGGTGCGCTCTCATTGCACCGCCGCAGCTTCGCACCGCCTATGTACCCGTGCCGCTCTGCCCACAGGGTGAAGTCTTTCACTTCCTCCCATACAAGGCAGTATTTGGACACATGGTGCCGCCATATGCCCCACAGCATGGCAATTTCGCTTCTTGTAAGCCCTTCATAGATGGTTCGTCTTGCCATTCTGTCACCCCTCCCTCAGCACCCGCTGAATCGCCTCCAGCTCCGCAGGACCCAAAACCCCGGAGGCTCCCAGGGGCACATCCTTTTTCCCGGTCTCCGCCGGTTGCGGCACAAATGTCCACCGCTTCTTGTTCAGCCATTTGGCTGCTGCCGGGACAAATTCCCCGTTATCATCCAGCCACTTCCTGGACTTCTTCCAGCCCTCCAGCCCCGCCATAATTGCCTTCACCGTTTCCGCATCCGGATTTAGCTTCCGCCACTCTTCCCAGGCGTCCTCCCGATCTACCTTGTTTGGGTAGCTCGCCCAAAAGGCGGTAAAAGCAGGTCCTTCTTTCACGGGGGCTTTCCCTGCCGACGGATATACACTCTCAGGTTTATTCTCCCTGTCATTAAGGTTCTGTACGGTAGGGTACGGTTTAGGTACGGTAGCACAGGAATTTCCAGGGACGTCCTGCGGACATCCTGCTGACGGCTTTCGGACATCCGGAGGATTGGAACGGGATGTCTTTTTTCTTTCCTTGTCCTTCGCTCTTCGCTCCATCAGCTTCCCGGCGTATTCCGTCCAGTCGTGAATCCGCAGGATGTCCCCATCCTTTTCCAGCCATCCGCAAGAGAGAAGGGCGTCAATCAGCTTGTCTGCTTTCTTTTCGGGCCAGTCACAAACCATGGCAATGGTGCGGTTTGATATTCCCTCCAAACGCCCATCCGGGGTGTTATCCAAAGCCCAGAGCCAAAGACAGGCCAAAGTGCCGACCATGGTCACACGGCTGATGTTCAGCGCTTCCGCACAGGAATATGTCTTGCGGTGCTCCCGCAAACCCTGGTGCAATTCAATCCACGCCATGCGGATCACCTCCATTGTGTTGATGCAAAAACAAATACTGACTATTCGGACCAGCGTTTTCTGAAAGCCACTTTTCCGCCTGCTCCCGACTCAGATGGTTGTGGGCCGCTGCCCACTCGTAGGAATATTCCCCGGATTCCTGCTTTCCCTGGATTGCCGCCTGAATTTCTTCCGTTGTGTGATTGGCCTCGATCATGTAAAGGTCATAATTCTTGGCTACAATGCCCTCCAGAGTCGCCGTGTCCGTGGCGTAGAAAAGCGTTTCGCCATTGGGGAAGTGGATATGGTAGCCACAGTTTGGGACATTATGTATAAGCGTCTCTGGGGAAATCTTCCCAATATCCCCCATGTAGTCGTTGGGAATCCCAGGTTCATATACGTCAATCACCCGTGCATCCACGCTGGATTCCAGCAGAGGGGACACCATCCATCCACAGCACCCCCACCGGAGGGTGGGGCGCTTCCTTGCTAGCGCCCTCACCGTCCAGCGTTTAAAATGGTCGCAATGCCTGTGGGTTAGGAGTACCAGCTGTAGATCTTTCATTACAGGTTCAAGCATCCTAAAGGGAACCCCGCAGTCAATCAGGATATCCCCGTTTATCACAACGGCGTTTCCCTTGCTCCCGGTGGAGATAATGTCATAGGTCATCCAGGCTCACCCGATCCGTTCCACCCTGCTTCTCGGCATCTGGCGCCGCAGTGCCTCCCTCAGATGGCTTCTTTTCCGGTGCCGCCATGGACATATCAAAATACTGTTCCGGGCTTGCGCTGCCGTCCACCAGCGTGTTGTACACATTCTTCAGACGGACCACACTCTGGTTGCTGAACGCCTCTTTTTTGCATCCAATGTACCCCTCCAGCATTTCCGCCGTCACACCATACCGCTCCTGGAATTTGCCGACCAGGACCCGCACCATGTCCTGGATAGGCATTTTCCCATTGCCTGCCAGCGTGACATTGCACTGCCCAACCGCCGCGTCCACCACATCGCTGGGGATCACGGAGAGAATACAGGAACGTTCCCGCCGGGCCGCCTGGTTGGCAATCATCTCATAAATATCCCGGGAATCCGTCAGCGGATAGGCACCGTTTTTGGTTTCCCTGACGTGCTGCACCGTGAAAACCTTGGTCTCCCGGTAGTTGGTTTCCAGGTCCCAACAGTATGCCATGACCGTGGACTCCTTCGCGCTCTGCTCCAGCACCTTAAATCCGCTGTCCAGATTGCCCCATCCCCGGGCAATTGCCTTGGCAAGATGGATAGACGGACCGGTGACAATGCTTGTCCCCCGCTTAAACTCGTACATGGCCTTTTCCGCAAGGCTCTTACGCTGGCAGTCGCTGAGGATCTTGTTGTATGCGGTGATTTCATCTCTGGGGAAGCGCTTTGCCGCAACCATAGCCACCTGCACCTCCTGGGCCTCCCGACTTGCCATCATTTCCGCACCGACCCGCCGGGCCGCAGGCTGGTTCTGCTCAAATTCCGCAATCGCGGAGGGGTTTTTACTTGCATTCATAATAGATTTCCTCCTGTTTCATAAATTCTCTCAGCTTCACAAGCTTCTCCCTGGAAGCGGTAACGGTAAACACAGCCGTATATTCCGCATTATCCACCGGAGCAGAAACCGGAGGCTTTGCCGCCTCTTCTACCTGCCGGACCCGTTCTTCCTCCTGCTGGATGGTCTCTGCCCTGGATACTGACCGGTTATTCTCCGCCGCAATCGCCGCATGCCGTTCCCGCACCGTGCGGATTGCCGCGGCGGCGTTCAGGGACCGCTTATATTCCACCATAATTTCCCCGGCGTTCTCCATCCCGGAAATCACGGACACGTCATCCGCCACCCGCTCAACAAAGTCCTGGATTTGCCGCATCAGCTTCTTGGGGGTCTTCTGCTGGGCGGACGCCATATCCACTTTGACCATTGCTTGATCCCACCGCAGGAAATCCAGATGGTTCAGGGCTTTCAGCTCCTCAAAAAACGCATACATCCGGTTCTCGCATTCCTTTTTGATGCCGGATTCCACAGCGGCGATCTTGTCCCGCATGACGTTGTCCGCCTCGGTAAAGGCATCAGAGACACATTCCTTATATGTAACATCGAACCGCTCATAGGGCGCCATAATGGCTTTTTTAACGGCTTTCCGCTGTTCTTCCAGGGCTTCAAACTCCGCCCGAAGCTCCGCTCGTTCCTTCTTGACATCCCGCAGCGTCTCCGGAGAACATACCAGAGACTTTGCCAAGGCTGTCCGCTCCATGACCTGTTTCTGGATATCCCGCAGCCGCTCCTGGATAATGGGGAGCTGAACCACAAGCATGGGAGCCGCCGGGGCTATCGTTTGCAATTCCGTCTGCTCACTCATCGTGATCTATTCCTCCATTTCGTAGTAAGGGACGATGTCAACGCACTCATCGCATCCGACAATCTGCCCATCGTGGTTCTTATAGAATTCTCCAGCCTCCGCACCGCAGACCGGACAAACGGGGAGCCGACGGCCCAGACCATCTGGATAGCCCGTGCGCTCCATGTTGGTGATAATTGGGTCCTCAATATCCATGCTTGCAAATTCCTTTCTTCTGTGCTAAAATAGCATTGTATCAATTTGTCCTGCCGCCCATCGGAGTTGCCGCTCCGGGGGCGGCTCTTTTACTTCCATGGCCTGTCACCCTTATAGATAGCGACCACATCCCGAGTCTTATAGCACCGGAGATAGATCACATCATCCTCTTTATGGATCACAGAGTAACCATCTGGATTCAAGCCATTCTCCATGAGTATCCGCTTTTCCTGTTCGCCGGGCACTTGATCTTTCATGCCAGCACCTGGGCCAGACTTACCGCCAGGGTAATCACCATCATCAGCCCGGACACCAGCAGCATTGTGGTATCCTGCCGCTGGGCGGGGACTTCTGCGGGAGCTGCTTCCATTTTGAAAGCAACTGCATTTCGGTTTGGGTTCCGCCGACACATGGCACTCAGCTCATCCGCCATGGCGTTGTCCCGCTTGTTCTGGAACAGGGCCAGAATCTGGGCATCCTCCACCGCCTGAGCGTTGATCGGCTCGGCTCTTAAATATTTTGGTGCGTACATGGTTTACCTCCTTTATTTACATGTAAGAATCCAGATATTCTTCCGCCCATTTTTCGTAGTCCCGGCGGAAGATCAGGAACGTGGTTCTACCGCTGTCACCGGTGCCGATGATGTGGGCGAATGGAAGCGCACCGCTGATCAGGCACTCGGAAATGGTTTTCAGCGTCATCGGGAGGCCGCGGTCTTTCATGTCCTCCATGACATCTTTCAGGGTCATTCTTGGGTTTTTCATTTTGCCCTCCTTCCTTTAAGAATCGTGATTTAGTCTGGTCCCGGAGACACAACATCAAGCGCACATCTGAGGTATTCCGCCTCACCTCCTTGTAATGGTAGGCCGCACCGGATTCGAACCGGCATTCGTGGGGCCTATGAACCCAACCTCTCTGCCTTTTGAGATAACGGCCCATTATTTTGTTGCTTTTTGGGTTATCTGTGATATGATTGGATTGAATACGGCGCAGGGAGAAACGGGGGGCCAATGAACGAAACTCCATATACGATAAAAATGTTTTGTCCTGTAATTGACGCAGTTGAAGAGGTTCATTTCTACGAAAGATGCATTGATGGAAAGTGGTACTTAGAATTTTTCGGATGCGATCACAACTGGCACAAGGGGAATGTACAGTGTGAAGCCTGCCACAAAGCCGCATACCAAAAAATCATTGAGAAGAAATAAAGCAAATCCCTGCGCCATATTCACCTTACTTCCTGGTCTTTTCCTCCACGACAGACAGAGCGTATTTCAGCCCAACCAGATATCCGTCATGGTTCGCCGCCGGGCAATTCGATTGCTTGTCGCAGAAGTCCGTCCCGTCCTCGTTCATAAGTACGCTCATGTGTGACCGCTCGTGGTAGCTGATCAGGGAGCGAAGAATGAATGCACTCCATTCCGCTTGGCTAATTCGGCGTGTTGTGTCTTCCATGTGTTCACTTCCTCCGGAGTTGAAATAAAATAGAAAAGGGGTATTGCTATGAAAAGAAAAATAAACATTAAAACATGGTCAAAGATTCTGGCTGCACTGGTTTCGATTTTTCTTGTATTCGTAATTGGCAAATACGAATTCATGGATTTCAGGATGTTGCCTGTTATTTTTGCCCTATCCATCCTCTATGTTTTTATGTTCTTCTTCCTCATTCTTTCGGATGTTGTCCTGTATTTCCTTTCTAAAAAGTCAACAGAACCTGTTGTGTTTAGCACTGGAACAGCGTTCCAGGATAAAAACGGTTTCTTGGTTACGCTTCCTATCATTCTTTTAATCGGGTTCATAGGCTGCATATGGATGAATGCTGACCAGGCAAAAGAATTAGATGTGCTTAAAAGTGAATTATCGTCTATCGAAGATCAAAATAACTATATGGAAGATACGCTTGAAGACTATAGCGGAAAACTTTGGGACTATGATTACCTATTGAACGAGAATGAGCGTTTGAACAGAGAGCTGAAATACATTGAAGAAGAATGCGTTGTGTACGAGTGCGGTACGTGTATCATGTGCGGAGAGTCAGCGCCTCGTGATTGCCGTGGGATGGATGACGAGTGCATTTGCCCGGATTGCGTTTATAAGATGCTGAATGATGACGATGTTTGGGACGCTGTAATAAATTACAGAGAACGATAATCGTTTCCACATATTAAGACAGGCGGGGCCGGGCTTTACTTTTCTGTGAGTTTCTCGTTTTGCAGAGCGCACTATCTGACAACCAGGAAAAAGAGTTGAATTTTACTTCAACGTATGTTAAAATGTTTTTACATCCAGCGTACGCAATTATGGATGTAAAAAATAGGTGGAGGTGATGCGTCTTGAAAGACATCTTCAAGACTATAATGCAGCTTCACCGTGTCTCCGGCTAACGCCCGCCCGTTACCAAACGGAGCGTGAAATGCCGAACCGGTACAGCGGTGGTGTAGGTCGCCGAAGTGTACCATTCACAAGGAAAAGACAGGGCTTGGAGACCTGCCCGGCCCGGCCTACCATAGCCGGAACAACCTGGGCCTTGTGAAAGAGACTAAAACCTACGGAGAATCGTCCATGTTCCAAGCATGGACGGTTTTTCTTTACCCTGGTTGCCAGATAGTGCGCTCTATAGAAGTGTTTATTTTATTAAACACTTTCTGTAAAAAAAATTTGGTCGATTGTTACGCCAAGAGCTTCCGCTAACTTCACAAGCGTTCTGGAGGTAGTATTTCTCTCGACTCCATTTTCCATCGCTGAGATGGTAACTCGGCTGATTCCGCTTTTTTGAGCGAGTTCATCCTGTGTCATATGCTTTGATTCACGGATTTCCTTGATTTTGTACCCCACTTAGCTCCATCCTCCTTTCTTTTTACTCGGAGTGTTAAACCGATTACACATATAATACACCGTGCATAGCCATTTGTCAATACAAAACGTTAAATTCGTTTCACAAAATTATTGACTTTTTTTACTGCGTGGTGTAAAATGTATTTAACAGAAGGAGGTGATATAGTGAAGCTCCAAGATATAATAAAAGAGTATAGAAAGGAACACGGTTTATCGCAACGACAATTTGCAGCCAAGTGTGACCTTTCTAACGGATATATCTCTATTTTAGAAAAGGGAATAAACCCAAACACCGGGAAGCCCATCATACCAGCATTGCCACAATTAAAAAAATTAGCGGACGGTATGTCAGTAACTATTCACGAGCTTTGCAATAGGGCTGATGATATGCCGCTATCCTTAGCAATGGAGCCTATTGAGGACATTCCAAAACCAGATTATGTTGCACCAGAAATCCAGCCATACACCCCAACCCACCGCATTCCAATTTTAGGGCGCATCAGCGCCGGGCTTCCCTTGTATGCAGAGGAAAATATTGAGGGGTACACCTACACCGATCTGAACGGCGGAGCGGAATACTTTGCTCTTCGGGTCGAAGGTGACAGCATGACAGCCGTCAGAATTTTCGATGGTGACGTTTTAATCGTTCGCCGTCAGGACATTGTTGAGAACGGGGAGATTGCTGTTGTTATGGTCAACGGAGATGAGGCAACCGTAAAACGATTTTATCGAACAGGAACCACTGTCACTCTCATGCCCCAGTCCACAAACCCCATTCACCAGCCCCAGATCTACGATACCAAAAATACCAGTATACGCATCGTCGGAAGAGTGGTTAAAAATGAAATAACGTTTTAGAAAAAGGAGATCGGAAGATGGAGAAAAAGAAATCCTGGGCGCTTCGCCCGGTAGCATGGGTCTGTACGATAGCATTGATGCTTGGTATTCAGTTTCTGGCAGACCTGTTATGGAAGCTGGGAAGGTATGCTTATTACTGGCTTGGTAGGCAGTCTACTGTAGCCATTGTGATCCTGGTTCTTCTGTTCGGCGGTGTCTTCCTGAGCTTGGTTATCTATTCCGCAATGCTGCTTCCGCACTTTTTGGTTTCTCTTTCGGATAAAATATACCCTTCCAGTCATGCGATTCGATATTATCTATGCGGCGCCTATGAAATATTGGGGTGTGCAATGCTGATTTACGCAGGTATCGTCGGTGCCGTTAGCGGTGTACCAATGTTTTGGTTCTATGCGCAGTACATTTACTTAATCGTCGTGTCCATACTCATTATGGTTTTTGGAGGAAGCGCTTCAAAAGAGAGAATTTTATCTAAGCAGACAGAAGCCTTGAACACTGTCTTGCCAAAAGAGAAGGCAGATGGGAAAGCATACTGCAACGCATGCGGATCAGAAATTGAAATCAATGCCAGGTATTGTTCACAATGCGGGGCAAGGCAGGATCAAACCAGCAAAGGCACCACAGGTTGGAAAATCCCAGTAATTCTTCTTACAACCGTAATCCTTGTTTGCCTTATCCTGGCCTTCGCATTCTGGCCCAGAAACAATGCAGTATTTCAAAAAGAAAACTCTAATATTCTTCCGACGGAAACAACGATGAAAAGGTTTGCAGAGCCCAAAAGCGGAACAATACATGAAGGAAGACAATACAATGAAAAAGCAGGCTCTAAATTAACTGTTCACGCATCGCCTGACAGAAGTTGCGTTGTAAAGTTAAAAACCAAAATGGGAACTACCTACATGTCCTTTTATGTACGGGCTGGAGATACCGTAACCGTTAGCGTTCTCCCTTCGGAGCTTTATGCCTACTTTGCGGAAGGCACCGACTGGTACGGTTGGGAAAATAATTTTGGGGAGAATACCTATTTCTCAAAAGATTCTCAGCCACTCATCTTCTACGAATACACATTTGAATATACGCTTTACGAAGTATCTGATGGAAACTTGTCTCTGGAGTCGATAGATTCTGACGATTTTTAAATAGAAATCCGCCGCCTCGGCGGGGGAGCGTCGAAGCGGCGGTGCAGCAGTCGCAATCTTTGGGGAGATTGTAATTTGTAATTAATAATATGCTGCTCATTTATTTTATCGTGTTATAACCAGCGTGTCAATAAAAAATTGCCTCACCCGGGAGCAGGTGAGGCAAAGAAAGAAGGGATTTTATGTATGAGACGAAAGATTCCGCTTTGCAGGTGGAATGCCTGGAGTATTATCGCCCGGATACCGTGTACATAAGGTATACCACATTGGAGAACGGGGTAATTGCTGATTTCAGGGGGTGCGAGCTTTACTGTGATTCCACAACATGTGAATCGTGTCGGCAGGAAGCTCAGAACCTTTTTTCTTCAAAACACCCTGAATTGCATCCAATCCATTGGCGCATGCCATGAGGAAACCATCCGGCATTTGCTGAGACATGAGCCGAAGGTATCCAAATGCGTTGTCGATCATCCCCTGCTGGGCATACCAGCCGAGGTCATGCAGAATCCCGGCGCAGAGCTTCAGCATATCCGGGTCTCGTTCGCTCAGGTTCATCTCGCTCATGTAAGGATGAAACAATTTTTCCATGTGATACCTCCGTTCCTGTTTTGACAATTATACCACACCATAAAAAGAAAGTCAATTAAACTGTCCGTTATTTTGGACTAATTAAGTATAAAAGGAAATGCCCTTCCGGCGTTACCAGCACCGGAAGGGCGGCACAGAAAACCAATACATCACCACAACATAGGGGCATTCTGCGCATTTATCATACCAGAAAAGCCCCGGAAAGGCAAGGGGAAAAATGAAATGCCGGAAATGTAAATCTGAACTTCCTGACGGGGCGAAATTCTGCCCCTCCTGCGGCGCAAGGCAGGACACAGAGCCACGGAAACACAAGAAACGGGCAAACGGAACCGGTACAATATGCAAGCTCTCAGGAAACCGCACAAAGCCATGGGCGGCAAGAAAGAACGATGTGTTCATTGGAGCCTATGCAACCCGGGGAGAAGCCCAGAAAGCCTTGGAGCGGCTTACGGACGTGGACGTGAACGAGAAGTTCAATCTCACATTCACCCAGATCTATGAGAAATGGAAACCAGAGCATCAGCGGGAAATAGGAACATCCGCAATGAATAGCTATGCCTGGGCATACAAGCATTGCGAGAAGCTGCACGATAAGAAGTACCGCTCCCTGCGCACATCGGATTTCCAGGAAATCATTATCGACCTTGAAGGTCAGAATATGTCAAAATCTTCCTGTCAGAAGTGCATCAATCTGTTTGGGCAGCTCTCGTCGTGGGCAATCCGGGAGGAAATCATAAGCACGGACTATTCTCGTTTTGTCACCACAGTTGCCGCCCAGAAGTCAGAGGGTATCGTCCTGTCACCGGAAACCATACAGAAAATTCAGAAGTCAACCAGCAATGCGGCGGATATTGTGCTCATCCTTCTGGCTACCGGATGCCGACCGAATGAGTTATTTCATGCAAAGGTTGAGAACTGCCAGGACACATACTTCATCGGTGGAAGTAAGACACAGGCCGGACGGAACCGGATCATAGCCGTTGCCAAAATTGGGCAGAGGTCATACAAAAAAATTCTCACCGCTGCAAAATTGAAGGGTGTTGAGAATTTGATAGACGGGTATGCAGGGAATAAAGATTACAATAACTTTGCGAAGCGGGAGTTCAAGTCCCTGGTTAAGGAAGTCGGAGAAAAATTCACGCCATACGACTGCCGCCACACATTTGCAACGCTGGCAAAACGATCCGGGGTAGACCCACAGACCCTACGCAGGATGTTAGGCCATGCCAGCCTACAGACCACAGACAAATACTACACGCATCTGGATAAGGACGACATTCTGGAAGGAATTGAATCCGTGAAAATCGGGTGACTGTGTTACAGATTTGTTGTTAATTAAATAATCACATATGATTTTTCTTAATTTTACGAAACTATAAATATTGAGTTTCCGTAAAAATAATAACATCCCGCAACAAATATGGTTTATTCACTTCATTTAAAACGCCTACGAATCAGTAGGTCGGGGGTTCGAGTCCCTTCTGGCGTACCATAACTGGACACCAATTTTGATACAATGCGTATCGAAGCGGGTGTCTAGTTTTTGTTTTTATCGCAGAATTATGAGAATGAAAAATGGCTCGACAAATCGGGATTAATGAAGGTGTCT